>JADKCZ010000001.1:0-313637 GCA_016718565.1 Anaeromyxobacter sp. | reverse complement strand
GCCGCCCGCCGGCGCAGGTGGATCCAGCCGACTACGTGCTCGGCCGCTTCCCGCGCGCCGAGGACGACAGGCTGGAGGCCTGCGTCGAGTGGGCGGCCGAGGCGACCCGGCTGTGCTGCGTGCTGGGGGCGGCCAAGGCGATGAACCAGGTGAACCGCCGGCGCGAGCCGGCGGGGTAGCAGGACCGGCGGGCCCGCTGCGGGCCGCCGCCGGGTGGTGAGGCAGGGCGTGCGGCCAGGGCATCGGGCCCTGGGGCGCGCGTGGCAGTGGACAGCAGCTCCTCGCGGCGGGTGAACCGCCGCTGTGAAACCGAGGGGAGTACCGATGACACAAGCATCGAAGCGTCTCGCACGCGAGTACGAGACCATCTACCTGCTCAAGGCGGAGACGCCCGACGAGCAGGTGGAGGAGATCAAGGAGCGGCTCCGCGGGGTGGTCACCCGCGAGACCGGCAAGGTGATCCGGTTCACCAACCAGGGGAAGCGCAAGACCGCCTTCCCCATCGGCAAGAACCCCCGGGCCCTCTACATGCACTGCCTGTACGTGGGCTCGCCGGGCCTGGTGGCCGAGTTCGAGCGCAACCTGAAGATGATCGACGCGGTGGTGAAGTTCCAGTCGGTCAAGCTGGCCGACGACGTGGACTTCGAGGCCCGCCAGATCGAGGCCGACGTGAAGGTGGCGCCGGTCGAGGACGAGACCAAGCCGCGCGAGGAGCGCGAGTTCGGCGAGCGCGAGGAAGGCTTCGAGGCCGACGGCCCTGCCTTCGAGCGGGGGGAGGAATAAGCCATGGCGCGTCCTGACATGGGTGGCAAGTCGTTCGGTGGTGGTGGCGGCGGCGGCGGCGGCGGCGGCTACGGCGGAGGGGGCAAGTCCTTCGGCGGCGGTGGCGGCGGCGGCGGCGGCGGCCGCGGCGGCGACCGCGAGGAGCGCGGCGAGCGCGGCGGCGAGGACGGCGGGCGGGGCCGCGGCTTCGGCCGCCGCAAGGTCTGCCGGTTCTGCGCCGACAAGGCCCTGAAGGTCGACTACAAGGACCAGCAGGCCCTCAAGTACTTCCTCACCGAGCGCGGCAAGATCATCCCCCGGCGCATCAGCGGCAACTGCGCCAAGCACCAGCGCGAGGTCGCCACCGCGGTGAAGCGCGCCCGCATGCTCGCCATCCTGCCCTACACCTCGGGCACGGCGTAGGAGCCCACCATGAAGCTCATCCTTCGTGAAGATGTGGAGAACCTGGGCAAGGGCGGCGAGCTCGTCGACGTCAAGCCCGGCTACGGCCGCAACTACCTCCTCCCCCGCGGGCTGGCCGTGCAGGCCAACTCGAAGAACGTCCGGGAGATGGAGCACCAGAAGTCCGTGGCGCAGGCCAAGGCGGCCAAGCTGAAGGCCTCGGCCGAGGCCGTCGCCAAGCGGCTGGCCGACACCGCCATCACCCTGAAGCGCAAGGTCGGGGAGCAGGACAAGCTGTACGGCTCCGTCACCGCCCTGGACCTGGTCGAGGCCCTGGCCGCCCGCGGCCTGCAGATCGACCGGCGCACCATCGACCTCTCCGAGCCGCTCAAGACGCTGGGCGACTTCGAGGTGCCGGTGAAGCTGCACTCCGAGGTGGTCGGCAAGGTGAAGGTGAAGATCGTGGCCGAGGCGTAGTCCCGCCTCGACCGTCGCCGGGTCCCTCGCGGGGCCGGTCCCTCCGGGGGCCGGCCCCGCTCCCTTTTCGCACGCCCGCTGGCCTTCCGGCGCGCCCGCTGCCTGGCGAGGTCACCCTCATCGGGTGCGGCAACGAACCTCCCGCCCGGATCGCGACAGGCCGCCGCCGAAGGCCTACGATCTCCTGGCAGCACACACGAAGGAGCCCGTCATGACCACCACCACCACCACCAGCACCGGCTCGGGTCTCGGCGCCACCACCAGGCTGACCATCCTCGTGGCCGCCTTCATCGGCGTCGTGGTCGTCGCGCTCATGCTGCTCGGCCGCTGATTCGCCGAGCCAGGTCGTCGTCCCAGTCCGTGGCGGCCGGATCGCAGGGCGCGGTCCGGCCGCGGGGAGCGCGCCATGCCCACCACCCTGCCGGCCCCGGGCGAGGTGTCCACCGAGGCCCTGGCCCAGGCGGTGGGTCGGCTCCTGCCCGGCGCCCGGCTGCTGTCGGCCGAGCCGCTGGGGGCCGAGCGCCCCGGGGCCGTGGCGCGCAAGGCCACCGGGTACGGCCGGCCGGTGAAGCTGCAGGTCGAGCTGCCCGGCGGCGAGCGCCGGGCCCTGGTCTTCCGCACCGCCGCGCCCGACGAGTTCGGCCACGATCGGCGCTCCGACCGGACCGCCGAGCTGCAGCTGTCCTTCGACACCTTCGAGCTGGTCCCGGACCACGTCCTGCCGCTCGACGTGGGCGCCCTGACGCCCGGGGGGCTCACCTCGCTGCGCGGGGCGGGCGAGCCCTACCTCATCACCGACTTCGCCGAGGGGCGGCTCTACGCCGACGACCTGCGCGCCCTGGCCCGCGACGACGTGGCGCCGCTCGACCTGGACCGCGCCCGGGCGCTGGCCCGCTGGCTGGCCCGCCTGCACGCCACCCGGCTGGAGGACCCGGTGGCCTGGCGGCGCGCCGTGCGCGACCTGGTCGGCTCGGGCGAGGGGATCTTCGGGCTGGTGGACGCCTACCCGCCGGCCGTCCCGGGCGCGCGGCCCGCGGCGCTGCAGGCGCTCGAGCGCCAGGCCCTCGACTGGCGCTGGCGGCTGCGCGACCGGGCCGACCGGCTGCGCCGCATCCACGGCGACTTCCACCCCTTCAACCTGCTCTTCGACGCGGGGCTCGGGCTCACCGTGCTCGACGCCAGCCGCGGCGCCGCCGGCGACCCGGCCGACGACGTCACCGCCCTGTCCGTCAACTACCTGTTCTTCGCCCTGCAGGCGCCGGGGCGCTGGCGCCGCGGCTTCGCGCCGCTCTGGACGGCCTTCTGGGAGACCTACCTGAGCCACGCCGGCGAGGCGGTGCTGGAGGCGGCGCCGCCCTTCCTGGCCTGGCGCGCCCTGGTGCTCTGCTGCCCGCGCTTCTACCCGGACCTGCCCGCCACCACCCGCGAGGCCCTGCTGGCCTGGGCCGGCCGCGTGGCGGCGCGCGACCGCTTCGACCCGGCGCTGGCGGCGGAGCTCTTCCCGTGAGGCGCGGCCGCGCGGCGCCGGCCGGACCGGCGCGGCGCGGCGCCGTGGCCTGGCTCACCGGGCTGCCGTCGTCGGGCAAGAGCACCCTGGGCCGCCGGCTGGCGGCGCGGCTCAGGGCGGCGGGCCGTCCCGCGGCGCTGCTCGACTCCGACGCGCTGCGGGCCGCGCTGGGGCGTCCGGCCGGGCGGGGCCCCGCCGAGCGGGCCGCCTTCTACCGCGCGCTGGCGCGGCTGGCGGCGCTGCTGGCGCGCCAGGGGCTCCTGGTGGTGGTGGCCGCCACCGCCAGCCGGCGCGCCTTCCGGGCCCGGGCCCGCGCGCTGGCCCCGGCCTTCCTGGAGGTCCACCTGGCCACCCCGGAGGCCACCTGCCGCCGCCGCGATCCCAAGGGGCTGTACGCCGGGGCCGCCGCCGGCCGGGTGCGCGGCCTCCCCGGCGCGGGGGCGGCCTACCAGCCCCCGCTCCGGCCCGACGTCACCGCCCGCGGCGGCCGCGACGCCGCGGCCCTCGAGGCGGCGCTGGCCGGGCTGGTGTCGCTGGCCGACCGCGCCGGCGCCGCTCAGCCCGCCAGGCGCACCGGGACGCGCCGCCGCCCGAAGCGGCCGGGGGCGGCGTCGAAGCGGCCGGCCAGGGTCCGGCCGCAGGCCTGGCAGCGCCCCTCCGGCGTCAGCCGGTAGTCGAGCAGCTCGTACCAGTCGCGGGCGATGACCACCTTGCCGCAGCCGGCGCAGCTGGTGGCGTCCCCCTCCAGGTCGTGCACGTTGCCCGTGTAGACGTGGCGCAGCCCGGCCGCCAGGGCCTGGCGGCGGGCCCGCGCCAGGGTGGCCGGCGGCGTGGCCGGCAGGTCGGCGAGCTGGAAGTCGGGGTGGAAGGCCGAGAAGTGCAGCGGCACGTCGGGGCCCAGGTGCTCGGCGATCCAGCCGGCCAGCGCCGCCACCTCGGCCTCGCCGTCGTTCTGGCCCGGGATGAGCAAGGTGGTGATCTCGGTCCAGACCCCCAGCGACTTCACCAGCACCTCCAGGGTCTCCAGCACCGGCGCCAGGTGGCCCAGGCACAGCCTCCGGTAGAAGCCCTCGGTGAAGGCCTTCAGGTCCACGTTGGCGGCGTCCATGCGCCCGAAGAGCTCCAGGCGCGGGGCGGCGCGCACGTAGCCGGCGGTGACCGCCACGGTCTTCACGCCGCGGGCGCGGCAGGCCTCCGCCACGTCGATGGCGTACTCGGCGAAGACCACCGGATCGTTGTAGGTGAAGGCCACGCTGCGGCACCCGAGCGCCACCGCCCGCGCCGCCACCTGCTCCGGCGTGGCCTGGTCCATCAGCCGGTCCAGGGCGGTGGCCCTGGAGAGGTCCCAGTTCTGGCAGAAGCGGCAGCCCAGGTTGCAGCCGGCGGTGCCGAAGGAGAGCACGCTGGAGCCCGGGTAGAAGTGGTGGAGCGGCTTCTTCTCGATGGGGTCCACGCAGAAGCCGGAGGACCGGCCCCAGGTGGTGGACACCAGCCCGTCGCCGGACCGCTGGCGCACGAAGCAGAAGCCGCGCTGCCCGTCGCGCAGCCGGCAGTCGCGCGGGCACAGGTCGCACTGGAGCCGGCCGTCGGGCAGGGCGTGCCACCAGCGGGCCGGGTGCGGGGCCGGGCCGCTCACCGCGGCTCCTGGTACCGCGCGGCGGTGAAGCGGGAGAGGCGCGTCCCGGGCACCCAGGTCTCCGGCAGCCCGGCCTTGCCCCGCAGGTGGCGCAGGAAGTCGCGCGGGTCGGGCAGCTGCTCCCACATGGCCGGGATGAAGGTGGCGCTGCGCCCCTCCGCCTCCAGCACCACCCCGTCCACCCCCGGGCGGAGCCGCGCCAGGGCCTCGGCCTCGTCCCGCGCCGGCAGCGGCTCCACCGGCGACAGCACCGAGACCTCGAAGTCCAGGCCGGGCAGCTCGCCGACCTCCACCGGGTCGAAGCGCGGGTCGCGGATGGCGGCGGCGCGGGCACAGGAGACCACCTCCTGGAAGAGCGTGGCGCGCGGCTCGAGGGCGCCGATGCAGCCGCGCAGCTGGCCGTGGTGGTGCAGGCTGACGAAGCAGGCCCGGCGCTCTTCCAGCCAGGGCTCGCCGGCCGGGAGCGCCGGGGGCGGCCCGCCGTAGAGGCTGGCCACCGCGGCGCGCGCCAGGCCGGTGACCACGCCGGCCCGGTGGTGCGCCGCCGGCCCCGCGCCCGGCGCCGGCGCGGGCGTCCGGTCCGGCGCCGGCCGCGGCGCGTGCAGGGCGAAGGCCCCGTAGCCCACCACCCGCTCCATGTCGCCGCAGGCGTCGCCCGAGTTGCGCAGGTCGAGCAGGGAGGCGGCCAGGTGGCGCCGCCGGGCCTCGAGCAGCAGGCCGGCCAGCGGGGTCCGGCCGCAGGCCTGCTCGCGCCCCAGCCCGGCGGCGTCCAGCGCCAGCACCTGGGCGGCGGTGCGCCGATCGAGGAGGCAGGCCTCGCCGTAGGCCAGGAAGTGCGACAGGTCGGTGGAGCAGACCACCAGGGTCTCCTCCCCTCCCCACAGGGCGTGCAGCACCTCGGCCACGTCCTCGGCCGAGCAGTGGCCCACCGTCAGCGGCACGAGCGAGAAGGCGCCCAGCGCCACCTGCAGGAAGGGGAGCTGCACCTCGAGCGCGTGCTCGCGCAGGTGGGCCTCCCCGCTCACCGTCACCTGCGGGAGCGCCAGGGCCTGCGCCACCCCGGCGGCGTCCACCGGGACCTCGCCGAGCGGGGTGCGGAAGCGCGCGACGTCCGGCAGCGCCAGGCCGGCGTGGCTGGTGGTGTGGGACGGCCCGAGCAGCACCACCCGCTCCACCGGCGGGCCCGGCGCGCGGAGCTGGGCGTAGGCGGTGGCCGCCACCGCCCCCGAGTAGACGTGGCCGGCGTGCGGCACCACCAGCGCCTTGGGCCGGGAGGGGCCCGGCGCCGGCGCGGCCGCCAGCAGGCGGGACACCTCGGCTCGCAGCGCCGCCGCGTCCCGCAGGTAGAAGGTGCCCGCCACGGCGGCGCGCCGCACCAGCGCTGGATCTGGGAGCGCGCTCCTCACCGCTCGATCGTAACGCCGGCAGCGGCCCTGGCCAGCCCACGGTCGGGCGCGCTCCCTCGGGTGCGACGCCAGGGCACGGCCCCGCCCGCGCCGGGACCGGCCGGGCCGGCGCCGGGCCCGGACGCGCCGCCAGCGCTAGGGCGTGGCGGCTGGCGGGACCGGCCCGGTCGGCGCCCCTGGCCCGGGCGCCGCGCCACCGGCCACCTCCCCGGGCGTCGGCCGGGTCAGGCGCACCGTCAGGTGGTACCAGTCGGTGGGCTTCTCCACCGGTCCGGTGGCCTCGGCGTGCTTCTCGCGCACCGCCAGGAAGTAGGTGCCCGGCTCCACCGCGGCGCGCAGCCGCTCCGGCTGGCCCGGCCCCCCCTCGTCGGCGCCGGCCACCAGCGGCGCGCTGGTCCGCTCGGACCCCTCCTGGCGCTGCCGGTTGAGCGACAGGGCCACGTCGAGGCCGCGGATCCCCTCGCCGGCCCGCTCACCCTCGAAGGTGGCCTCCAGCACCGACCCGGCCGCGCCGGCGGGCACCACCACCCGGTAGACGTCGAGGTCGCCCGAGCT
The DNA here is from genome assembly GCA_016718565.1 of Anaeromyxobacter sp. NCBI lineage: Bacteria > Pseudomonadati > Myxococcota > Myxococcia > Myxococcales > Anaeromyxobacteraceae > Anaeromyxobacter > Anaeromyxobacter sp. The sequence continues at coordinate 306,892 of JADKCZ010000001.1, read as the reverse complement.
GTCGGAGACCTTGGCCCCCACATGGCCCCGCACCAGCGCCAGCCCGCCGCCGGGCGCCCCGTCGGGCCCCGGCGGGAGCGGCAGGCTGGTGGCCTGCGGCGGCACGTTGTTGGGCTCGTGCTCCTCGCCGTCCACGTGGTCGGCCGGCCGGAGCGAGGCCGGCAGGGCCTGCACCAGCGCCGGAGCGCGGACCTGCAGGACGGCGTAGACGTCGGCCCAGCGCCAGGCCACCAGCCCGGCCGCCAGCAGCAGCAGCACGACCGACCAGGGCGCCACCACCCGGCTGCGCCGCAGCCGGATCACCTCGCGCTCGAAGGCCTCGAAGTCCTCGCGGCTGGCCAGGGCCAGCCCGCCGGTGGTGGCGGCGGCGCCGCCGCCGGTGGGCGGGCGCGGCGTGGGCGGCCGCCCGCCGGGCGCGGTCGAGGCCACCGCCGTGAGGGCGGCGCGCATCTCGTCCGCAGAGGCGAAGCGGTCGGCCGGCCGCTTCTCCAGCGCCCGGTGGATCACCGCGGCCAGCCCCTCGGAGACCCCCGGCGCCACCTGGTCGAGCGGCCGCGGCGGGTCGCGCAGGTGGGCGGAGACCATGGCCAGCGGGCTCATGCCGTGGAACGGCGGGCGGCCCGACACCAGCTCGTAGAGCAGCGCGCCCACCGAGTAGAGGTCGGCGCGGCCGTCGAGCGGCTCGCCGCGGGCCTGCTCGGGCGAGAGGTAGCTGGGGGTGCCGATGATGGCGCCGGCCGAGGTGGTGGAGAGGGCAGCCGGGTCGTCGCGCAGCTTGGCGATGCCGAAGTCCAGCACCTTGACGAAGTCCTCGCCGGCCCGCGTCGCCAGCAGCATCACGTTGGCCGGCTTGATGTCGCGGTGGACCACCCCGGCGTCGTGCGCCTCCGCCAGCGAGCCCAGCACCTGCTGCCCCAGGGCCACCACGCGCGCCTCCGGCAGGGCCCCCTGCTCGTGCAGCACGGTGGCCAGGTCGCGCCCCGGCACGTACTCCATGGCCAGGTAGAAGCCGTCGCCGCCGGGCAGCTCGCCGAAGTCGAAGACCGCGATGGTGTGCGGGTGGGAGAGGCGCGAGACGATCTGCGCCTCGGAGCGGAAGCGGGCCACCGCCCCCTCGTCGCGGGCGAAGGCGCCGCGCAGCAGCTTGAGCGCCAGCACCTTGCCCATGCGGATGTGCTCGGCCTTGTAGACCGCGCCCATGCCGCCCTCGCCGAGCAGCGAGAGGAGCCGGTAGCGGTCCGCCACCACCGCGCCGAGCAGCGCCTGGGTGGCGGTCCGCTCCGACGCCCCGCCGCGCAGGTCCTCGCCGCAGGCGGGGCAGAAGTTGACCGCCCCGGAGGCCACCTGCACCTGGTAGCCGCACGTGGAGCAGGGAGACGGGGACGGCCGCGACATGGGCCGGACAGCCTACCGCGCCGGGGCGCGGCCCGCCAAAGGGAGGCCCCGGCGGTCGCGTGGTAGAAGGTCGGCCCCATGACCACCTCGCTCCTGCTGGCGCTGGCGCTCCTGGCCACGCCCGCCCCGGCCGGCCCGGCCGCGGCCGGCCGCCGCCCCTTCTCCCTCGACGACCTGCTCTCGCTGGAGCGGGTCGGCGAGGTGGACCTCTCCCCCGACGGCGCCCTGCTGGCCTACACCCTGGCCCGCGTCCTGCCCGACGAGTCCGGCCTGCGCGCCGCGCTCTGGCTGGTGCCGGCCGCGGGCGGCGCGCCGCGCCGGCTCACGCACGGCGAGGGCTCGGTGCGCGCCCCGCGCTTCTCCCCCGACGGCCGGACCCTGGCCTTCGTCGCCACCCGCGGCGGCAGCCCGCAGATCTCCCTGCTCCCGCTCGACGGCGGCGAGGCGGCCCCGGCGCCGCTCGTGCCGGGCGGGGTGGCCGACTTCCGCTTCGCCCCCGACGGCGCGCTGCTGGTGCTGGCCGAGGTGGACCCGGCCTGCGGCGCCGATCTGGCCTGCAACCAGCGCGCGACCGCGGCCGCCGCGGGCCGGCCCTACCGCGCCGGTCGCCTCCTCTTCCGCCACTGGGACGAGTGGCGCACCCGGCTGCGCGTCCACCTGCTGCGGGTGCCGCTCGACGGCGGGGCCGCCGTGGACCTCACGCCCGGCGACCGCGACGCGCCGCCGGCCCACCGCGGCGGCCTCTCCGACGTGGCCACCTCGCCCGACGGGCGCACCGTCCTCTACGCCGCCATCACCGACCCGGTGGAGGCCACCTCCACCAACGCCGACCTGTACGCCGTGCCCGCCGCCGGCGGCCCGGCCCGCCAGCTGACCCGGGCGCCCGGCTGGGACGGCGCGCCGCGCCCCTCCCCGGACGGCCGCCGCCTGGCTTGGCTGCGGATGCCGCGCCCGGGCTTCGAGGCCGACCGGCGCCACGTCATGGTGGCCGCCGCCGACGGCAGCGGCGAGCGCGACCTGACCGCCGACCTGGACGTCTCGGCCGACGAGCTGTGGTGGACCGCCGACGGGCGGGCGCTGCGCTTCAGCTCGGTGGAGGCCGGCCGCAGCGCCATCTGGCAGGTGCCGGCCGGCGGCGGCACGGCCACCCAGCTGCTGGCCTCGAAGGTCCACCTGGCGGCGCTCAGGCCCGGGCGCGACGGCCGGCGGCTGGCGGCGCTGCTGGACTCGCTCGACCACCCGGCCGAGGTGGCGCTGGTGGAGGCCTGCCCGCAGGAGGCCGCACGCCTCTGCGCCAGGCCGCTCACCCGCACCTCGGCCGCGGTGCTCGATCGCGTGGAGATGGGCGCCTGGCGCCCGCTCGAGGCCACCTCGCCGGACGGCGCCGCGGTCCACGGCTGGCTGCTCACCCCGCCCGGCCACCGCCCCGGGCAGCGCCACCCCACCGTGGTGCTGGTGCACGGCGGGCCGCAGGGGGCCTGGAGCGACGCCTGGAGCTACCGCTGGAACCCGCAGCTCTACGCGGCCCGCGGCTGGACGGTGGTGCTGCCCAACCCGCGCGGCTCCACCGGCCACGGCCAGGCCTACACCGACGCGGTGAGCGGCGACTGGGGCGGGGCGCCCTACCAGGACATCATGGCCCTGACCGACGCCGCCGTCGCGTCGGGCGAGGCGGACGGGGCCCGCGCCTGCGCCGCCGGCGCCAGCTACGGCGGCTACATGGTCAACTGGATCAACGGCCAGACCGACCGCTTCCGCTGCCTGGTGAGCCACGCCGGCACCTTCGACACCGTGAGCGCCTCCTTCGACACGGAGGAGCTCTGGTTCACCGACTGGGACCTGGGGCGCGGCAAGGCCCCGTGGCAGGACCCGGCCGCCTACGAGCGCTGGTCGCCGCGGGCCTTCGTGGCGCGCTGGCGGACCCCCACCCTCGTGACCCATGGTGAACTGGACTACCGGGTGACGGTGACGCAGGGGCTCTCGACCTTCACCGCCCTGCAGCGGCGCGGGATCGAGTCGCGCCTGCTGGTCTTCCCGGACGAGAACCACTGGATCCTCAAGCCGCGCAACGCCCGGATCTTCCACGAGGAGGTGCTCGGCTGGATCGAGCGCCACCTCGGGGCCCCCAAGTCCCCCTGATCCCTCCATTGACGCGCTGCGTCCGGGGTTGTCCGCCCGGGCCGCCGTGTTAAGGTCCCGCCCCGTGCTCGACTGGCTCCACAACATCCTCTCCCGCGATCTGGCGATCGATCTCGGGACCGCCAACACCCTCATCTACATCCGCGGCGAGGGCATCGTCTCCAACGAGCCCTCGGTGGTGGCCGTGCAGCAGGACGCGCGCGGCGGCCGCAAGGTGCTGGCGGTCGGCAAGGAGGCCAAGGAGATGCTGGGCCGCACGCCCGGCAACATCGTCGCCATCCGGCCCATGAAGGACGGCGTCATCGCCGACTTCGAGGTGACCGCGGCCATGCTGCGGCACTTCATCACCACCGCCCACAACCGGCGCTCCTTCGTGAAGCCGCGCATCATCATCGGCATCCCCTCGGGCATCACCGAGGTGGAGAAGCGCGCCGTGCGCGAGGCCGCCGAGAGCGCCGGGGCGCGCGAGGTCTACCTCATCGAGCAGCCCATGGCCGCGGCCATCGGCGCCGGCCTGCCCATCACCGAGCCGTCCGGCAACATGATCGTGGACATCGGCGGCGGCACCTCCGACGTGGCGGTCATCTCGCTGGGGGGCATCGTCTACAGCCGCTCGGTGCGCGTCGCCGGCGACAAGATGGACGAGGCGATCATCCAGCACATCAAGCGCAAGTACAACCTGCTCATCGGCGAGCGCACCGCCGAGCTCATCAAGATGGGGATCGGCACCGCCTACCCCACCGAGGAGGAGCTCACCATGGACGTGAAGGGGCGCGACCTGGTGGCCGGCGTGCCGCGCACCCTGACGGTCAGCTCGTCCGAGATCCGCGAGGCGCTCTCCGAGCCCATCAACGGCATCGTCGAGGCGGTCAAGGTGACGCTCGAGCGGACCCCGCCCGAGCTGGCCGGCGACATCGCCGACCGCGGCATCGTGCTGGCCGGCGGCGGCGCGCTGCTCAAGAACCTCGACGTGCTGCTGCGCGAGGAGACCGGCCTGCCGGTCTTCCTGGCCGAGGACCCGCTCTCCGCCGTGGTCATCGGCGCCGGCAAGGCGCTCGAGGAGCTGGACATCCTCCGGCAGGTCACCGCCTCCAACCGCTGAGCCTGGCCGGGCGGGAGGTCGTAAACCTCCGCTCCGGCGGCGCTTCTCCAGGGGTCCGCGCAGCCTCCCTGGCGCAGCCTTTCCCGGGGGGCCCGTGTTCGCGCAAAGGGTGCGATCCGTCTTTCAACTGACCCCGGTCAATGTCCCCTGAAACCAGGACGTTAGAATCCGCGCCCTCCTCCCACCCAGGGCACTCTCGTTGCATTGCCGCCCGGAGCCCATGCGCACCCTCCTCCTCGCACTCGCCTTGTCCCTCTCGACCTCTGCCCTCGCGGCGGAGGCCGGCGCCGCCGCCCCCGCGGCCGCCGCCGTCCCCCAGAACCTGCCCGCCGACGCGGCCGACTGCCTGGAGTGCCATAAGGCCGGCGGCGACGGCCCGGCCGTGTCGCACCTGGCTGACTTCGGCGCCTCGGTGCACGGCCAGAACGGCGTCTCCTGCAAGGACTGCCACCAGGGCTACGCCATGGGGCCGCACGACGGCGAGGTGACCCTCTCGCCGGCCGACGCCGCCACCGTGGCGGCGCTCGGCGCCGCCACCTGGGGCCCGGCCGACAAGCAGGTGAAGCTCAGCTCGCCGCGCGCCCTGCTGGCCTGCGTCAACTGCCACGACGCCCAGGCGGCGGACTACCAGAAGAGCGTGCACGCCAAGTTCCTGGCCGGCGGCGCCCCGGTGTCCGGGCCGACCTGCCTCTCCTGCCACGGCTCGGTGCACGCCCTGCCGAAGAAGCTCGAGCCGTACGCCCCCACGGCGGCGGCCCGGGTGGCGGTGCCGGCCGACCGGCGCGAGATGCAGAAGGCCTGCGAGCGCTGCCACGGCGACGAGGAGTACGCCAAGGCCGCCGGCCTCAACCCCGAGGTGAAGAGCGCCTACCAGGACTCCATCCACGGCCGCCTGGTGCGGGTGGGCAACGCGGTGGCGCCCACCTGCGTCTCCTGCCACTCCGGCCCGGTCGGCGGATCGCACGGCATCCTGGCCAAGACCGACCCGGCCTCGTTCGTCTCGGCCGCGAACAAGAAGGCCGCCTGCGCCCGCTGCCACGAGGGGGCCAACGACAACTTCGCCGCCCTCATCGCCCACAAGCAGATCCAGGAGACGGGCCACCACATCGTCCCGCACCTCACCCACGTCGCCTTCTCGTACCTGACGACGCTGACCCTGCTGTTCTTCGCCTTCCACGTCCTCATCGACTTCATCTACGAGCTGCGCCAGCGGCTGGCGGCCAAGAGCCACGGCCACTCGGCCGACGCGCTCCGCAGCGTCATCCGCTTCGACATCCACCAGCGGGCCCAGCACTGGTTCATGCTGTCGGGCGTCATCATCCTGGGCCTGACCGGCTGGCCGCTGCGCGGCGCCGGCGACCCGCAGGCGGCCGAGTACTCGCGGGCCTTCATGAAGGTCTTCGGCGGGGCCGAGGGCGCGGCGCTGTGGCACCGCATCGGCGCGGTGCTGATCATCATCTCCAGCGCCTACCACCTCTTCTACCTGACGTTCCTGGCCTCCAAGCGGCGGCTGCCCTTCTCGATGGTGCCGGTCCCCAAGGACGCCATCGACATGCGCGACAACATCCTCTTCATGCTCGGCCTGAAGAAGGAGCGTCCCAAGTTCGACCGGTACATGTACCTGGAGAAGTTCGACTACTGGGCGGTGTTCTGGGGCATCATCATGATGGTGGGCACCGGGTTCGTCTTCTGGTTCCCGGTCTTCTTCGCCACCTACGCGCCGGCCTGGCTCATCACGGCCACGCAGATCATCCACGGCGAGGAGGCCACCCTGGCCATCACCTTCCTCTTCGTGGTGCACTTCTACAACGTGCACCTGAAGCCCTCGATCTTCCCGATGAACTGGGCCTGGATCAACGGCCGGATCAGCGTGGAGATGCTCAAGCACGAGCACCCGGGCGAGTACGAGAAGCTCAAGGACAAGATCGACCCGTAGGCCCGCGCCGCCGGGGCTTCGAACGAGGGGTCGCGCCGAGGGGCGCGGCCCCTCGCGCGTTGCGGGCCCGCGCCGCGCCGGCCGCCCCCCGTTCGCGTGACCCGCGCCACCTTCGACGGGGCGGCGGGCGGGCGCTAGGATGCGGGTCCCGTCCATGCGCTTGAGCCCCTTCACCCGCAACCTCCTCCTCGGCGGCGCCGCCCTGCTCGTCGCCGTGGCGGTCTTCGGCTTCCTGCGCTTCAAGCGGTTCGTGGACGAGGACCCGCGCCTCTGCGCCACCTGCCACCAGGCCAGCCCGGAGTTCTCGCTCTGGCTGGGCGGCAGCCACCGCAGCGTCTCGTGCCAGAAGTGCCACCACTCCACGTCGGAGGAGGGCGTGGCCATGCTGCGGGCCTTCCTGGCGGGCAAGAAGCCGCAGGGGCGCCACGCCCAGGTGGAGGTGGGCACCTGCGCCGGCTGCCACCTGTCGCACGACCCCAAGTGGCCCCAGGTGGGCGCCTCGCGCGGCCACAAGGTCCACTTCGAGGAGCAGAAGATCGCCTGCGTCACCTGCCACGCCACCAGCGTGCACGGCTTCGAGCCGGTCAGCGCCACCTGCGTGGGCTGCCACGGCAAGCACCTGGTGGGCGTCTCCGGCATGGAGAAGCTCCACTGCTTCGCCTGCCACGAGTTCCTCACCACCGAGTCCGGCCTGCGCCCCACCCGGCGCGACTGCCTGCGCTGCCACAGCGCCCAGGGCATCCACGCCCCCATGAACGACCACGGCGGCGGCATGGAGATGGCCTGCGCCGCCTGCCACAAGCCGCACGCCCCGCCCGACCAGGCGCTGCTGGCCTGCACCAGCTGCCACCAGCAGATCAGGCGGGGCGGGCTGCACGCCCGGGCCGGCCACGCGCGCTGCGTGGACTGCCACCCGCCGCACACCTGGACCAGCACGCCGGGCGCCTGCACGCCCTGCCACGCCGGCGCGGCCGGGCACGCCAGGGGCGCGGCCTGCCTCTCCTGCCACGCCTTCGGCGGCGCCCCCCTGCCCCCGCGCGCCCCGCGGCCGAGCGCGCCGTGACCCTCCGCCTCAAGCTCTTCATCCTCATCGCCGGCGCCATCTTCTTCGCCACCACCGGGGTGACGGCGGTGGCCCTGTGGCGCGAGGTGATCCGCGGCCAGGAGCTGCTGGCGCGCGAGGGGGTGGCGCTGGCCTCCACCGCCGCCAGCGCCGCGTCCCACTGGCTGCAGCCCGGCGGGGTGGTGGCGCCGGGCGGCGAGGAGGCGCTGCCGGTGGTGCTGCGGCGGCTCATGGACTCGGCCCCGCTCGACCGGGCCTGGGTGGTGGACCGCGCCGGCCGGGTGCTGGCCTGCCAGAGCCGCACCGACGAGGGCTGCCCGGAGGGCGTGCAGCCCTCCGAGTTCCTCTCGGCCGACTGGCCGCTGCAGGCGCTCAAGCGGCTCATCCAGCCGGAGGGGATCGTGGCCAGCGCCCCGGTGCTGCACGCCGGCGAGGTGGTGGGCGCGGTGCGGGTGGACTTCGCCCACGAGGAGGTGGTGGGCAGCGCCCGCGACCTGGCCCTGGGCGCCAGCCTGGTGGGCGCCTTCTGGATCGCCATGGGCCTGGGCATGGCGGTGATCTTCATCTCCTCGGTGACCAAGCCGCTGCTGCGGCTGGTGGACGCGGCCGGCAACCTGGCCGAGGAGCGGGGGGTGCAGCTCGAGGTGCCGGAGGACCGCGAGACCGCCGACCTGGTGCGGGCCTTCAACCACATGTCGACCCGCCTGGAGGAGCGGCGCGCCGAGAACCAGCGGCTCATCTCCGAGCTGGAGCGGCGCGTCGAGGAGAAGACCCGCGAGGTGCTCAAGGCCGACCGGCTGGCCACCCTGGGCGGCATCGCCGCCGGCTTCGCCCACGAGATCGGCAACTCGCTCAACGTCATCCGCGGCTACGCGGCGGTGGCCGAGCGGGAGCTGCCGGAGGCGCACCCCAACCGCCCCGACGTGCACGCCATCCGGCGCGAGACGGCGCGGGCCGCCGAGCTGCTGGAGCGCTTCCTGGTCTTCGCCCGGGCCCGCGCCAGCCAGGCCTTCGCCCAGCCCGTCGAGCCGGTGCTGCGCGAGGCGGTCGAGGTGGTGGGTCCGGCGGCGGCCCAGGCCAAGGTGGAGCGGGTGCTGGAGCTGGCGGAGGGGCTGCCCTGGGTGGTCATCGACGCCGGCCTGCTGCGCCAGGCCTTCCTCAACCTGTGCGTCAACGCGGTGCAGGCCATGACGCCCGGCGGCGGCCGGCTCACCGCCAGCGCCCGGCACGAGGGCGGCCAGGTGGTGGTGGAGCTGCGCGACACCGGCCCGGGCTTGCCCCCCGACGCGGCCAAGCGCATCTTCGAGCCCTTCTTCACCACCAAGGCCGAGGGCACCGGGCTGGGCCTGGCCATCGTGCGGCAGGCGGCCGAGGCCCACGGCGGCACCGTCGAGGTGGAGAGCGCCCCGGGCCAGGGGGCCACCTTCCGGCTCCGCCTGCCGGTGGCGCGCGCGCAGGATCTCGAGCAGGCGGGCCCGGCCGGCGACGGGGAGGCGACCTAAGTGGACAAGCCCAGGCTGATGGTGATCGACGACCTCGACTCGGCCCGCGCCATGATGAAGCGGACCCTGGCGCGGTCCTACCAGGTCTTCGACTTCGCGGCGGTGGCCGAGGCGCTGCCGGCGGTGGAGCGGGCCGAGTTCGACTGCATCGTCACCGACCTGCGCATGCCCGGCATCGACGGCCTGACCGGGCTGCGGCGCTTCAAGGAGAAGGTGCCGGGCATCCCGGTCATCCTGGTGACCGCCTTCGCCACCGTGGAGACCGCGGTGGAGGCCATGAAGGCCGGGGCCTTCGACTACCTGAAGAAGCCCTTCGAGCCGGAGGAGCTGGAGATCGTGGTGGGGCGGGCGGTGGAGCACGCCCGGCTGGTGCGCGACAACCAGCGGCTGCGGGCCCAGCTCTCCGGGGCCAGCGGCGCCCACGGCATCGTGGGCCGCTCGCAGGCCATGAAGGACGTCACCTCCATCCTGGCGCGCATCGCCCCCTCCGACGTGCCCATCCTCATCGAGGGGGAGAGCGGCACCGGCAAGGACCTGCTGGCGCGGGCGGCCCACGCCATGTCCTCCCGGGCCGCCGGGCCCTACGTGGCGCTCAACATGAGCGCCATCCCGGAGAACCTGGCCGAGGCCGAGCTCTTCGGCCACGAGAAGGGGGCCTTCACCGGCGCCGACCAGGCGCGCGAGGGGTTCTTCGCCGAGGCCGAGGGCGGCACCCTCTTCCTCGACGAGCTCGGCCTGCTGCCGCCGGCGCTGCAGCCCAAGCTGCTCCGGGTGCTGCAGGACGGCGAGTACATCCCGGTGGGCAGCCGCAAGCCGCGCAAGGCCAGCGTGCGGGTCATCGGCGCCACCAACGAGGACCTGGGGCAGCTGGTCAAGGCCGGCAAGTTCCGCGAGGACCTGTGGTTCCGCCTGCGGGTGGTGCCGGTGCGCCTGCCGCCGCTGCGCGAGCGGCGCGAGGACATCCCGGCGCTCATCGAGCACTTCGTGCAGAAGCACGCGCTGCGCCTCAACCGGCAGCCGCTGCAGCCGGACGCGGCCGCCCTGCGGGCGCTCCTGGACCACGCCTGGCCCGGCAACATCCGCGAGCTGGAGCACGCCGTGGAGCGCGGGCTCCTGCTGGCGCAGGGCGAGGCCATCACCCTGGCCGACCTGCCGCCCGAGCTGACCCCGCCGGCCGGCGGCGAGGCGGCGGGCGGCGAGGGGCGGTACCAGCGCGAGCGGGAGGCCTGGGAGCGGGGCTGGCTCCAGGCCCTGCTGCGCGAGGTGGACGGCAACGTCACCCGCGCGGCCGAGCTGGCCGGGCTCAACCGATCCACGGTGTACGACAAGCTGAAGCGGTACGGGCTGGTGGAGAAGGACCAGAGGGGGTGAGGGCCTGCAGGCGCCCCCTCACCCCGGATGGGAGAGGGACACCTCGTCTGCTCCCTCTCCCCTCCGGGGAGAGGGCAGGGGTGAGGGGACCGTGAGCCGACCGAGGGCCCACCTCCGCCCCGCCCGCCCCGCCGACGCCGCCGCCCTGGCCAGGGTGATGCGCGCCGCCACCCGCGCCGAGGCCGCCGCCTACCCGGCCGGCCTGGCCGAGGCCTGGGGCGCCCTGCCGGCGCTCTACCACCGGTGGGCGGTGACGGCCGGCGGCGAGACCCGGGTGCTGGCCGAGGTGGCGGGCCGGGTGGTGGCCTTCGCCGGCTGGCGCGGGCGCGAGGTGACGGCGCTCTTCGTCCACCCGCGGGCCCGCGGCCTCGGGCTGGGCGCCCGGCTGCTGCGGCGGGCCGAGGTCGGCGCGGCGCGGGCCGCGCCGGGGCGCGCCCTGGTGGTGATCGCCGCGCTCGGGGCGGCGCCCTTCTACCTGGCGCGGGGCTGGCGCGACGCCGGCCCGGCCGCGTCCCCGCTGCCGGGCGGCCGGTCGCTGCCGGCGCGGCGGCTCCGCACCGGCCCGGCGCGCCCGGCCTCCCGCCCCGCGCGGCGGGCCCGGCGGGCGGCGCCTACTTCCCCTTGAAGACCGGCTTGCGCTTCTCCTGGAAGGCCTTGCGCCCCTCGATGTAGTCCTGGCTGTCGTAGGCCTTGCGGCGCAGCCCCTGGACGCGCTCGAAGGTCTCCGGCTGGAGCGGGTAGCTGTTGCCGAGGATGCGCAGCTGCTCCTTGATGACCGCGATGGAGAGCGGCGAGTTGCCGGCGATCTGCTTGGCCAGCGCGTAGGTGTGGGGCTCGAGCTCGGCCAGCGGCACCAGGTGGTTGAGGATGCCCACCTCCAGCGCCCGGTGGGCGTCGATGGGCTGGGCGGTGAAGAACATCTCGCGCGCGATGCGCGGCCCCACCAGGTTGATGAAGTGCAGGATGCCGCTGATGTTGTAGGGCACGCCCAGCTTGGCGGGCGTCATGGCGAAGGTGGCGGTGTCGCAGCCGACGGCCAGGTCGCAGATGAAGCTGAGGTCGCAGGCGCCGCCCCAGACCGTCCCCTCGATCATGGCGATGACCGGCGAGGGCATGGTCTGGATCTTCCGGATCAGCACCTCGAGCGGGTCGTAGTAGCTCAGGGGATCGCGCCCCGGCACCGGCAGCTCGTCCACGTCGAAGCCGGCGCTCCAGACCTTGCTGCCCGGCAGGGCGCGGATGACCACCACCCGCGCCTTCATCTCCACCAGCTGGTCGAGCGCGTCGGCCATCTCGTGCAGCAGCGGGTTGGAGAGCGCGTTGCGCTTCTCGCCGTGGTTGAAGGTGATGGTGCCGACGCCGTCGTTCAGGGAGACCAGGATGAGTGACATGGGGACGCTGCCCGCCTGCGGGTCCGGTGGGGCCGCCGGCGGGTCCGGTGGAGGGGTGGGCCCCGCGGCGCCGAGGCGGCGCCCGGACCACCCGTGAGGTGCGGCGCCTAGGTGCCGGGCTTCTTGGCCGGCTTGGCGGGGAGCTTGCCGGCGGGCTTCCTGGCCGGCTTGGCCGGGGCCTTCTTGACCGCGGGCTTGGCCGGCGCGGCCTTGGCCTCGGCCCGGGCCGCGGGGGCCGGCGCGGCGGCCGGCGCCTGGGCGGCCGGCGGGGGCTCGACCCTGGCGGCGGGCGGGGGCTCGGGCGCCCGGGCCGGCGCGGCCACGGCCGGCAGCGCCGGGTCGGGCCGGTGCGCCAGGAGCGCCGCCGGCACGCGGCGGGGGTCGGTGAGGACGAACGGCTCCTCCGCCAGGCGGGTGGAGAACCAGCCCTGGTCCTGCCTCACCCAGTAGGCGCCGGCGGCGAAGAAGACCTCGAGGTCGATGCCCTTCACCACCTGGACGCCGCTGGCGGCCGGCCCCAGCTGGGGCACGTCGGGCAGGGCGATGCGGAGCTCCTCCGGGTCCTGGGCCAGGGCCGGGGCGGCCAGGAGGGCGAGCGCGAGGAGGGCGGCGCGGATGGGCGTGGTCATGTCGGGGGAACATAGGACGCGCGGCCGGCGGGCGGAAGGGGCGTGGGCCGGCCGAGGCCCGGCGCCGTCCGGGGCCGGGGCTCCGCGCCCCTGGGGCAGGACCGGCTACCGCGCCAGCAGCCAGGCCACCCGCAGCCCCGGCTCGGCGCGGCAGCGGGCCGCCAGCTCGAGGAGCCGCGCGGCCGACCGCGCCGCCTGGCCGGCCTCCCCTCCCGCCCCCGCCTCCGCCCCGGCCGCCCCGGCGCGCAGCGCCTCGGCCAGCCGCTCCACCTCGGCCGCCTGCAGCAGCAGGTAGCGCTCCGGCCCCTCGCCGGCGAAGAGGTCGCGGTCGCACAGGGCGCCGGCCGGCCGCGCCGCCCCGAAGACCGCCGCCGGGCCGCCCGGCACGAGGAGCTCCACCCGCTCCTCGCCGAAGGCCGCCTTCTCCGCCAGCGCGGCCCGGGCCAGCGCCACCTCGGCCTCGTCGGCGGCCCCGGCCAGCGCCAGGGCCAGATCGTCCCAGTGGCCCAGGAAGGCCTCCACCGGCGGCAGCGCGGCCGCCTCGGCGGGCGGCAGGGTGCGGCGCAGCACCGCCAGCAGCGCCGCGGCGCCCCGGCGGGTGGTGGCCTTGAGCGCCGGCAGCTCGGCCCTGAGCCAGGCGAGCAGCGCCGCGTGGTCCAGCGCCAGCAGCCGCCGCGCCAGCGAGAGATCGAAGAGCCGCGCCGCCTCGTCCGCCACGTCCGCCTCCCCCTGGCCTAGAGCCGCCCGCAGGGGCGCCGGAAGGGACAGCGCCGGCAGCCCTCGCGGTCGGCCAGCTGCGGGAAGGCGGCCACGTCGGCGGTGTTGCGGCGCGGGTCCACCAGGGTGGCCTTCATGGCCGCGATGGAGGCCCGCATCTCGCCGCGGCAGGCCTCCAGGGTGGCCTGGTCGGCCTTCACGTCCACCCGCACCGCCGGCGCGCCCTCCGCCTGGGCCAGGTAGACCAGGCCGCCCACCACCGCCTCGGGCGGCACGCCCCACTTCTGCTGGGCGTAGAGCGAGTAGGTCCCCACCTGCAGGTGGTCGGCCTCCCGCTCCTGGCCGGTCTTCCAGTCGAGCAGGTGGATGCGGCCGTCCTGGTCGCGGTAGGCGAAGTCCACCGCCGCCCAGATCTTGGTCCCCTCGAACGTCCAGCTGTCGAGCTGGTCCACCGTGAGCCAGCGCTCCCGCGGGGTGGCCAGGATCTCGCCCAGCAGCGGCGAGGCGTGCAGGGCCTTGAGCGAGCCGTCGATGACCGCCTCGTAGAGCCGCCGCCACTCCTCGTCCTTCACCGGCTCGCCGTACTCGTGCTCCACCAGGCCGTCGATCTTCGACCGCTCGCGCCAGTAGCTCTTCTCCCGCGAGGTGGCGAACTGGGCGCGGGCGCGGCGGCGCACCTGCTCGAGCACCCGCTCCAGCGGCCAGGGCTCGCCGCCGGCGCGGGCCCGGTCGAGCAGCTGCTTGATCGCCTCGTGCACCACCGAGCCGGCCCACTGCCAGCGGCTGGAGAGCTTCTTGAGGACGTAGAGCTCGCGCACCGGCGAGCCGGGGGGCGCGTCCCAGCCGCCCCATGACCCGTAGTACGTGTAGAAGTAGGCCCGGCGGCACTCGGAGAACTTCTCGTGCCGCGACTTGGACCAGCTGAAGTCGTTCTGGAGGTCGCCCATGTGGGCCGCGAGTCTAGCCCGGCGACGGGGCGCCGGCCCCGCCCTGTCACGCCTGGGCGCGGCGCGCCTCCCTGTGGCCAGTGAAATAGGCGCAGCCACCCGCCGTAGGACCGGCCCGGAGCCAGGGACCCCCACATGCCCACGCTGGCCCTCGCGGCCCTCCTCGCAGCCACGCTGACCGGCGGCGCCCCGGGCGACCCGGTGCGCGCCGCCCGCCTGGAGGGCGCCCTCACGCTCGACGGCCGGCTGGAGGAGCAGGCCTGGCACGCCGCGCCCGCCTTCGACGGCTTCGTCCAGCTCTCGCCGCAGCAGGGGGCCGCCCCGTCGGAGCGGACCGCGGTGCGGGTGCTGTACGACGACCGGAACCTCTACGTCGGCGTCCTCTGCCAGGACGCCCGGCCGGGCGAGGTCTCCCGCCCGCTGGGGCGCCGGGACAACGCCCCGCGCTCCGACCGGGTGGCGGTCTACCTCGACTCCAACCGGGACCGGCGCACCGCCTACGCCTTCGAGCTCAACGCCGCCGGCGTGCAGACCGACGTGCTGCTGCACGGCGACGACCTGGAGAACCTGGAGTGGGACGCGGTGTGGGACGGCGCCACCGCCGCCACGGCCGACGGCTGGTCGGCCGAGTTCGTGCTGCCGCTCTCCATCTTCCGCTTCTCGGCGACGCCCGAGCAGGTCTGGGGCCTCGCGGTGAAGCGGGTGCTGCGCTCGGCCGAGGAGCTGGTCTCCATCCCGCTCAGGCGCGGCGACCGCGGGGTGGTGGCCCGCTTCGCCGAGCTCACCGGCCTCTCCGGCCTGAGGCCGGTGCAGGAGCTCTCGGTGGCCCCCTACCTGGCCACCCGGGTCACCACCCGCCCCAGGTACGACGACGACACCCGCCCCCGGCCGCGCCTCACCGACCCCTCGGCCGACCTGGGCGTGGACCTGCGGGCCTCGCTGGGGCGCGGGCTCTCGCTGCAGGCCAGCCTGAACCCGGACTTCGGCCAGGTGGAGGCCGACCAGCTGGTGCAGAACCTGTCCAACTACGAGCTCTTCTTTCCGGAGAAGCGCCCCTTCTTCACCCAGGGGCTGGACCTCTTCCAGGGGCCGGCGCCGCACAACCAGCCGTCGCCGCAGCAGCTCTTTTACTCCCGACGCGTCGGCCTCGACGCCCCCATCCTGGCCGCCGCCAAGCTGACCGGCCGGGTCACCGACCAGCTGCAGGTGGGGCTGGTGGAGGCGGTGGTGACCGGCGCCGGGGCCCCGGCCGGGTCCACCGAGGACCACCCGGTGCGGGGCTACCGCTTCTCGCCGCGGCAGCCGCTCCACTTCGGGCCGGCCGGGTCGCTCCCGTCGCCGGCGCCGGCCAGCCGCAACTTCGCGGCGGCGGTGGCCCGCTGGCACCCGAGCGCCACCGCCACCTTCGGCCTCTTCGCCGCCAGCGCCGCCCTGCTGGGGGCGGACTGCACCACCCTCCAGGCCAACTCCTCCGGCGACCGGCCGGGCGCGTGCGATGTGCTGGCCGGCGACGCCCTGGCGCTCGACTTCAACCTGCGCTCGACCGACTCGGAGTGGTTCCTGCGCGGCCAGCTGACCGGCTCGCGCTACGCCGGCGGCGAGTGGTCGGCGCAGGAGGACCCGGTCACCGGCGATCCGCTGGCGCTCGAGCCCCTGCGCCGCCTGGCCGACGGCACGGCGCTGCGGCGCGGCGAGCTGGGCGGCGGCGCGTTCCTGGCCTTCGGCCGCAACGGCGGCGAGCCCTGGCGCTTCGACGTGGACCTGGAGTGGGAGTCGCCCACCCTGGAGCTGAACGCGGTGGGCTACCAGCGGACCCAGAACGAGCTGCGGCTGCGCCCCATCGCGCGCTACGTGCGGCCCACCGGCGGCGGCCCGTTCCACGAGCACCTGCAGGGGGTGGGGGCCGACCTGCGCGCCACGGCCGACGCGGCCCGGCGTCGCGGCCTGACCTTCTTCTACTTCAACGAGCTGGTGCTGCGGAGCCTGCACTCCCTCGGCTGCGAGGTGGACCTGGACCTCGAGGGGGACGACGTCCGCGAGATCGAGGGCAGCGGCGTGGCCTTCGGCCGCGCCGGCTCCTGGAGCGGGAACTGCTGGGTGAACACCTCCAAGTCCCGCCCCTACTTCCTGGAGCTGTGGGGCGGCGGCGGGCGCACCCTGCCCCTGGCGCCGCTGCGGACGGTCGACTTCTGGTTCGCCGGGGCCCTGGTCTCGGCCCGCCCCCACCCTGGCGTCGAGACCCGCTTCGCGGTCGGCTACGAGCGCAACGCCTGGCCGGCCCGCTGGGTGGAGACCACCGCGGCCGGGGACGAGCTGTTCGCCGAGCTGACCGCCCCGCTGCTCACCTTCACGCTGCGGCAGCAGTTCCTCATGACCCCGCGGCTCACCCTGCAGGTCTACGCCCAGCTCTTCGTGACCAACGGACAGTACGGGCCCTACTACACCGGGCGGGCCGGGCCGGGCGGCCGGATCGCCTCCGCCTCCCTGGCGCCCGCCACCGACCCGACGCTCGACCCGGCCTACGCGGCGCCCGACTTCCACGAGACCGCGCTCAACCTCTCGGCGGTGCTGCGCTGGGAGTGGCGGCTCGGCTCCACGCTCTACCTGGTCTACTCGCGGGCCGCCGCCGAGCCGGGGCTGTCGGCCGGCGAGGTGCCGGCCGCCGACCTCCGGCCGCGCGGCCTGGGCAGCGGGCCCACCACCGACACCTTCCTGCTCAAGTGGAGCTGGTACTGGTCGGCCTGAGCGCCCACCGGGCGCTCGTCCGGGAGCTCCCGCGGCGGCGCCCGGCCAGGAGGGGCCGGCGCCAGCCCGGGCGCGCTACGGCGTCGGCTCGACCCGCATCCCCTTGGGGATGACCACGATGCCGCTCTCGGTGACGTGGAAGCGCCGCTTGTCGGCCTCGGGGTCGTAGCCGATGACCGTGCCGGCCGGGATCACCACGTGCTTGTCGATGATGGCGTTGCGGATGCGGCAGTGGCGGCCGATGGAGACCTTCTCGAAGACGATCGAGTCGGAGAGCGTGGTGTAGCTGTTGAGGCGCACCGTGGGCGACAGGATGGAGTGGTGCACGTGGCTGCCGGAGATGATGCAGCCCTCGGAGATGAGCGAGTCGGTGGCGTAGCCCACCCGCTTCTCCCCCTCGTTGTTGAAGACGAACTTGGCCGGCGGGGCGTTGGCGTGCAGCGTGTAGATGGGCCACTGGTCGTTGTAGAGGGAGAAGACCGGGTCCACCGCCACCAGGTCCATGTTGGCCTGGAAGTAGGCCTCCAGGTTCCCCACGTCGCGCCAGTAGCCGCGCTCCTTGGCCCCCTGGCCGGGCACCTCGTTGGTCATGAAGTTGTAGACGTAGACGTTCTTGCGCGCGTACATCCCGGTGACGATCGACTTGCCGAAGTCGTGGGCGCTCTTGGGGTCGCCGGCGTCGTTGACGATCTCCTGCACCAGCTCCTTGGTGGTGAACAGGTAGTTGCCCATCGAGGCCAGGCAGCGGGTCGGGTCGCCGGGGATGGTCTTGGGGTTCGACTTGGGCTTCTCGACGAAGCCGATCATCCGGCCGTCCGAGTCCACCTCCATGATGCCGAAGTCCTTGGCCTCCGCCACCGGCACCGGGATGGCCGCCACGGTCAGGTCGGCCTTCTTGTCGACGTGGTAGTCGAGCATCTGCCGCACGTCCATGCGGTAGATGTTGTCCGCCCCGAAGACGAAGGTGTACTCGGGCTCCTCGTCGGTGATGATGTTGAGGTTCTGGTAGATGGCGTCGGCGGAGCCCTCGAACCACTTGGGCCCGTAGCGCATCTGCGCCGGCACGATCTCCACGTACTCGTTGAGGAAGGCGCTGAGCCGCCAGGCCCGCTGCACGTGGGTGTTGAGCGACTCCGACTTGTACTGCACCAGCACCTTCATCTTGAGGATGCCGGAGTTGGCGAAGTTGGAGAGGACGAAGTCGATGATGCGGTAGCGCCCACCGAACGGGACCGCCGGCTTGGCGCGGTCGCGCGTCAGGGGATCGAGCCGCCGCCCCTCCCCGCCAGCCAGGATCATCGCGAGCAGCTTCGCCATGGTGTGTCTCCCCTTCCCGACGTCCAGGCCGAATGTACGGCCCTCCCCCCCGGGGGGCAAGGAACAGGCGGTCGCGGGGGCGATCAGGCGCGGCGCAGCACCGGCCCGTGCGCCGCCTCGTGGGCCAGCAGGTCCCGCTTCAGCTGCAGCCCCCCGGAGTAGCCGCCCAGCCGGCCCCCGGCCGCCACCACCCGGTGGCAGGGCACCAGGATGGCCACCGGGTTGCGCCCGTTGGCCGCGCCCACCGCGCGGGAGGCCCCCGGGCGCCCCAGGCCGGCGGCCAGCTCGCCGTAGGTGCGCACCTCGCCCCACGGGATGCCCAGGAGCGCCCGCCAGACCAGCCGCTGGAACTCGGTGCCCTTCAGGTCCAGGGCCGGCAGCTGGGGCGGCCGCCCGGCGAAGTAGTCGGCCAGGGCGCGCCGGCCGGCCTCGAGGTGGCCGCGGGCCAGCGCCGAGGCCACCGGCTGCACCGGCCCGCGCTCGCCGAAGGCGATGCCCATGACCCCCTGGTCGGTGGCCTCCAGGGTGAGCCAGCCGAGCGGCGAGCGGTAGCGGGCGCGGGCGGTCACCGGCGGCCCTCCTGCGCGGCCTGCCCGGCCGCCGCCAGGGCGAAGCGCTCGCGCACCGCCGCGATCTCGGCGTTGACCACCGCCAGCACCTCGGCCTTCTCGCGGAACGGCAGGAAGGCGCTCTTGAAGCCCTGCACCACCACGGTGCACAGGTCGTCGAGGGTGAAGCCCATCTCGCGGTGGGCCACCATCAGCTCCTTGGTGCAGGTGGTGTCGGTGACCAGCCGGTTGTCGGTGTTGACCGTCACCCGCAGCCCGAAGTCGAAGTAGAACTTGAGCGGGTGGGCCGCGAAGCCGGTCACCGAGCCGGTCTGCACGTTGGAGGAGGGGCACAGCTCCAGCGGGATGCGGTGGTCGTTGACGTAGTTGAGCAGGTCGCCGTTCTCGCGCAGCCGCACCCCGTGGCCGATGCGGTGGGCCCCGCAGACGTGCACCGCCTGGGCGATCGACTCCGGGCCGAAGGCCTCGCCGGCGTGGATGGTGAGGTTGACGTTGTTGTCGAGGATCAGCTGCAGCGCGGCGCGGTGGTGGCGCGGCGGGTTGCCCTCCTCGGCGCCGGCCAGGTCGAAGCCCACCACGCCCTTGCCCTTGTAGGCCACCGCCAGCTCGGCCAGCCGCACCGAGGTGGCGGGGTCCATGTGGCGGATGCCGCAGATGATGACGTTGGAGTGGATCCCCTTCTCGCGCCTGGCCTGGCGCAGACCGTCGAGCACCGCGTCCACGATGGAGGTGGGCTTCAGCCCCTGCCGGGTGTGCAGCACCGGCGAGTAGCGCACCTCCAGGTAGCGCACGTTCTCCTCGGCGCAGTCCATGGCCAGCTCGTAGGCCACCCGCCGCAGGGACTCCTCGGTCTGCAGGACCTCCAGCGTCACGTCGAAGGCGGTGAGGTAGTCCTCCAGCGAGGCGCAGGTCTCGCCCATGTGGATGGCGCGGGCCAGCCCCTCCGGCGTGTCGGCGGGGAGGCGCACCCCCTGCTGCTCGGCCAGCGAGAGGAGCGTGGCGAGCCGCACCGAGCCGTCGAGGTGGCAGTGCAGGTCGGTCTTGGGCAGGGCCCGCACCAGCGCCTCGGTGACGGGCGGGGCGTGGGGGCGGGGGGCCGGGGGCATGTGGCCATTGTACGCCGGGCGGGAGGCGTGGGCGGACCGGCCGCCACGGCCCCTTTGGTCCGGCGGCGGCGGACCGGGGCTCATGCCATGCTCGGGCCCATGCTCCGTGGACTCCTCGCCTTCGCCGTCCGCCTCGTCCTCTCCGCCGCGGTGCTGGCCGGCGCGGTGGCCTTCGTCTCGCCGGGCAACCCCACCAACACCTTCGGCCAGGCGGTGGTGATCTCGGTGGTCCTCTCCATCGCCTGGTACGTCACGCTGGCCAGGTTCCTCTGGTTCCTGCTGCTGCCCTGGCTGCTCTACGTGGCCTTCTGGCTGGCCACCATCATGGGGGCCTACGGGGTGGGCTTCCTGCAGGCGCTGCTGGTGGCGGTCCTGCTGGCCTTCCTCTCCTGGGTGGTGGAGGCGGTCCTCGGGGTGAAGACCTTCCGCAAGGAGTGAGGGCGTGGCCGACGACGACCTGGAGCTGGTGAGCAGCGTCCTCCTCGACGCCCCGCAGGAGCGCGTCTTCGAGGCCTACGCCGACCCGGCCCGGCTGGCCCGCTGGTGGGGGCCGGCCGGCTTCAGCAGCACCTTCCACGAGTTCGACTTCCGCCCAGGCGGGCGCTGGCGCTTCGACCTGCACGGCCCCGACGGCGCCACCTACCCGAACGAGAGCGTCTTCGTCGAGATCGTGCGGCCGGAGCGGATCGTCCTCGACCACCTCGGTGGCCACCGGTTCCGCATGACCATCACCCTGACGGCCCGCGGCCGGCAGACCGAGCTGGTCTGGCGCCTGCGCCACGAGGCGGCGGCCCAGGCCGCCCAGGCGCGGCCCTACGTCCTGGCCGGCAACGAGGAGAACTTCGACCGGCTGGGGCGCCTGCTCTTCCAGGAGGAGGAGGCGCGGCGGGGCTGAGTCACCGCGGGCGCTCAGGCCGGCGGGACCAGCCTGGCCTCCACCCAGCCGCGCAGCGCGTTCACCAGCCAGAGCCGGGTGGCCCGCTCCACCTCGGCCCGGGTGAGCGGGCGCTCCAGCACCTCGCCGCGCGCCAGGAGGTGGGCGCGGAAGACCCCGGGCAGCAGGCCCTCCTGGAGCGGCGGCGTCACCCGCTGGCCGTCCTGCTCCACCACCAGGGTGCCGATGGTGGTCTCGGTGGGCCGCCCCGCCTCGTTCAGCAGGATGACGTCGAAGCAGTCGGGGCGCCCGGCGCGCCGGGCCTCGTAGAGGCCGCGGGCCGTGGTCTTGTGGAACAGGGCCGGGTCGCGGCTCGAGATGGGCGCGGCGGCGAAGGCCAGGCGGGCCGGGCCTTCGAGCGGCGCGGGCAGCGGGGCCCGCTCCAGGGTGAGCGCCCCGTCCGGCCCGAGCAGCAGCCGGAGCCGACCCTGGCCGCCCTGCGCCTCCACCAGCGCGCGGGCGGCGGCCAGGTCGACCGGCAGGGCGTGGTAGCGGGCCGACGCCGCCAGGCGCGCCAGGTGGCCGTCGAGCAGGGCCACCCGGCCGCCCTCGAGCCGCATGGTCTCGAGCAGCGTGGGGCGGCCCGGCGCGGCGGCCAGCACCGCGGTCTTGGCCTGCGCCTCGTCCCACTCGGCCTCGGGGCGGGAGGCCCAGGTGATGCCGCCGCCGGTGCCGTAGCGGGCCGCGCCGTCGAGCCCGACCTCAACGGTGCGGATGGCCACGTTGAAGCAGGCGTCGCCGCCCGGGGCCACCGCCCCCACCGCGCCGCAGTAGGCCCCCCGCGGCGAGCGCTCCTCGGCCGCGATGAGCCGTGTGGCCATGGCCTTGGGGGCGCCGGTGATGGAGCCGCAGGGGAAGGTGGCGCCGAGCAGCGCCTCCAGGCCGGCCCCCGGCGCCAGCCTGGCCTCCACGGTGGAGGTGAGCTGCCAGACGGTGCGCAGCCGGACCACGTCGAAGCGCGAGGTCACCGCCACGCTGCCGGTCTGGGCCACCCGGCCGAGGTCGTTGCGCGTCAGGTCGGCGATCATGACGTTCTCGGCCCGGTCCTTCTCCGAGCCGGCCAGCGCCCGCGCCGCCGCCTCGTCCTCCTCGGCGAAGCGGCCGCGCCGCGCCGTGCCCCCTTCATCGGGCGGGTCAGCACCCGGTCGCCGGTCTTCAGCAGGAAGAGCTCCGGCGAGGCCGAGACGATGGCCCGGTCGCCGGCGCGCAGGAAGGCGGTCTCGCCGCCGCCCTGCGCCGCGCGGAGCCGCCGGTAGAGGGCGAGCGGGTCACCGGCCAGCCGGCCGCGCAGCCGGTAGGTCAAGTTCACCTGGTAGGCGGTGCCGGCCGCGATGGCCTCGCGGAGCCGCTCCACCGAGGCCTGGTGGGCGGCGCGGTCCACCTCGGGGTGGAGGTCGAGGAGGGTGGCCTGGAAGGGGTCGAGGCCGCGGGCGGGGTCGCGGTCGGGGTCGGGGTCGAGATCGCCCTCGAGCGGCCGCTCGTGGATCCCGAACCAGACGAGCGGCCCCTCCCCGGCCCGCACCACCAGGGCCTCGTCGAACGCCGGCGCCGCCTCGTAGGCCAGGTACCCCACCGCCCAGCGCCCGGCCCGGGCCGCGGCCTCCACCAGCCGGATGGCGGGGCGCACCTCGGCCAGCCGCCGGGCCTCGATCACCTCCACCGGGGCGCCGAAGCGGAGCCGCCCCCAGGGGGCGCTGTCGAGCTCCAGCACGGCGTGGACGTCCGGGGCGGCCATGGGCGCGGCGGACCATAGCGCGGGGCGGGAGGGCCGCGCCGGCCCCTGTCCTGGCCGCCCCGCCCTACCCCCGCCCGCCTGAGGAACCTGGCCAGCACCCGCTTCTCACCCGCCTCGTAGAAGCGGACCGTCACCTTGGCGTCCCGGCCGGCGCCGTCGCAGGCCAGCACCAGCCCCTCGCCCAGCGCGTCGTGCACCACCGCGTCGCCGCGGGTGAAGGGGGCGCCGCCGGGGCGCGCCTGGTCGTCGTACTCCACCCGCGGCTCGCCGCGCGGGGCGGCGCGGGGAGCGGCGCGGGGCGAGGGCAGCGGCCGGGCGCCGGCGGGCTCCAGGAACGGGCTCTCCCCGTCCTCCTCCACCTCGATGTGCGGCTCGTCCGGCAGCGCGCCGGGGTGGCGCCGCACGATGGGGCCGCGGGCCAGCGGGCCCGGCGTGGCCTGGGCGCCGGGCGCGGCCCGCCCGGGCAGGCCGAAGAGCTCCGGCGGCAGCTCGGCCAGGAAGCGCGAGGGCTCCATCGACCGGTAGCTGGGGCCGCCCTCTCCGTACCCCATGCGGCGGCGCGCCAGCGAGAGGGTGAGCCGCGCCTTGGCGCGGGTCATGCCCACGTAGCAGAGCCGCCGCTCCTCGTCCTCGGCGGCGGCCCGCTCGGCCGCGCTCTTGTCGTCCCAGGGGCGCTCCAGCGGCAGCGTGCCGTCCTCCAGCCCGCACAGGAACACCGCGGTGAACTCCAGCCCCTTGGCGGCGTGCAGCGTCATCAGGGCCACCC
This sequence comes from Anaeromyxobacter sp., assembly GCA_016718565.1. Taxonomy (NCBI): domain Bacteria; kingdom Pseudomonadati; phylum Myxococcota; class Myxococcia; order Myxococcales; family Anaeromyxobacteraceae; genus Anaeromyxobacter; species Anaeromyxobacter sp. Next base: position 283,528 of record JADKCZ010000001.1, on the reverse strand, counting down.
GCCCTCCGGCGTGTCGGCGTCGGCCTCGCCCAGGAGGGCGATCTGCTCCAGGAAGCGGGCCAGCGGCGGCGGCGGCACCGGCTCGTCCGGATCCTGCGGCGGCGGGCGCTCGGCCAGCTCCTCGTCGAAGTCGTGCGCCGCGGCCACCAGCTCCACCAGGTTCTCGGCCCGCTCGGCCGACTCGTCGGTGCGCCCGCCTCGAGCCGCCCCAGCAGCCCGGAGCGGGTCAGCACCAGCTGCACCGCCGCCTCGGCGTCCAGCCCAGGCGCCTCGGCGGCCAGGCCGGCCAGGGTGGCGTGCAGCTCGCCCAGGGCCCGGCGGGCCTGCGGCTTGAGCCCTCCACGGCGTCCCGCTCGCCCAGCACCTCGAAGAGCGGCAGGCCGCGCGCCGCGGCGTGGGCCCGCAGCCGCTCCACCGACCTCTCGCCGATGCCGCGCGGCGGCCGGTTGACGATGCGCTCCAGGTCGAGGTCGGAGGCGGGCGAGAGGGCCAGCCTGAGGTAGGCGGCGGCGTCCTTCACCTCGGCCCGGTCGTAGAAGCTGGTGCCGCGCACGATGACGTAGGGGATGCGGGCCGCCCGGAGCTGCGCCTCGAGCGGCCGGCTCTGGGCGTTGGTGCGGTAGAGGACGGCGATCTCCTCGCCGCGGGTGCCGCGGGCCCGCTCGGCCGCCACGGCGCGGGTCACCCGCTCGGCCTCGTCGTGCTCGTCCTGGCCCACCAGCAGCGCCAGCGGGTCGCCCGGCCCGGCCTCGGTCCAGAGCTTCTTCTCGCGCCGCACCCGGGCCCGCGAGATGACGGCGTGGGCCGCGTCCAGGATGGTGCGGGTGGAGCGGTAGTTCCGCTCCAGCTTGACCACCCGGCACCCCTCATGGTCGGCGTCGAAGCCCAGGATGTTGCGCACGTCGGCGCCGCGCCAGCGGTAGATGGCCTGGTCGTCGTCGCCCACCACGCAGACGTTGCGGCGCGGCCCGGTCAGCAGCCTCATGAGCCGGTACTGCACCGGGTTGGTGTCCTGGAACTCGTCCACCAGCAGGTGGCGGAAGCGGCCCAGCGGGCCCGGAGCCTGGGGTCCTCCTCCAGCAGCCGCACCGGCCGCACCAGCAGGTCGCCGAAGTCCACCGCCCCGGCCCGGCCCAGCGCCGCCTCGTACTTCTGGTAGAGGTCGCGCGCCAGCTGCCCCTCCACGTCGTAGTCGGCCAGCTTGACCATCTTCGGCCGCAGCGCCTCGTTCTTCCAGCGGTCGATGCGCCACAAGACGTCGCGCGGCGTGAGCGGCTCCCCCGCCGAAGGCGTGGAAGGTCTGCACCCACAGGTCGGCGGCGGCCAGCCCCAGCAGCTTCCGAGCCGGGCCCGCATCTCGCCGGCCGCCTTGTTGGTGAAGGTGACGGCCAGGACGTGCCAGGGCAGCACCCCCTCCTCCAGCACCAGCCGGGCGATGCGCGAGACGATGACCCGGGTCTTGCCCGAGCCGGCGCCGGCCAGCACCAGGAGCGGCCCCTCCCCGTGGAGGACCGCCTCGCGCTGCGGGTCGTTGAGGCCGTCGAGGAGCTCGGACATCGGGGCCGGGAACATAGCCCAGCCGGCGGACGCGGCGGGGCCCGCCGGCGCCCCGGGTCCGGGCCGGGCGGGGCCGACGGGCCACGGCCCCGGCCGGCGGCGGGGGCCCGCGGGCCTCTCAGGGAGCCGGGCGCACCACCCGCCGCGCCAGCGGGGCCGGCGGCCAGCTGGCCTGGGTCATCAGGAACGGCCGGCCGCCATCCTTGTCCTTGTTGTTCATCCAGAGGGCGAAGATGGTGTCGCCCCAGCGGCGCAGCCCGGTGAAGAACGGATCGGTCTGCGCGATGTAGGAGGCCGCCGGCAGCGTCAGGTGGCCGGTGCCGTTGATCTCGTCGCGCAGGAACTCCACGTACTCGCGGCTGGTGGTCTGGTAGTAGACCTTGACGGCCACCCCCTCGGCGCCGGCCGGCACCGTGAGGTGCACCTCGTCGTACCCGCCCGCGTACTCGGCCGCGGTGAAGTAGTCGGGGGCGCTCAGGCCATTCCAGACCGGCTCGACCAGGCGCGCCGCCGCGCGGGCCACGTCGAAGCCCTGCGGCGGGATCCGGTTGTCCTTGGTGCGGCCGGTGGCCAGGGCGAAGTGGAAGGTCTTGTCCTCGCCGGTGACGGCGCTGTTCATCTGCACCTCGTAGACCAGCGCGTCCAGGTAGGCCTGGTTGGCGGCCAGGGCCGGGCTGGAGTGGGCGTGGGGCAGCCCCCGCAGCGTGCCGACCGCGAGGTCGTAGGGGTTGATCTCCCTGCACCACCTGGCCACCCTGGGTGACCACCACGTTCACGAACATGCGGCGCCCCTCCGGGAAGCCGGAGATGAGCTTGTGCCCGGTGTTGTTCTGGAGGCGGAAGGTGAGCGCCCCGCTGCCCGGGTCGTAGCCGAGGTCGGTGAGCGAGGCGGCGTTGGAGAGCACGCCGCGGTTTCGGCTGGCGGCCAGCAGCAGCGCGTCGGCCACGTTGGGCGCGTGCTGGCCGGGCGCCACGTTGGCCGGGGAGAGGCTGGTCCAGGTGCCCTGCATCGGGTCGAGGGTCAGCTCGCTGGAGCGGCCGACCAGCAGCGCGGTGTTGACCGCGTCGGGGGTGGCGTTGCCGGGGGCGATGCTGGCGAGGATGTCGCTCACCCAGACGTTGCCGCCGGTCATGGCGTGGCAGGGGGTCCAGGTGTCCGGGTGCTCCTTCGAGTCCTCCGGCCGCACCGGCGCGTCCGGGTCGTTGGCGCCCGGCGTCCAGCGGGAGCACATGTGGCAGTCCTGGCACTTGGAGATCCAGTTGTTCGGCTGGTCGGTCTCCCAGCCGTTGACCGGGAAGGTGCCGACCGGCGTGTTGGGCCGGAAGTTGCCCTTGCCCGGCGCGCCGCCCGGCGCGTCGTAGGCCGACAGGCGGTACTCCGAGAAGGTCCGCTCCACGTGGGACCAGGCGTAGGCCGGCTGGGTCTCGCTCGGCAGGGCCGCCGGATCGCCCGGCCTGGCGCCGGCCCGGTCGAGGTTGGCCATGATCGGGTTGGAGACGTCGTGGCAGGTGCCGCAGATGAACTTGCCCTTGTGGAAGCGGCTGTAGAGCGTGGCGTGCCCCTCGGCGGCGTTGTCGCCGAAGGCGCCCACGTCGGCGAAGGGGCCGCGCATCCGCGGGTCGGGGCTGACGAAGTACTGGCCGGCGCCGGCCTCGTCCCAGGCCGGGCTGAACGGGGCCAGGTCCTGGTAGAAGGCGGCGCCGCTGAAGCGCTGGATCAGGTGCTGGCTCCCCTCGTCCACCCGTAGGTCACCAGCGCCCGGGCGGCCGAGCGCTGGTCCGCCGCCACCTCGGGGCTGTTCTGCTCGTCGAAGTTGACCAGCAGGCTCCCGCCCTCGCGGGCCTCGTCGAAGGTGGCCTTGGTGAGCGGGTCCTCGAGCCGGTGGCAGAAGGAGCACTGGATGCCGTCGTAGTCCTCGCCGGTCATGGCCGAGGCGTTGAGCGTGCTGGAGCGCCCCTCCAGCCAGCCCTTGGGGAAGTGGCAGCGCAGGCACAGGTCCACCGCGTTGAAGGTGCCGAGGGCGTGCTTCGAGTCCTGGGCCGCCACGGTGAAGCAGGCGAACATGAGCGGGTCGCGGGCCGAGTTGCCCATCATCGAGCCCTGCCAGGCCTTGAAGAGGTTGTACTCCTCGTAGTCGGTGCGGCCGCGGGCGTCCGGGGTGGCCTGGGTGAAGGCGCGGTCGCCGCCGCCGTGGCAGCGGTGGCAGGTGGCCGAGCCCTCCAGCGTGACCTGGCCGGGCTGGGTGCCGGGCATGCGCAGCAGGGGGTCCTGGCGGACGGCCGCCTCGGACGGTGGGTCGGTCCGCTGGCTGCAGGCCGCGACCGTCACGATCAGTGACGCGAGCGCGAGCCCGCGGAGCCCCTTGTTCCGCATGTTGTCCACCCCTCGTGGGCCGGCCAGAGCGCCGCGCCCGTGATCTCGATCAGGGTCGCAGAGCCACCCGGCGGGACCAATCCGGCGGGCAGGGGACAGCGGCGGCAACGGGGCGTTCCACGCAGGCCTTGCGCGGCGCCGGACCGTCCGCTGAACGCACCGACCCCCGCCGGCGCGAGGGCGCGGGCGGGGGTCGGGGTGCGGCGGGCGCCGCGGGTGGTGGCTACGGGTGACCGGGGCCGTGGACGCCGTGGTCGTCGCCGACGTCGTGGGTGAGCGGGTCGTCCACGCCGTGGTCGTCGCCGACGTCGTGGGTGAGCGGGTCGTCCACGCCGTGGTCGTCGCCGACGTCGTGGGTGAGCGGGTCGTCGATGCCGTTGTCGTCGCCGACGTCGTGGGTGGCCGGGTCGTCCTCCGTGTGCACCTTGCAGACGCCGTCGTCGCACTCGAGGCCGGCGCCGCACTCGGCCGCGCAGGTGAGGCCGTGCTCCATCTCCACCTCGCCGAGCCGGTGGACCTCCACCTCCACCTCGCCGGCGTGGCGCCGCTTCTCGAGCTCGTGGCGGACCTCGCCCTCGGGGCCGTGCTCGACCTCGGACAGCCTGACGTTGGCGTCGTCCACCCGGAAGGTGAGCGTGGCCGGCGCGGCCAGGGCCAGCCCGGCGGGCTGGAGCGCCACCCGGGCCATCGCGCCGCCGCCGGGCTCGGCCTCGACGAGGCGCACCTCGGTCTGGGTGGACAGGGCGCCGGCCGGGACCCGGAGCGTGATGCCGGACTGGGTCGAGACCGAGCCGCCGGCGGCGCCGATGAAGACGGAGGAGTGGAGGGGGCCGTCGCTGCAGGCGGCGATGAGGGTGGCGAGGGAGAGGGTGAAGGCGAGTCGGGTCGAGGTGGTCATGGTGTGCTGCCTCCTTGTCCCTTGAGACACCGACCCGGGGGGCGGAGTGCCAGGCCCGATCAGGTGCACGCCGCATCGGCGGGGTGCCTGCGCACCTGCGCGACCGCGCCGCCGCGCCGCCGACGGCGCCCGGGGCGCCGTCCGGCCCGACCGCTGCCGCCCGACCTGTCCCGACCTCCGCTGCCGGCGCTGCGGCCGCGTGACAGCCTTCTCTTGAACCCCCGCCGCTCGGCCCCGGCCAACCCGGAGAACCCATGCCCACACAGGCCATGCCCACCCCGGGAGCCCCTCCCACGGAGGTGGAGGCGCTCCGCGCCGAGCTCGCCGTGCTGCGGGCCAGCGAGGCGAGCTTCCGGGTCCTGCTCGACGAGTCGAGCGACCCGATCTTCTCGTTCCTGCCGGACGGCACCTACCGCTACGTCAACCAGGCCTTCGCCCGCGGCGTGGGGAAGGCCCGCGAGGAGATCATCGGCCGCCGCATCTTCGACGTCTTCCCGCCGGCCGAGGCGGAGAAGCGGTTCGCGGTGCTGCGGCAGGTCTTCAAGACCGGGCTGCGCCAGGACTTCGACGTGCGGGTGCCGCGGCCGGACGGGGACCGCCACTACCTCACCACCGTGCAGCCGGTGCTCGACGCCGCCGGCGTCGTCACCTCGGCGATGTGCAACTCCAAGGACATCACCGACCGGAAGCGGATGGAGGGGGAGCTGCGGGAGCGGCTCTTCGAGCTGGAGGCGGCCCTGGCCCACGTCCACCAGCTCCAGGGGATCATCCCCATCTGCGCCCACTGCCACTCCGTGCGGCGGGCGCCGGAGAGCTGGCAGCGGCTCGAGTCCTACGTGGCCGAGCACAGCGACGCGACCTTCTCCCACGGCATCTGCCCGGACTGCCTGGCGCGCAACTACCCGGAGGAGGGCAAGCCCGGGCCCGGCTCGGTATAGATTGCCGCCCGTGCCACCCCCCATCCGCATCGTCCCGCTCGGCGGCCTCGGCGAGGTCGGCATGAACTGCCTGGCCCTCGAGGCGGAGGGCCGCATCGCCGTGGTGGACTGCGGCGTCCTCTTCCCCGACGAGAACCTCGGCGTGGACGTGGTGGCGCCGGACCTCACCTGGCTCCTGGAGCGGCGCGAGCAGGTGGGCGCGGTCTTCCTCACCCACGGGCACGAGGACCACATCGGCGCCCTGCCCTTCCTGCTGCGCCACCTGCACGTGCCGGTCTTCGGCACCCGCTTCACGCTGGCCTCGGTGCGCCGCCGGCTGGCCGAGGCCGGGGTGGCCGCCGACCTGCGCGAGGTGGTCCCCGGCGACGTCCGCCAGGCCGGCGAGGGCGGTCCCCTGGCGGCCGAGTTCGTGGCGGTGACCCACTCCATCCCCGACGCCTGCGCCCTGGCCTTCCGCACGCCGCAGGGGGTGGTGATCCACACCGGCGACTTCAAGCTCGACGAGCGGCCGGTGGCGGGTCCGGCCACCGACCTGGCCCGGTTCGAGGCGCTGGGGCGCGAGGGGGTGCGCCTGCTGCTCTCCGACTCCACCAACGCCGAGCAGGCCGGCTCGACCCTCTCCGAGTCGGTGGTCGGCCCGGCCCTGGAGGACGTCATGCACGACGCCCCGGGGCGGGTCTTCGTGGCCACCTTCGCCTCCAACGTCCACCGGCTCCACCAGGTCATCCGGGCGGCCGCGGCCACCGGGCGGCGCCTGGCGCTGCTGGGGCGCGGCATGGTGGAGACCTTCGAGGTGGCCCGCGCGCTCGGCTACCTCACCGAGCCGCACTGGCTGCCGGTGGAGGCCGCCCAGGCCCGCCGCCTGCCGCGCCGCGAGCTGGCGGTGCTCACCACCGGCACCCAGGGCGAGCCGCGCTCGGCGCTCTCCCGGCTGGCGCGCGGCGAGCACCCCGACCTCTCCATCGAGCGCGGCGACACGGTGGTGCTCTCCTCGCGCCGCATCCCGGGCAGCGAGCTGGCCCTGGGCCGGCTCCTCGACGACCTGTGCCGGCGCGGCGCCGACGTCCGCACCGCCGGGGCGGCGCCGCTGCACGCCTCCGGCCACGCCCACGAGGGGGAGCAGCGGCGGCTCCTGGCCCTGGTCCGCCCGCGCCACTTCGTGCCGGTGCACGGCCAGTACCGCCACCTGGCCCGGCACCTGGCGCACGCGGTGGCCGAGGGCGTGCCGCGCGAGCGCTGCCACCTGCTGGAGGACGGCCAGGTGCTGGAGCTCGACGAGGCCGGGGCGCGGATCCTGCCGGCCCGGGTGCCCTTCGGGCGGGTCTACGCGGTGCGCGACGAGCTGGGGGCCAGCGACGTCCCCGAGCTGGTGGTGCGCGACCGGCGCCTGCTGGCCGAGCACGGCCTGTGCCTGGCGGTGCTGGTGCTGGACCGCACCAGCGGCGAGGTGGTGCGCGGCCCGGACCTCTTCGGGGTGGGTGTGGCCGGGCTGGAGGGGCGCGAGGCCGAGCTGCAGGGCGAGGTGCTGCGGGCCGTGGGGGCGCTGCCCGCCACCGCCCGGGCCGACCTCGGCGAGGTGCAGGAGGCGCTCCGCGGGACGGTGCGCCGCTTCTTCCGGCGGGCCACCGGGCGCAGGCCCGCGGTGCTGCCGGTGGTGCTGGAGCTGTGAGGGCCGCCGCCGGCGGCCGCCTGGACGACACTTCACGGAGGGAGAGGAACCGATGCCCAGCTTCGACGCGGTGAGCGAGCTCGACATGATGGAGGTGGAGAACGCCTGGAACCAGGCGGTCAAGGAGATCGCCCAGCGGTTCGACTTCAAGGGGACCGGCACGGCCATCGAGCGCGACAAGGAGCTGCACTTCGTCGTCCGCGCCAACAGCGAGGGGCGGGCCGAGGCGGCGCTGGGCGTGCTGATGGAGAAGCTGGCCAAGCGCGGCGTGCCGATGACCGGGCTCGACCCGCAGAAGGTCGAGCCGGCCGGCGGCTCCACGGTGCGCCAGCAGGTGAAGCTGAAGAAGGGGCTCAAGTCGGAGGACGCCAAGAAGGTGGTGGCGCTGCTCAAGGAGACCGGCCTCAAGGTCCAGGCGGCCATCCAGGGCGAGGCGGTGCGGGTCACCGGCAAGAAGCGCGACGACCTGCAGGCGGCCATGCAGGCCCTGCGCGCCGCCGACCTCGGGCTGCCGCTGCGCTTCAACAACTTCCGCGACTGAGCCGGGCGGCGGCGCGGCCCGGACACCCGGGCCTCCCTGCCGCTGGCGCGGCCGGCGGCGTAGACTCGGCCCCGCCGTGTCCGCCCCCCCGCCCGACCGCCCACCCGACCTCCCACCCGACCTCCCGCCAGGCTTCCTGCTGGGCGCCGCCACCGCGGCCCACGCGGTGGAGGGCGGCGGCCCGCCCAGCGACTGGTCGATCTGGGAGCAGGTACCGGGCCGGGTGGCGGGCGGCGCCACCTCGCGCCGCGGCGCCGGCTGGTGGGAGCGCGCCGACGACGACTTCGTCATGGCGGCGCGGCTCGGCCTGACGGCGCTGCGCTTCTCGGTGGAGTGGAGCCGCGTCGAGCCGGACGAGGGGCGCTTCGACGAGGGGGCGCTGGCGCGCTACGCCGCCTGGGCCGAGCGGCTGCGCGGGCTCGGGCTGGAGCCGGTGGTCTGCCTGCTCCACGGCACGCTGCCGGCCTGGCTGGCCGCCCGGGGAGGCCTGGCGCGGCCCGACGCGGTGGCCCTCTTCACCCGCTACGCCGACCGGGTGGCGGCCGCGCTCTCCGACCGGGTCCGCTGGTGGCTGACGATGAGCGACCCGGTGGGCCTGGTGCGCCGCGGCCTGGTGGAGGGGAGCGCCCCGCCCGGCCGGCAGGACCTGGCGCAGGCGCTGCAGGCCGCCCGCGCCCTGGCCCGCGCCCACGCCGCCACCTACCACCTGCTGCACCGCCGCGTGGCCGGCGCGCAGGTGTCGGCCGGCGTCCGGCTCCGGCCCGGGCCGGCCGGCGAGGCGGGCTCGCTGCTCGGCCGCGGCGCCGCCTGGCTGCGCCACTGGCTCACCAACCGGGTCTGGCTGGAGTCCACGCTGCAGGGGCGGCTCCGGCCGCCGCTGGGCGCGCTGGAGCCGCTGCTGGGCGGCTCGCCGACCCATGACTTCATCGGGGTGGAGGCCGAGGGCCGGGAGCTCGGGCCGGCCCTGGAGGCCCTGGCCCAGCACGGCCTGCCGCTCCTGGTGGCCTCGCACGCCCTCGCGGGCGAGGCCGCGGCGCCGCTCGAGGCCGCGCTGGCGGAGGTGGCGCAGGCGACGGCGCGCGGGCTCGAGGTGCTCGGCTACCTGCACTGGTCGCTGGTCGACGGCTTCGAGTGGGAGGCAGGCTACGGGCGCCGCACCGGCCTCCTCACGGTGGACCGCGAGAGCGGGGCGCGCACCGTCTCGGCGCGGGGCGAGGCGCTCGGCCGGCTGGCGCGGGCGCGCCGGGGGCGGGGCGGGGCGCGCTGACCGGACGCCCGGCCGGGCCGCAGCCGGCGCTCCGGCGTCCGGCGGCTACCGACCCTGGACCAGCTCCGCGACCGAGAGAAGCGCCGAGTCGAGGTCGGCGCCGGCGGCCACCGCGGCCTCCCGATCCACCACCAGCCCGGCGCGGGCTCCACGGTCAACCAGCGCCAGCGCGAAGCCGCCGTCCACCACCTGGCGCCGCTCGCCGGCCATCGCCAGCACCTGCGCCGCGCGAGCCTCCAGCGCCACGGTGCGGGCGTCCTCCCCGAGGTTGGCGCAGCCGTAGAGCGCCACCGGTCGCAGCCGGGCCAGCTGGGCCGCGAACGGCGCGGGCCCCTCGTAGGGGACGGCCACGGCGCGCACCGGCAGGCCCGCTGCCTTGACGGTCCGGGACAGCTCCTCGAAGGCGGCCAGCAGCGCCTCGGCCTCGGTGGCGTCGGCGCCCGGCCGGAAGACCACCGCCACCGTCACCGTGCCGGCGGCGCGCTTCGCCAGGGCGCGGTCGTAGGTCAGCACCCGCAGGAGGAGCAGGGCCCGCTGCCGGGGCGCGACCTCGGCGCCGCGCGCCGGCCCGGCGACGGCCAGGAGCAGGAGGAGGAGGAGGGTGGCGAGGCGGCGGAGCATGGGGCCGCTAGCGCTGGTAGCGCAGGCCGAGCCGGAAGGTGCGCGGGGGCTCGGGCAGCTCGGTGAGCGGCGCGAAGTCTTGCGGCGCCGGGTGGAGCACCACCGAGTCCAGCAGGTTGGCCAGGCCGGCCTCCACGGTGAGCCCGGGTGCCCCGGGAACCTCCAGCACGGCGCGCGCGTCGAGGCGGAGCGCCGGGCCGACCTCGGGCTTCACGCCCGGGGCCAGCGCCACCGGGTCCTTGTCGCGCCGCCCGGTGAAGGCCGCCAGGAGTGACAGGGTGAGCGGCCGCCAGGGCGCCCGGGAGGCGACGGCCAGGTTGCCCGTCACGGCCGGGAAGTTGGGCCGACCCGAGCTGGCCTGCTGGAGCGACACCCCCCCGTAGGCCCGCAGCGTCCCCTCGACGTTCACCTCGACCCCCAGCTCGCCGCCGAGCACCTGGAACGAGCCGCTGTTGACGGACTGCTGCCTGAAGTCCGAGGGGTTGGCGGGGTCGGGGTTGGGCACCCCCGGCGCCGGGACCGTCGCGGTGACGATGAGGTCCTGGTAGTGGTTTCTGAAGAGGCTCAGGCCGAGCGCCACGCCCGCGGCCACCCGGTGCTCGTAGCGCAGCTCGGCGGAGCGGACGGTCTCCGGGCGGACGTCGGGGTTGGGGATGAAGAAGACCTCGTCGTCGAAGAAGGCCTCCGCGGCGGTGGGCGGCCGGAAGCCTTCGGAGTAGATGGCCTTCACCCTGGCCCGCGGGGTCGGGCGCCACACCAGGGCGGCCCGCGGTGAGACCCGCTGCCCGAAGAGCTCGTGCCAGAACCAGGACAGGCTGCCGTGCAGCACCACGCCGGCGGCCACCTCCCACTCGGCCAGGGCGTAGGTGTTGAGCGTGAGGTAGCTCGCGCGGATGGTCCCCACGCCCAGCCCGTTCACGGGGTCGACCGAGAGCGGCGGGATCAAGTCGGCCTGCGAGAGCTGGGTGGTGTCGTGGGCCTCGCCGGTGGCGCCGAGCGTGAAGCTCCAGGGGGCGGCGAGCGACCAGCGCAGCCGGACGTCCGCGGAGAGCCAGTCGTCGGTCCCATGGTCCCGGAAGGGCCCGGTGCCGCCGCCCTGGCCCTGCCCCGGCGGCTCGTACGCGTAGTAGTCACGGTAGGCGAAGTGATCGACGCCGAGGCGCAGCGCGATCCCGGCCCGCTCGCCGAGCGGCTGCTCCACCCCGAGCTGGGCAAAGCAGGCCTGCGTCTCCACCTGGTTCCGCTCGTCCAGGATGATGCTGGAGTAGGGCGCTGAGGGGAGGCCGCGCCGCCAGCGGGCGCATCCGGCCCGGAGCTCCAGATCGTGCCGGGCCGCGCGCAGGTAGGCCCGCTGCGCGCTCCACTGGTCCACGCCGGCCACCACCCCTCCGGGCGGAGCGGGTCGGTCGGTCGACGCCGCGAGCTCCGGGTAGGTCCAGGCGAAGCCGTGGGACTGCTCCGCCTCCACGCCAGCGGTGACCTGCCAGCCTCCCACCACACCGGTGCCCCCGCCGGAGATCCGGCCGCCGAGGGCGCCACCCTGGGCCAGGGTGGTGTCCACGCTGGCCGCCCAGCCAGGCGACGAGCCGCGCAGCGTCACCACGTTGACCACGCCGAGGAAGGCGGTCGGACCGTAGACGCCGCCGGCCGGCCCCTTCACCACCTCGATCCGCTCCACCAGGCCGAGCGGCACCGGCAGGTCCGGGCCCAGCGAGTTCTCCCCGATCCCGAGCGTGTTGTTGACCGGGTGCCCGTCGATGAGGACGAGGAGCCGGGTGGTGTAGTCCACCAGCAGGCCGGTGCCCCGGACGCCGGCGTACTGGTAGAACCCGTCGCTGTAGGTGAAGAGGCCCGGCACCGTCCGCAGCGCCTCGGAGAGGGTCCGGAACCCGCCGGCCCGGAGGTCCTCGCTGGTCAGCACGAAGACCGCCGCCGGGGCCGCCGAGCTGCGCTCCTCGTGCAGCGAGGCAGCGGCCAGGTTCGGGTCGAGCAGCGCCTCCAGGTCGAGGTCGCCGACCTCCACCGCGTCCTCCGGCACCCCTGACCGGACCGGCGCGGGCGCCAGGGCCAGCGCGAGGGCGGCGGCAGCGGCGGCGAGGCGCCGGTCAGGCGGGGCGGATGGCATGCAGGGCGCTCCGGAGCGTGTCGAGGTCGAAGGGCTTGTCGAGGCAGCGGGCCCGGTTCCGCTCCACGAAGGCCGCGGCGGCCTCGGTGAACGCGCCGCCGGTCATGAAGACCAGGCGCTCGGCCTGCTCGGGCGCCCGGAGGACCAGCTCGGCCTCGAACTGCATGCCGGTCATGACCGGCATCATCAGGTCGCAGAGCAGGTGGTCGAAGCGCTCGCCGGCGGCCACCCGGTCCAGCACCTGGCGCGGGCAGGTGGCCACCTCCACCTCGAGCGCGCCGGCCAGCATGCGGCGCACCGCGGCGCCGATGGCCGGCTCGTCGTCCAGCACCAGGAGCCGCCCGGCGCGCAGTGGCGGGGTGAGGGCCGGGCCGTCCGGGCCGGCCGGCGCCGGGCCGGCGGGCGGGAGCAGCACCCGGAAGGCGGATCCGTGCCCGGGCTCGCTCCAGACCTCGATGCGGCCGTCCAGGCCGGTGACGATGCCCTGCGAGGTGGAGAGCCCCAGCCCGGTGCCCTGGCCCAGCGGCCGGGTGGTGAAGAAGGGATCGAAGATCCTGCCGAGCACGTCGGCCGGGATGCCGCAGCCGGTGTCGCGGACCTCGGCGAAGGGCCAGCCGCCCTCGCCCACGCCCACCGTGGCGGTGACCAGGTGGAGGTCGGCGGCGCCCGGCGGGATGGCCTGGGCCGCGTTGAGGAGCAGGTTGAGGAAGACCTGCGACAGCCTGACCCGATCCGCCACCGCCAGGGGCGCCGGCTGGTAGTGGCGCACCACGGTGGCGCGGTGGCGCAGCTCGTGGGCGGCCATCGACAGCGCGGCCTCCATGGCGCCCTCCAGGCTGGTGGGGACCCGCTCCTCGGCGGTGGGCCGGCTGTAGGCCTTGAGGTCGCTGACGATGCGCGCCACCCGCGCCGAGCCGTCGGCGGCGTCCGCCAGCGCCTCCTGCAGCTCCTCCACCGAGACCGCCGCGGTGCCGTCCGGCGGGGGCGTACCCGGGCCCAGGGTGGGCAGGTGCTCCCGCACGAACTTCAGGTTGGCCGCCACGTAGGCCAGCGGGTTGTTGATCTCGTGGGCCACGCCGGCGGCCAGCCGCCCGATGGCGATGGCCCGGTCGGCCTGCACCAGCTGGTCCTGGGTGCGGTGCAACTCCTCGAGCCGGGTGGCCAGCTCGGCGTTGGCCCGGGCCAGCTCGCCGGTGCGGATGGCCACCCGGGCCTCCAGCTCCACGTTGAGGTTGCGCACCCGCGCCTCCGCCTGGCGCACCACCGTGACGTCGCGGAAGGTGAGGCTGAGGCCGCTCACCGCGCCGTGCGGCGTACGGATGGGCGCCGCGTGCAGCTCGACGTGGCGCCCGTCCTGGCAGGCCAGCTCCTCGGTGGCCGGGCCCTCCACGGGCAGCGCGGGCGCGTCGGCCTCCAGCCAGGCCGGCAGGGGCGCGGCCAAGAGCGGCTGCAGCCGCTGCCGGAGGGCCGGCCAGGCCCCGCCGACCAGCGCCTCCACCGGGAGCTCGCAGAGCTGCCGGAACCGACGGTTGTGGACCAGCACCTTGCCGTCGAGGCCGAGGGTCAGGATGCCGTCGTCGGAGGCCTCGTTCTGGGCCTCCAGCATGGCCCGCTGCGCCACCAGCTGGTCCACCACGCCGCCCAGCGCCGAGGCCATGGCGCCGGCCTCGCCGCGCTCCGTCGCGTCCAGGTGGCGGGCCGCGCCCTCCTCGCCGCGGGCGATGCGCCCGGCCACCTCGGTGACCTGCTCCAGCGGGCGGACCAGCAGCGTTAGGAGCCCCGCCGCCGCCACCAGCCCCACCAGGAAGATCACGCTGGCCGTCACCGACACCAGGGCGCGCGCCTCGTCGCGCCGGCGCCCCAGCCCTTCCAGGCCGAGCCCGAGCTCCAGCGCGCCGCGCTGGCCGGAGCGGGTGATCACCGGCACCGTGGCGTGGATCAGCCCTCCCTCGTCACCGACCACCGGCTCCAGCCCGGCGGCCGGCGGCGCCGCCGCCACGGCGGCCAGCGGCGGCGTGCCCCACACCGCCAGCGGCCAGCCGTCCGGCCCGCGCAGCCGCGCGTAGACTGGCCCCTTCACCTGCTGCAGGCCGCGCAGCACCTCGGCCGCCCGGGCCTGGTCGCCGAAGTCGATGGCCACCTCGCCGGCGCCGGCGAAGGCGCGCGCCAGGTCGACGGCCCGGCGCTCCTCCTCCAGGCGGTCGCGCGCCTCCAGGCGGCCGGGCAGCACCAGCAACGGCGCCGCCGTGGCCGCGGCCAGCAGCAGCCCCGCGGTGAGCACCAGCCTCGACCGGAGCGATCCGAATCGGTCTCCCCACGTCACGAGGCGGGATGATAGGCCTCCTCCGAACCCAGCGTATAGCTCCCGGGTTTGGGGGACGGGGCCTGCGTCCCGGCGTCAGCGCCGCCGGGGACAGGGTGGTGGACGCGGGTGGGGCCGCCTCCCACACGGCCGGGACGGCGTCCGGGGCGGCGCGGCGCGGCGGGCGGGCGCCGGAGCGGCGGGACGCCCCCGGGGCGGTCGCGTTGCCCCTACCCGCCCGCCCTGCTAGATCCCGCGCGCGATGACCACCCGCGTCTACCTGCACACCCTCGGCTGCCCCAAGAACCGCGTCGACTCCGAGGTGATGCTCGGCACGCTCACCGTGGCCGGCTACCGCCTGGTCCAGGACCCGGCCAAGGCCGAGATCATCGTGGTCAACACCTGCGGCTTCATCGAGAGCGCCAAGGTGGAGTCGGTGGAGGCCATCGTCGAGCTGGCCGACTGGAAGCGCGCCGGCCGCTGCAAGAAGCTGGTGGTGACCGGCTGCCTGGTGCAGCGCCACGCCGAGGAGCTGGCCAGGGAGCTGCCCGAGGTGGACCACTTCCTCGGCACCGGCGCCTACCAGGACATCGCCAGCGTGGTGGCCGGCGCCCAGGCGGCGCGCCTGGTGGTGCCCGACCCCGACTTCGTCCACTCGGCGCAGAGCCCGCGCATCAACTCGCTGCCCTCCCACACCGCCTACCTCAAGATCGCCGAGGGCTGCGACAACGCCTGCGCCTTCTGCATCATCCCCACGCTGCGCGGGGCCCAGCGCTCCCGCCCGGTGGAGGACCTGGTGGCCGAGGCCGAGCAGCTGGCGGCCCAGGGCACCGTGGAGCTGTCGCTGGTGGCGCAGGACCTGACCGCCTACGGCCAGGACCTGCCCGGCAAGGTCCGGCTGCTCCAGCTGCTGCCCGCGCTCTGCCAGGTGGAGGGGATCCGCTGGATCCGGCTCCACTACGCCTACCCGCGCGACTTCCCGGTGGCCCTGATGGAGGCCATCGCCGAGCAGCCCAAGATCGTGAAGTACCTCGACATGCCGCTGCAGCACTCCTCGGACCGGCTGCTGCGCGCCATGAAGCGGGGCCGGGACTCGACCTTCCTGCGCGAGCTGCTGGCCAAGCTGCGCCGGAAGGTGCCGGGCCTGGCGCTGCGCACCTCGCTCATCGTGGGTCTGCCGGGCGAGACCGAGGCCGACTTCGACGACCTGCTCTCGTTCGTGGAGGAGCAGCGCTTCGAGCGGCTGGGGGTGTTCGAGTACTCCGCCGAGGAGGGGACGCCGGCGGCCGAGATGGGCCACCAGGTGCCCGCGGCGCTCAAGAAGGAGCGCTTCCAGCGGATCATGGAGGTGCAGCGCGACATCAGCGCGGCCCACCAGCGGGCCATGATCGGCCGCACCGTCGAGGTGCTGGTGGAGGGGCGCGCCGAGGAGACCGAGCACCTGCTGGCCGGCCGCCACGCCCAGCAGGCGCCGGAGATCGACGGGATCACCTACCTGAACGACGGCGTGGCCTACCCCGGCGAGCTGGTGCGGGTGGAGATCACCGACGCCGCCGACTACGACCTGGTCGGCAGGGTGGTGGGGCGCGACCAGGCGCGGGCCCGGACCACGCTGCCGGCGGCGCGGCGCAAGCCCCCGGCGGCGCCGCCCCGGAAGCGCGGCGGGCTCACCGTCATCCCCTGAGGCCCCGGGGGCGGCCTGAGGAGGCCCGCCGCAGGCGCCGAGGGGTCCACGACCCGCCGGCGGGGGGCCACATGGGTGGCCCTTGCCCGGGCCCCGGGCGCGGCTAGCTTCCCCTCATGGACACGACCGGAGCGACCCGATGATCACCGTGCGCCCGGCCGCCGCGCGCGGCCACTTCGACCACGGCTGGCTCGACACCAGCCACACCTTCTCCTTCGCCGGCTACCAGGACCCGGCGCACATGGGGTTCCGCGCCCTGCGCGTCCTCAACGAGGACCGGGTGGCCCCGGGGGAGGGCTTCGGCACCCACGCCCACCGCGACATGGAGATCCTGACCTGGGTCCTCTCCGGCGCCCTGGCCCACCGCGACTCCACCGGCGGCGGCGGGGTGCTCCGGCCCGGCGACGTGCAGCGCATGAGCGCCGGCGCCGGGGTGACCCACTCCGAGTTCAACGGCTCGGACGCCGAGCCGGTCCACTTCCTCCAGGTCTGGCTCCTGCCCGACCGGCGCGGCCACGCGCCGTCCTACGAGCAGCGCACCTTCCCGGCGGCGGGGCGGCAGGGGGCGCTGCAGCTCATCGCCTCGCCGGACGGCGCCGAGGGCTCCACCACCATCCACCAGGACGCCCGCGTCCACGCCGCCGCCCTCGCGCCCGGCCGGCAGGTGGCGCTCGCGCTGGCTCCGGGCCGCCACGCCTGGGTGCAGGTGGCGCGCGGGGCGGTGGAGGTGAACGGCCGCCGGCTCGAGGCCGGCGACGGCGCGGCCCTCTCCGAGGAGCCCCTGGTGACGCTCACCGGCGCCCCCGGCGAGCCGGCCGAGGCCCTGGTCTTCGACCTGCCCTGACCCGGCGGGCGGCGCTGGGCGAGGCGGTGGCGACCGGCGGCGCGGCGCCCCCGACCGGCCATGACGCCACGCCCCGAGAGTACCGGCCCCCCGCGCCGGTCCTTCGTCTATCCTCCGCGCCCACATGCGCTCCCGCCTCGCCCTCTACGCCGCCCTCGCCACCGGGCTCGGCCTGCTCCTGGCGGCGGTCCTCTTCGCCCTGGCGCGGGGCGCCTGAGCCGTGCTGACGCTCCGCGACCTGACCCGCGCCGCGCTCTGGATGGGCCTGTACGCCCTGCTGGCGCTCTTCCCCCTGCTGCTGCTGCTGGCCGCGCCGGCCTCGTACGGCGGCGGCTTCATGGAGGAGCTGGCCTCGGCGCTCGGCTTCCTGGCCCTCTCGCTGCTGGCCATGCAGTTCGTGCTGACCGCCCGCTTCCAGTGGATCGCCCCGCCCTTCGGCACGGACCTGGTCTACGCCTTCCACCGCCACGTCACGGCGGTGGCCCTGTGCTTCGCCCTGCTCCACCCGGTGCTGCTGTTCGGCGCCACCCTGCGCGACGCCCTCGGCTACCTGTGGCCCTGGGCCGCGCCCTGGGAGATCGCCACCGGGGTCTGGTCGGCCTACGCGCTGCTGGCCCTGTCGCTGGCCTCCTGGCTGCGCAAGCGGCTGCGCCTCCCCTACGAGGCCTGGCGCTGGACCCACGGGGCGCTGGCGGTGGCGGCCCTGGGGGTGGGCGTGTGGCACGCCGTGCTGGCCGGGCGGCTCCTGTCGCGCCCGGTGGTGCGCTGGCTCTGGCTGGCCTGGACCTTCGGCTGGATGGGGCTGCTCCTGCGGGTGCGGGTCATGAAGCCCCTGGCCCTGCTGCGCCGGCCCTGGACCGTGGTGGCGGTGCGGCAGGAGCGCTGCGACTCGGTCACCCTGGTGCTGGAGCCCGAGGGGCACCCGGGCTTCCGCTTCCGGCCCGGCCAGTTCGCCTGGCTCACCCTGGGCGGCTCGCCGTTCTCGGGCCGGGAGCACCCCTTCTCCATCTCCTCCTCCTCGCAGCAGGCGCCCCGCATCGAGCTCTCGGTGAAGGCCGCCGGCGACCACACCCGGCAGGTGCAGGCCACCCGCCCCGGCGCGCGCGCCTGGCTCGACGGCCCCTACGGCTCGATGTCCATCGACGCCTTCCCGGACGTGGACGGCTACGTCTTCGTGGCCGGCGGCATCGGCCTGGCCCCCTGCCTCTCCATGCTGCGCACCCTGGCCGACCGCGGCGACCGGCGCCCCCACCTGGTGGTCTACGGCACCGCCGACTGGGAGCGGACCCCCTTCCGCGAGGACCTGGCCGCGCTGCAGGGGCGGCTCGACCTCCGGGTGGTCCACGTGCTGGAGCGGCCGCCGGCCGGCTGGACCGGCGAGCAGGGCTACATCACCGAGGCGCTGCTGGACCGCTGGCTGCCGCGCGCCGGCCGCCACGGCCACTTCGTGTGCGGCCCCGGGCCGATGATGGACGCCGTGGAGGTGGCGCTGCAGCGGCTGGGCGTGCCCCTCTCCGACCTGCACGCCGAGCGCTTCGACCTGGTGTGAGCCGCCGCTTCGGCCTCCACCGCCGCGGGGGTGATCTGGTATGAGGAGGCCGCCATGAAGACGACATTCAACGTGGGCCTGGTCCAGATGGCGATGTCGCGGGACCTCGAGGCCAACACCGAGAAGGCCGCCCAGAAGGTGGCCGAGGCGGCCGGGCGCGGGGCCGAGGTGGTCTGCCTCCCGGAGATGTACCGCTCGCCCTACTTCTGCCAGTCCGAGACCCACGCCTTCTTCGACCTGGCCGAGAAGGTGGACGGCCCGTCGGTGCGGCGGCTCTCGCAGGTGGCCAGGCAGCACGGCGTGGCGGTGGTGGTGCCCATCTTCGAGGAGCGGGCCACCGGCCTCTACCACAACAGCGCCGTGGTCCTGGACGCCGACGGCTCGGTGGCCGGCCTCTACCGCAAGATGCACATCCCGGACGACCCGGGCTTCTACGAGAAGTTCTACTTCACCCCCGGCGACCTGGGCTTCAAGGCCATCGACGTGAAGGCCGGCCGCATCGGCACCCTCATCTGCTGGGACCAGTGGTACCCGGAGGCGGCGCGCCTCACCGCCCTGTGCGGCGCCTCGGTGCTCTTCTACCCCACCGCCATCGGCTGGCACCCGGCCGAGAAGGCCGAGTTCGGCGCGGCCCAGCGCGACGCCTGGAAGACCATGCAGCGCAGCCACGCCATCGCCAACGGCTGCTACGTGGCGGCCGTCAACCGGGTGGGGCACGAGCGCGAGACCCCCGACGCGGTGGGCCTGGAGTTCTGGGGCACCACCTTCCTGTGCGACCCCTACGGCGTGGTGGTGGCCGAGGCCTCCACCGGCGGCGAGGAGACCCTGGTGGCCCCGGTGGACCTCGCCAAGGTCCAGGAGATGCGGCGCCACTGGCCCTTCCTGCGCGACCGCCGCATCGACGCCTACGGCGACCTGACCCGGCGGTTCCGCGATTGATCGCCATGGCCTCCAGCACCCCGGCCGACCAGGGCTTCTCCATGCCGGCCGAGTGGGCGCCCCACGACGCCACCTGGCTGGCCTGGCCGCACCACGCCCCCGACTGGCCCGGCCGCTTCGCCCCCATCCCCTGGGTCTTCGCCGAGATCGTCCGCCACGTCGCCCGCGGCGAGACGGTGCGCCTCTCGGTGCAGGACGCCGCCCACGAGCGGAAGGTGCGCGGGGTGCTGGGCCGGGCCGGGGTCTCGCTGGAGAACGTGGAGCTGCGCCGCTTCCCCACCGACCGGATCTGGGCCCGCGACCACGGCCCCATCTGGCTGACCCGCAGCGGGCCGCAGGCGGCCAAGGCCATCGCCCGCTTCCGCTTCGACGGCTGGTCCAAGTACCCCAACTGGCGGCGCGACGACCGCATCCCGGGGCGGGCCGCCAGGGCGCTCCGGGTGCCGCTCCTGCCGGTGGTCCACCGCGGCCGCGAGGTGGTGCTGGAGGGCGGCGGCATCGACGTGAACGGGCGCGGCTCGATCCTCACCACCGAGGAGTGGCTGCTCGACCCGGCCGTGCAGGTGCGCAACCCCGGCTTCTCCCGCGCCGACTACCAGCAGGTCTTCCGGGCGGCCCTGGGCGCGCCCAACACCATCTGGCTCGGCAAGGGCATCGCCGGCGACGACACCCACGGCCACGTGGACGACCTGGCGCGCTTCACCGACGCCCGCACCATCGTGCTGTGCCGCGAGGAGGACCCGCGCGACCCCAACCACGTGCCGCTGGAGGAGAACCGCGAGCGGCTGGAGGGGGCCCGGCTGGAGGACGGCTCGAGGCCCGAGCTGGCCTTCCTGCCCATGCCCTCGCCGGTGGTCTTCGACGGGCAGCGCCTGCCGGCCTCCTACGCCAACTTCTACGTCTGCAACGCCGCCGTGCTGGTGCCCACCTTCAACGACCCGAAGGACCGGGTGGCGCTGGGCCTGCTGGCCGAGCTGTTCCGCGACCGCCCGGTGGTGGGCATCCACGCCCTCGACCTGGTGTGGGGCCTCGGCACGCTCCACTGCCTGTCGCAGCAGGAGCCGTCGGTGCCGCCCCGGGTGCACACCACCGCCCAGGCGGGGTGAGCGCGGCGCTGGGCGCGGCGCTTCAGCGCTGCGCCGGCGCGCCGGCCTGCTGCAGGAACACGCCGAGCTTCCGGTCGGTGGTGCCGACGTGCTCGCGCAGCCACTCGCAGAGCAGCTTGTTCAGCTTGATGGTGAGGAGCGCCGTGGGGCCGCTCCGGTTCACCTCGGACGCCAGCGCCTGATACTCGCCGACGAAGTAGGTGTGCTGCGAGACGTGCGCGGCGGCCCCCGGGTAGCGGTGCGCCGCCATGAGCCGCTGCTCGCCGCCGAAGTGGGTCCCGACGTAGTCGGAGAGGAAGTCGAGCAGCGGCAGGACCTCCTGCGTGGCGCGCGAGGCGGCCATGGCGTCGAGCAGCGCGTTGACGCGGCGGAAGAGCTCCTGGTGCTCCTCGTCGATCTGCGGCACGCCGACGGCCAGCTTGGGGGTCCAGGTGATCGCCATGGTGGTTCTCCCGGGGGGGTTGGTCCAGGCTGGGTCGCCCGGTCGCGGCACGGAGGATTGCAACCCGCCTGCCGGCCATGCCCGAAAGGGAAGCAGCCTGATCACGCGGACCTGCGCGATCCGCCGCGGGTTCCCGGCCCGGGGCCAGGCCGACCCGGGGTGGCAGGCCGGACCGAAGGACGAGTGGTGGCAGGTGGTTGGACCGGCCGCAGCGTCCGGGCGGCCGCCACCCGCGCCTACCTGCGCCGACGCGCCCCGCCGAAGAGCGACCCGAGCAGCCCGCGCATGATCTCGCGGCCCAGCTGCGTGCCGGCGGCCCGCGCCGCCCGCCCCGCCATGTCCGCCACCACGCCCCCGACCTGGCTGGCGGTGGACGGCGGCGGGGCGGCCGAGCGCCCCCGCGGCGCGGGCGGCGGCGGGGCGGCCTCGGCCAGCTCGGCGGCCCGCCGGCCCAGCCGCTCGTAGGCCGACTCGCGGTCCACCAGCTGGTCGTAGCGGCCGCGCAGCGGCGAGGAGGCCAGCACCTGGGCCCGCTCCTCCGAGGTGAGCGGCGCCAGGCGGCTGCGCGGCGGCAGCACCAGCGCCCGCTCCACCGGCCGCGGGATGCCCCTCTCGTCGAGGCAGGAGACCAGCGCCTCGCCCACCCCCAGCTCGGTGATGACCTGGGCCACGTCCACCCCCGGGTTGGCCCGGAAGGTCTCGGCGGCGGCGCGCACCGCCTTCTGGTCGCGCGGCGTGAAGGCGCGCAGGGCGTGCTGCACCCGGTTGCCCAGCTGGCCCAGCACCACGTCCGGGATGTCGAGCGGGTTCTGGGTGACGAAGTAGACGCCCACCCCCTTGGAGCGCACCAGCCGCACCACCTGCTCGATCTTCTGCAGCAGCTCCGGGGGGGCGTCGGTGAAGAGCAGGTGGGCCTCGTCGAAGAAGAAGACCAGGCGCGGCTTCTCCAGGTCGCCCACCTCGGGCAGCGACTCGTAGAGCTCGGAGAGGAGCCAGAGCAGCAGCGCTGCGTAGAGGGTGGGGGAGCGCAGCAGCCGGTCGGCGGCCAGCACCGTCACCTGCCCCTGCCCGGACAGGTCGGTGCGCAGCAGGTCCGACAGGTCGAGCGCCGGCTCGCCGAAGAGCCGGTCGCCGCCCTGCGCCTCCAGGGTGAGGAGCTGCCGCTGGATGGCGCCCACCGAGGTGGGGGCCACGTTGCCGTAGCGCGCCCGGATGGTGTCGGCCTGCTCCGAGACGTGGGTCAGGATGGCGCGCAGGTCCTTCAGGTCCAGCAGGAGCAGGCCGGCCTCGTCTGCCACCCGGAAGGCCACCTGCAGCACGCCGGCCTGGGTCTCGTTGAGCCCCAGGATGCGCGAGAGCAGGAGCGGCCCCATCTCCGAGATGGTGGTGCGCAGCGGGTGGCCCTGCTCGCCGAAGACGTCCAGGAAGGCCACCGGCACCGGCGCCGGCTGGAGGTCGAGCCCCAGCAGCGCGGCCCGCTCCAGCACCTTCGGCGAGTCGCCGCCGGCCCTGGCCAGGCCGGAGAGGTCGCCCTTCACGTCGGCCAGGAAGACCGGCACGCCGATGCGGCTGAAGCCCTCGGCCAGGACCCTGAGGGTGATGGTCTTGCCGGTGCCGGTGGCGCCCGCCACCAGGCCGTGGCGGTTGGCGAGCGCGGGCAGGAGGTGCAGCGGGGTGGCCTGGTGCTGGGCCAGGTGGATGGGCGCGGTGGGCATGCCGCCCGTTCTACCGGAGCGGGCGGCGGATGCAACGGTGCGGACGGGTGCCGGCGCCCTCGCTCAGCGGCCGGGCGGCGCCAGGCGGCGCACGCCGGGCGGCAGCGCCACCTGGAAGTCGGCGTCGGCCAGCCCGCCGTTGCGGGCCAGGCCGCTGAAGACCAGCCGGTTCTCGTTGCCGGCGCCGTCCACCACCGCGGTGCCCAGCACCTCGCCGTCCGGCCCGGTGGTGAGGGTGATGCGCGCCACCCTGGGATCGGCCTGCCGCGGCACCAGCACCAGCGCCCCGCCCTCGCCGAGCGAGGGCTCGAACTCGCGCGCCAGGTCGCCGGTGCCGAGCAGGAAGGTGACCGCCGCGCTCATGGCGGTGGCGTCGAAGCGCTCGTCCACGTAGGCCTGCTGCTCGTCGGGCTCGTACTGCACCAGGCGGGCGCCGGTGACCGCGATGGTCTTCCTGGAGGGCGTGGCGTAGTCCCAGCGGAGCAGGCCGGGCTTCTTGACCCGGAGCGTGCCGGTGGAGACGGCCTTCCGGCCCATGCCGGCGTAGGTGTAGGTCTGGGTGAAGGCGGCGGTGAGGTCGCGGGTGCGCTCGTAGAAGGCCTGGACGCGCCGCACCAGCGCGGCCGCGGTCGCGGCCGGGGTCGGGGTCGCGGCCGGGGTCGCGGCCGGGGCCGGGGTCCTGGGCGGCGTCGGCGTCGGGGCCTGCGCCGGCGCGGCCACGGGACCAAGGAAGAGCAGCGCTGCGAGTGCCGCGGTGAGCATGGCGCCTCCGTTAGCAGGGACGGCCCGTCCACGCAAAGATTCACGGCCGGCCGGGGGCGGCCCGGCAAGGGCCAGCCAGCGCCGCCCCATCGCCTTGACCTTCCTGGTCCGGCACGCGATCCTCCCCGCCCTCATGCGCTTCCCCGCCGTCGCCTTCCTCGCCCTCGCCTCCCTGTCCCTCGCCGCCTGCGGCAACCCCTGCCAGGACCTGGGCGACCGGATCTGCTCCTGCACCGGCGGCGGCACCTCCGCCGACACCTGCCGGCAGCAGATCAAGAACCTGCTGTCCGACGCCGGCATGGACGCCACCGACGAGGCCTTCTGCTCGGAGCGCCTCGACGCCTGCAACGTGCCGACGGCGCCGGCCGGGCAGCCCGAGATCCTCTTCTGCGAGTGGATCAACACCGCCGGCGGCAAGGTGGCCTGCGGCCTGGCCAACCCGTCGGCCCGGGCCCCCGCCCCGGCCGCCTCCTTCGCGCCGGCCACGCCGTGACCTTCCGCGAGGCCATCGCCCGGCGGGTCCTGGTCTTCGACGGGGCCATGGGCACCCAGATCCAGGGCGAGCACCTCACCGCCTCGGACTTCGGGGGCAAGGAGGGGGCCAACGACCTGCTCACCCTGACCCGGCCCGACCTCATCGAGGCCATCCACGGCCGCTACTTCGCCGCCGGCTGCGACGTGGTGGAGACCAACACCTTCGGCTCCTCGCGCCTCAAGCTCGACGAGTACGAGGTGGGCCACCGCACCTACGAGGTCAACTTCCGGGCCGCCATCCTGGCCCGGCGCGCCGCCGAGCGGCACGCCACCAGCCACCACCCCCGCTTCGTGGCCGGCTCCATGGGCCCCACCGGGATGCTGCCCTCGTCCTCCGACCCGGCGCTCGGCAACATCACCGGGGACGCGCTGGAGCGGATCTACTACGAGCAGGCCAAGGGGCTCATCGAGGGCGGCGTGGACGCCCTCATCCTGGAGACCCACCAGGACATCCTGGAGCTGCGCGCCGCCGTGCTGGCGGCCGACGCCTGCCGGCGCGACTGCCTGCGCGACGTCTTCATCATCGCCCAGCCCACCCTCATCGACGCCAACGGGCGCATGCTGCTCGGCACCGACGTGGCCAGCGCGCTGGCCACGCTGGAGCGGCTGCCGGTGGACTGCATCGGCCTCAACTGCTCCACCGGCCCCGCCGAGATGCGGGCCTCGGTGCGCCTGCTGGCCGAGCGCTGCAGCCACTACGTCTCGGTGCTGCCCAACGCCGGCATGCCGGAGAACGTCGACGGCCGGGCCGTCTACCAGCTCTCGCCCGACGCCCTGGCCGACGCCCTGGGCGAGTTCGTGGCCGAGCTGGGCGTGGACATCGTGGGGGGCTGCTGCGGCACCACCCCGGCCCACATGCAGCGGGTGGTGGAGCGGGTGCGGGCCCTCTCGGCGCCGCGCCGGGTCCGCCCGGCCGTGGGCAGCGAGCTCTCCTCGGCCATGAAGGCGGTGCCCCTGACCATGGAGCCGCGCCCGCTGCTGGTGGGCGAGCGGCTCAACAGCCAGGGCTCGCGCAAGGTGAAGGAGCTGCTCATCGCCGGCGACTACCCCGGCCTGCTGCAGATCGCCCGCGGCCAGGTGGAGGCCGGCGCCCACGTCCTCGACGTCTGCGTGGCCCTCAACGAGCGCGAGGACGAGGGGGCGCAGATGCGCACCCTGGTGAAGCTGCTGGCCCAGGCGGTGGACGCGCCGCTCATGATCGACTCGACCGAGGCCGACGTCATCGAGTCGGCGCTCAAGGTCAACCCGGGGCGCTGCATCGTCAACTCCATCAACCTGGAGAAGAGCGGCGAGCGGGTCAAGAAGGTGCTGCCGCTGGTGAAGCGCTACGGCGCGGCGGTGGTCTGCATGACCATCGACGAGAAGGGCATGGCCCAGACCGCCGACCGCAAGGCCGAGATCGCGCGCCGGCTGGTGGCGGTGGCGGGCGAGTACGGGGTGGCCCCCGACTGCCTGGTCTTCGACGCCCTCACCTTCACCCTGGCCACCGGCGGCGAGGAGTACCGCCAGAGCGCCGTCGAGACGCTGGAGGGCATCCGCCGCATCAAGGCCGAGACCCCGGGCGTGCTCACCACGCTGGGCGTCTCCAACGTGAGCTTCGGCCTGGCCAAGCACGCCCGCGAGGTCGTCAACTCGGTCTTCCTCTTCCACGCCGTCAAGGCCGGCCTGGACCTGGCCATCGTCAACCCCAAGGACCTGACCCCCTACCCGGCCATCGGCCAGGCCGAGCGGCTGCTGGCCGAGGACCTGATCTTCGACCGCCGCCCCGACGCCCTGGCCCGCCTCATCGAGCACTTCGGCGACAAGGGCGCCGAGAAGGCGGCCGCCCCGGTGGAGGACCTGCTGGCCGGCAAGACCGCCGAGGAGCGGCTGCACCTCCAGATCCTGCACCGCCGCCCGGAGGGGGTGGAGCGGCTCATCGACGAGGCGCTGACCCGCCACACGCCGGTGGAGGTGCTCAACGGCGTGCTGCTGCCCGCCATGAAGGACGTGGGCGACAAGTTCGGCTCCGGCGAGCTGATCCTGCCGTTCGTGCTGCAGTCGGCCGAGGTGATGAAGAAGGCGGTCTCCTACCTGGAGAACTTCCTCGAGAAGAAGGCCGGCTCCACCAAGGGCACCATCGTGCTGGCCACCGTGTACGGCGACGTGCACGACATCGGCAAGAACCTGGTGCGCACCATCGTCTCCAACAACGGCTTCACGGTGCACGACCTCGGCAAGCAGGTGCCGGTGGCCACCATCATCGAGAAGGCGGTGGAGGTGGGCGCCGACGCCATCGGCCTCTCGGCGCTGCTGGTCTCCACCTCCAAGCAGATGCCCTTCTGCGTGGAGGAGCTGCACCGCCGCAACCTCTCCTTCCCGGTCATCATCGGCGGGGCGGCCATCAACCGGCGCTTCGGCTACAAGGCCCACTTCGCCCAGGACGGCACCCCCTACGCCGGCGGCGTCTTCTACGCCAAGGACGCCTTCGAGGGGCTGGACCTGGTGGAGGCCCTGGTCGACCCGGCCAGGCGCGCCGCCGTGAAGCAGGAGGTGCTGGAGAAGGCGCTGCGCAACAAGAACGCCCCCGCCGCCGAGCCGCCGCCGGCCCCGCCGCCCGGGGCCCGCTCGCTGGTGGCCCCGGCGCCGCACGTGCCGGCCCCGCCGTTCTGGGGCCCGCGGGTGGTGCCGGCCGGGCAGATCCCCCTCACCGACCTGTGGCCGCGCCTCGACCTCAACGAGCTCTACAAGCTGCAGTGGGGCGTGCGGGCCAAGGGGGCCGAGTACGAGCGGATGATCCGCGAGGAGTTCGCCCCCAAGCTGGAGGCCCTGAAGGCCGAGGCGCAGGAGCAGGGCTGGCTCCAGCCCAAGGTGGTCTACGGCTACTACCCGTGCCACGCCGCCGGCGACGAGCTGGTGATCCTCGACCCGCTGCACAAGACCACCGAGCTGGCCCGGCTGCGCTTCCCGCGCCAGCCCGACGAGCGGCTGCTCTGCCTGGCCGACTTCTTCCGCAGCGAGCCCGGCGCCGACGTGTGCGCCCTGCAGGTGGTGACGGTGGGCGACCACGCCTCGCGCCTGGCCGACGAGGCCAGCGCCCGCGGCGACTACTCGCGCGGCCTGTTCCTGCACGGCCTGGCCGTGGAGGTGGCCGAGGCGCTGGCCGAGCACTGGCACCGGGTGGTCAAGGGCGAGCTCGGCCTCAAGCCCGACCAGGGCAAGCGCTACAGCCCCGGCTACCCCTCCTGGCCGGAGCTCGCCGACCAGGCCCAGCTCTGGAGGCTGCTCGAGCCGGACAAGACCATCGGCGTGACCCTCACCGAGGCGCACCAGATGGTGCCGGAGCAGTCCACCAGCGCCATCGTGCTGCACCACCCCGAGGCGGTCTACTTCACCATCCGCGGACAGAGCGTGCTGGCGGGGTAGGCTGGCGTGGCGCGGCCCGCGGGCGGGGTCTCCCGCGGGGGCTGGCGGCGCCGACGGTCGGGTGACCGGCACGACCCCGGAGGCGCCATGCGACTCGTGCCTGCTCCGGTGGTGGCGCTCGCGCTGTGCGGGCTGGCCTGCGCGGCCGGGTGCGGCGGGGGTCCTGGCGACGGGCCGGCGCCCGAGGCGCTGGCCTACGCCACGCCCGCCGCCGAGTACACCCAGGGCGTGGCCATCGCGCCCAACCCGGCCACCCTGACCAACACCGCGACCACCTTCACCGCCACCCCCGCGCTCCCGGCCGGCCTCCTCCTGGACGCCGCCACGGGCCTCGTCTCCGGCACGCCGGCGGTGGCCCAGGGCCGGACCACGCACACCATCACCGCGGCCAACCGGGCGGGGGCGACGACCGCCACCCTCTCCATCCTGGTGCGGCCGCCCGGGCACCTCTCGGAGAAGGTGGTGCACTTCCACGACGACGCCGGCTGGGGCGCGGTGAGCCTCCTCTTCCGCACCGACGATGGCCCCTGGCCGGCGCCGCCCGGCGTGGCCATGACCGACGAGGGCGGCGGCTGGTTCCGCCACGTCATCCCGCAGAGCCGCACCGCCGAGCTCGCCTTCTCGGGCGGCGCCGGCCGGGTCCCCTCCCTGGCGGCCAACACCCTGCGCACCTCCTGGGAGGAGGTCTGGATCCGGGGCGGCCTGCTCTTCACCGCCGACCCCGACGCCGGCCCCGGGCCCTCCTCCGAGCTCACCATCCTCACCCTGAACCTGCACACCTACCAGGAGCTCCAGGAGCCCTCCGGCGGCAGCCAGGCCGCGAAGCTCGACCGGGTGGCCGCCGCCATCGCGGCCAGCGGCGCGGACTTCGTGGCCCTGCAGGAGTGCGCCCAGCGCGCCGGGGCCGCGGTCATCACCGACCCGCGGGCGCACCTGCGCGCCGCCGAGCCGCTCCGGGCCGACAACATGGCCTTCCTGCTCTCGCAGCGGCTCCAGGAGGGCCACGGCCTGGCCTACGACTACGCCTGGTCGTGGGCGCACTACGGCTTCACCATCTACGAGGAGGGGGTGGCCATCCTCACCAGGCACCCCATCGACGCCTTCGACGACACCTACGTCTCCACCAGCACCTCCACCGGCGACCCGCTCGGCGCCCGCAAGGTCATCCACGTCAGCTCGACCCTGCCGGGCGGGCGGGTGGTCAACCTCTTCTCGGCCCACCTCTCCTTCGGCGGACCGGAGCAGGACCGGCAGCTCGACGCCTTGCGCGGCTGGATGGCCGCCAAGGCCGGCAACGGCGCGGTGGCCTCCATCGTGGCCGGGGACTTCAACATGGACCAGGGGTCGGGCGGCTACCTGCGCATGACCTCCAGCGCCGGCGGCGACCGTCACGTGGACGCCTACTGGCTCGCCAACCCGGAGGGCTACGCCGACGCCACCATCCTGGGCGGCCAGCGCATCGACCACGTCTTCTTCGGGGCCGGCGACGGGCTCACGCCGCTCACCGGCCAGGTCTACTTCCGGGCCGGCGACGCCGCGCTGGGCGGGCGGGTCTCGGACCACGCCGGCGTCATCGTGCGGCTCAGGCTCGGTCAGTGAGCCGGTGGGCCTTGAGCTTGCGGTAGCGGGTGGCCGAGGCGCACCCGCTGGTGCCGGAGCAGTCCACCAGCGCCATCGTGCTGCACCACCCCGAGGCGGTCTCCTTCACCATCCGCGGGCAGAGCGCGCTGGCGGGGTCGCGGGCCCGGCGTCCCTCCCGCCGGGGTCACGGTGGGCTGGCCGGCGGCGGCCCCTGCGGTGGTTCGCCGCGGCTCGCAGGGACTTCACTCAGGGCGCACCCGCCCCGCCTTGGTGACCCGCTTTTCTGCGGTGCGCCGGGCGCCAGGCTGCCATGGTCGCGTGGCAGGCGTGGCCGGCTCCGCCGGCCGGACGGGCCGTCGAGCGCGGCCAGTCCCCTGCCAGGAGCCCACCATGACCTCGCGCCCCGCCCTCACCCTCGCCGCGGTCCTCTCCTCCCTGGCCGCCTGCGGCGGCGGCGGCGACTCCCAGCCCGCGGTGGAGGCGCCGAGCGGCCTCAGCTACGGCGCCTCGCCGGCCAGCTACACGGTGGGGACGGCCATCGCCCCCAGCGCCCCGACCAGCACCGGCGGCGCGGTGGTCTCCTACGCGGTGGTCCCCCCGCTGCCGGACGGCCTCAGCCTCGACGTCGCCACCGGCGTCATCTCCGGGACGCCCA
Organism: Anaeromyxobacter sp.; assembly: GCA_016718565.1. NCBI lineage: Bacteria > Pseudomonadati > Myxococcota > Myxococcia > Myxococcales > Anaeromyxobacteraceae > Anaeromyxobacter > Anaeromyxobacter sp. The sequence continues at coordinate 254,020 of JADKCZ010000001.1, read as the reverse complement.
CGGCGGCGGCGGCCGAGGCCAGCTACGTCGTCACCGCCACCAACACCGCCGGCCACGCCTCGGCGAGCCTCCTCATCACGGTCCGGGCGCCTGCCGCCTCTCCGGTGCGGCTCGACTCCCTCACCGCCACCATGGACCCGGGCGCGCAGCGGGTCTTCACCGCCGCCGTGGAAGGGTTCGCAGACCAGTCCGTCACCTGGACCACCACCCCGGCCGGCGTCGGAGTCCTGCTGGTGCTCGACGCCTCGAGCGTCGCCTTCACGGCGCCCGCCGCCGGCGGCCAGGTGCTCCTCACGGCCACCAGCGTGGCCGACCAGACCGCCAGCGCCAGCGTCACCATCACGGTGAACGCCGCGCCGGCGCCAGTCGAGGACGTGTTCAACAACTGGAACGTCGGCGGCGTCCAGAGCGGCCCCACCAGCCCGACCACCTTCACGCTCGCGGTGGCCCGCCACGTCGTCTACTTCGACACCTACCACTACTTCAACGGCGGGGCGGCGCCCGGCCTGCTGGGGCTCCGGCACGCCGACGGCACCGAGTACGGGCCGTGGCAGGCCACCGGCGGGGTGGGCCAGGGCGGGGTCCAGAACGCCGTCTGGATCTGCCACCCCGAGGTCGACCTCCCGGCGGGCAGCTACACGGTGCTCGACTCGGGCGCCGCCACCTGGTCCTTCAACGGCGAGTCGGGCGGGGCCGGCTTCGCCCACCTGATCGCCCTGGCGCTCCCCTGAGCGGGAGCCCCCCGGCGGCTCAGCAGGCCCGGCCCGACGCCCGCGCCCGGTAGGCCTTGAGCTTCCGGTAGAGGGTGGCGGTGCCGATGCCCAGGGTGGCGGCGGTGCGCGCCTGGTTGCCGCCGTGGGCGGCCAGCGCCGCCAGGATGGCCTCGCGCTCCACCTCCTCGAGCCGCCGGGAGGCCGCCGGCCGGGCGGGGGCGTCGGGCCGGCGCAGCTCGTCGGGCAGGTCGCCCACGTCCACCCGGCTGCCGCTGGCCATGGCGGCGGCGCGCTCCAGCGCGTTCTCCAGCTCGCGCACGTTGCCCGGCCAGGGGTGGCGCTGCAGCAGCTCGCAGGCGGCCGGGGTGAGCCCGCCGAGCCGGCGCCCCATGCGGCGGGCGATGGCGCCGAGCAGCGCCCGCGCCAGCGGCAGCACGTCCTCCGGCCGCTCGCGCAAGGGCGGCACCCGCACCTCCACCACCTTGAGGCGGTAGTAGAGGTCCTTGCGGAAGCGGCCCGCCTCCACCTCTGCGCCGAGGTCGCGGTTGGTGGCCGCCACCACCCGCACGTCCACCGTGCGGCTGACGCTCTCGCCGACGCGCCGCACCTCCAGCTCCTGGATGGCGCGCAGCAGCTTGGCCTGCATGCCCAGCGAGGTCTCGCCCACCTCGTCGAGGAAGAGGGTGCCGCCGGCGGCCGCCTCGAAGAGCCCGACCCGGTCGCCGGTGGCCCCGGTGAAGGCGCCGCGGGCGTGGCCGAAGAGCTCCGACTCGAGCAGGGTCTCGGTGACGGCGCCGCAGTCCACCGGCACGAAGGGGCCGGCGGCGCGGGCCGAGCGCCGGTGCACCAGGGCGGCGATGCGCTCCTTGCCCACGCCGCTCTCGCCGGTGATGAGCACGGTGGAGTCCACCCGGGCCACCCGGCGCGCCAGGTCGAGCGCCCGCCGCATGGGCTCGCTGCGCGCCACCTCGTCGTCCTCGTCGCCGCCGGGCTCGGCCGGCACCACCAGGCGGCGCTGCTCGGCCAGGCGCCGCTCGTCGGCCAGCAGGGTGGCGGCCAGCCGCTCCAGCGAGGCGTCGAGCGTGCCCTTGTCGTAGGGCACGGGGCCGCCGGTCCACTCCTCCTTGAAGCAGCCCTCGATGCGGCAGGCCCGGTCGCCGCGCCCCACGCAGGCGGTCTCCCAGACCACCACCTCGCGCCCGTTGGCGCGCGACATGTAGCCGGCCGCGAAGGCCGTCAGCGTCCAGCAGACCGGCTCCCGGGACGGCCCCAGGTGCAGCAGGTGCTGCTCGGCCTCGTAGGAGTCGTGCCAGATGGCCTCGGCGAACGGGTGCGACCCGGGGTAGTCGGGAACCCGCTCCACCCGCACCAGCCCCTGCAGCGTGTGGAGGCGCCCGCCGGCGCGCCGCCAGTCGCGCTCCTCCACCCAGGGCAGGGCGCCGTGCATGCTCTCGGCGGTGCGCCAGCCGTGGGCGTAGCCGAAGCGGGAGAGCAGGCCGCGGGCGGCGGCGTAGCCGTGGCTGGTGATGAGCTCGGTGCGCAGGAGCCCCAGCGCCACGGCGTCCAGCAGGAGGGCGCGCTGCCCGCCAAAGCGGATGCTGCCGGGCGCGGGGCCGAGCTCCAGGAGGTCGCTGAGGTCGAGGTCGTCGAGGCGCATCCGCCTCTGTGAGACACCCGGGCCCGTCGCCACGGGCCACCGATCCATCAGGATGATTGGCCGCCCATCGAAATGACTACACCCTCATGCGACGCTGGGCGCGCGACATCATGTCGTTTCGGCTACTTGACCGACGTCAGGGGCTGGCCCGTCGTTTGCTATATGAAGTGGTGCCTCGGTCGATCCCCCTCTTCGGCCGATGATGCGCCTCGCGGCTCCCCTCCCGCGAGGCGCTTTTTTCATCTCCCGCCGGCCCGCCCGCCGATGTCGATCGGGATGGGCAGCGCGCCCAGCTTGGCCTCGCCGGTGAGCCGCACCTCCGCGCCGCCGCCCCGCGCCGCCGCCGCCGCGGTCCGCCCCGCGCCCACGAGCGAGAGCGTCACCGGGATGCGCAGCTCGCCCTGGCCGCGGGCCGGCACCGCCGACAGCCCCTCCTCGCTCGACAGCACCACCTCGCCGCCCACCGCCAGGCCGAAGCGCAGGGCGCCGTCCGGCAGCGGGAACGGGTTGGGGTTGGCCACCGCCACCCGCACGGTGAGCTCGACCTCGGTGAGCGAGGCCAGCCGCACGCCCACCCCGGCCACCCGGAAGGTGGGCAGGCCGGGCAGCGCCACCGAGCCCGAGTGCTGCACCGGCAGCGTCACCGGGCCGACCGGCGTGGCCACCGCCACCTCGCCGCCCAGCGTGTAGGCCACCGCGCCGCCGCGCTGCACCAGCTCGAGCAGGCGCGGCACCTCGGCGAAGGGCAGGCGGGCCGTGAAGCGCACCGGCGCCGAGCCCTTGGCCCGGATGGTGAGGCCGCCCTTCACCTCGCCGCGGGTCACCACCCGCCCGTCGAGCTGCAGCCAGTACCCGACCCGCGAGAGCGAGAGCCCGAAGCCGTTGGGGTTGTCGAGCCGGTGATCGAAGGCCAGCGTGGCGCCGTCGAAGTCGAGGGCCTCCACCGTGACGGCCACGAAGGTGAGGGTGGGCCGCTGGAAGGCCCCCTTGGCCAGCTCGCTCAGGCCGGCGCAGCCGGAGAGGAGGGAGGCCAGGGTGACGAGCCAGGCGAGGTGGGGGCGGGTGCGCATGTGGTGAATCCTCCCGTGGGGGCGGCATGATACCCCCGGCGCCGGCGCGGGGCCTCCAGGGGCGGGACGCCAGGGCCGCCGCCGCCCCGCCTGCCCCATCGCGCCCTCCCCGCCCCATCCCCGGGCCGTCCACCGCGTTTCCACCGGCCATCCACCGACTCATGCCCCGAGAATTCCGACGTTTTCCACCGATCACCCACGATGCGCGTCGTCAGGGGCGGGTGCTAGGTTGCCCGCCTCCATGGCCGACAACGAGCTCTCCCGGAAGCCCGACGGCGCGCCGGTCCCGATGCGCGGGGCGCGCGACCTCCCCCACAACGTCGAGGCCGAGCAGGCGGTGCTCGGGGCGCTGCTCCTCGACGAGCGGGCCTTCGATCTGGTGGCGGCCTTCCTGCGCACCGGCGACTTCTACCTGCTGGCCCACCAGCACGTGTACGCCGCCTGCGAGGAGCTGGCCAAGGAGTCGCAGGCCGTCGACCCGGTGCTGGTGAACAACCGGCTCGACGCGCGCGGCCTGCTGGGCAGCGCCGTGCCCAAGGAGCTGGTCTTCGGCCTGGCCCGCGGCGTGGGCGTCACCGGCAACGTCATCCACTACGCCCGCGTGGTCCAGGACCTGGCGCGCGGCCGCAAGATGATGCTGACCGCCCAGCGGGTGGTGGAGCAGGGCTACGAGGCGGGCGCCAACGTCCAGCACTTCCTCGACTCCGCGCAGCAGGAGGTGTTCGGCGCGGCCCAGGGCTCGTCGATCGAGACGCTGAAGAAGATCGGCGAGCCGATGATGCGGGCCGTCGAGAACCTGGAGGCGGTGCAGAAGCGGGTCATGGCGGGCGAGTCGCCCATCACCGGCGTGCCCACCGGCATCGCCTCGCTCGACAAGAACACCCTGGGGCTGCAGCCCGGCACGCTCACCGTGCTGGCGGCCCGCCCCTCGGTGGGCAAGACCGCCTTCGCCCTCAACATCGCGGCGGCCGCCGCCACCCGCTTCGGCAAGAAGGTGGCCTTCTTCTCGCTGGAGATGCCCTCCGACCAGCTGGCCCTGCGCGTGCTGGCCTCCGAGGCCAAGCTCGACTGGCGCAAGATCACCCAGGGGCAGCTGGGGCGGTACGAGTGGGACAAGATCGCGGTGCACGCCGACCGCATCTCCCAGTCCAGCCTCTGGCTCGACGACAACTTCGTGCTCACCCCGGTGGAGCTGCGCTCCAAGTGCCGCAAGATCCAGCGCGAGAGCGGCCTGGACCTGGTGATGGTCGACTACCTCCAGCTCATGCACGCCCCCAGCGACCGGGCCAGCCAGTCGCGCGAGCAGGAGATCGCCACCATCTCGCGGTCCCTCAAGGCGCTGGCCAACGAGCTCAAGATCCCCATCGTGGCGCTGTCGCAGCTCAACCGCTCGGTGGAGAAGCGCAAGGGCGAGCCCCCCATGCTCTCCGACCTGCGCGAGTCCGGCGCCATCGAACAGGACGCCGACATCGTCATGTTCCTCCACCGGCAGGAGGAGGAGGACAAGGAGCAGGCCGGGCCGCCCGCCGACACCCAGCAGGTGCAGCTCATCATCGCCAAGCAGCGCCAGGGGCCGGTGGGGGTCATCGACCTGGTCTTCTTCCGCACCAACACCTTCTTCGCGGAGATGGAGCGCCGGCGCGACGGGCCGTAGGGCGATTCCGTTCGCCCCGAGCCGAGGGCCCCAGGCCCGGAGTCGAGGGGCGCCCCACGTGCCGGGCCGGCCGCGCCACCGCTCCGCTCCACCGGACGCACCGCCGCCCGTCCGCCCGGGCGGACCCCTCCGCCGCAGCGGTCGAATCGCCGCCGCCCCCCAAGTGGGCGGGCGCGGCGGGCGCGGCCGCGGCGCAGCATCACGGGCGCACGGAGGTGCGCCATGCCAGGTCCCCGCCCGCTCTCGCCGCAGACCCTGATCTTCGAGAAGGGGTACGACCCGCAGCGCTCCGAGGGCGCGGCGGTGCCGCCGGTCTTCCGCACCTCGACCTTCATCTTCAAGCGCGCCGCCGACGGCAAGCGGGCCTTCGAGATCGCCTACGGCCTGCGCCCGCGCGGCGAGGGCGAGAGCCCGGCGCTCATCTACACGCGGGTCAACAACCCCAACAGCGAGATCGTGGAGGACCGGGCGGTGGCCTGGGACGGCGCCGAGGCGGCCGCCCTCTTCTCCTCCGGCATGGGGGCCATCTCCTCGGCCTGCCTGGCCTTCCTCCGGCCCGGCGACACGCTGCTCTTCTCCGACCCCATCTACGGCGGCACCGAGTACCTCTTCCGCCGCATCCTGCCGGAGTTCGGCGTCACCACCGTGCCCTTCCCGTCGGGCGCCGACGAGGCGGCGCTGGAGCGGCTGGTGGCCCAGCACGGCGCGCCCCGCATCGTCTTCATCGAGTCGCCCGCCAACCCGACCATGCAGCTGTGCGACATGGCGGCGGCGCGGCGGGTGGCCGACCGCCACGCCACCCCGGGGCGCCCCTCGCTGGTGCTGGTGGACAACACCTTCCTCGGCCCCATCTTCTCCCGGCCGCTGGCCCACGGCGCCGACCTGGTCCTCTACTCGGCCACCAAGTTCTTCGGCGGCCACTCCGACCTGGTGGCCGGCCTGGCCATGGGCAGCGCCAGGCTGATCGGGGCGGTCAAGGTGATGCGCACCATCCTCGGCTCCAACTCCGACCCCGACACCGCCTGGCTCATCCACCGCTCGCTGGGCACGCTGCAGCTGCGCATGGAGAAGCAGCAGGAGAACGCGCAGCGGCTGGTGGCCATGCTGCGCGCCCACCCGGCCGTGGCGCGCGTCTATTACCCCGGGCTGCCCGAGATGGGCGAGGCGCAGGTGGCGCTGTGGCGCCTCCAGTGCACCGGGGCCGGCAGCCTGGTGAGCTTCGACGTCCGCGGCGGCGAGGCCGAGGCCTTCGCGGTGCTGGACGCGGTGCGCCACATGCGGCTGGCGGTCAGCCTGGGCGGCATCGAGACGCTCATCGAGCACCCCTGGTCGATGACCCACGCCGACATGACGCCGGAGGAGAAGCGCACCGCCGGCTTCAGCGACGCCATGATCCGGCTCTCGGTGGGGCTGGAGGACCCCGAGGACCTGGCCGACGACCTGGACCGGGCGCTGCGCGGGGCCGCCCCCCCGGCCGGCTGACCGCGGCGCGGGGCCGGTCGCGACCGGCGGCGCCGCTGCGGCCGCTCAGCCCCGCGTCGCCGGGGGAGCCGGGTAGGCCGGCTCCTCGGCCTCGGTGCCGTCGAGCCAGGTGGTGTAGCGCCGGTCGGTGCCGAGGATGTGGGCCTGCAGCCAGGTGCGGGCCAGGTCCACCGCCGCGCGGGTCGGCAGGCCGGGCCGGGACTCCAGCAGCGCCACCTCGCGCACGAAGGCGCGGTGCTCCACCTGGTGGGCCGGCAGGTCCGGGTAGCCCACCGCGTCGAGGAACTCCTCCTCGTTGGTGAAGTGGAGCTCGGCGTAGCGCCTGAGCTCGCCCAGCGCCGCGCGGGCGATCAGGTCGTCTCCCAGCCGGACGCCGGCCTCCAGCGCCCTGAGCAGGGCGAAGAAGGTCTGGTGCTCCTGGTCGACGCCGGGGATGCCCAGGCGGTAGGCGTCGGACCACTGGTAGGTGTCGGTCATCGGGCGTGGGCTCCGGTCGGGCGCGGCGGTCGGCGCCCCTCAAGGTTCCCAGCCGGACCGGCCCGTCGGCAAGACCATGAAGGGCCGGGCTGGCGCCGATCCGCCGCGGCGAAGTGCCGCGGCGGCGTCACCCGGCGGCGGCGTCCAGGTAGCGCTCCACCACCAGCCTGGCCCCGCGCACCGCGTCCTCCAGCGAGGCGCCCTGCGCCAGCAGGCCGGCGATGGCCGAGGCCAGCCGGCAGCCGGTGCCGCGCGCCGTGCCGGGGCGGCGCGTCCCCTCGAACCGCGTCACCCGGCGCGCCTCGACCAGCAGGTCCACCGGCGCCCCCTCCCGGTGGCCGCCCTTCACCAGCACCGCCCGCGCGCCGAGCCGGCGCGCCGCCTTGACCGCGGCGGCGTCGCTCCCGACGTCCAGGCCGGTCAGCGCCGCCAGCTCCGGCAGGTTGGGGGTGGCCAGGCGGGCCCGCGCCAGCAAGGGCGCCAGCGCCTCGAAGGGCGTGGCGCCGCCGCAGTCCAGCAGCTGGGTGCCGGAGGTGGAGAGGAGCACCGGGTCGAGCACCAGCGGCACCCTGGCCAGGTCGGCGGCGGTCAGCCGGCGGCACAGGGCGGCCGCCAGGCCGGCGGTGCCGAGCATGCCGGTCTTCACCGCCCGCGGCCGCTCCCCGGCCCCCTCCAGCAGCGCGTCGACCTGCGCCAGCAGCAGGTCCTCGGGCACCGGGCTCCAGCCCTTCACCCCGGCCGGACCCTGGGCGGTGAGCGCGGCCGCCACCGGCCAGCCCCGCGCCCCCACCGCGTGCAGCGCCTCCAGGTCGGCCGCCAGGCCGGCCCCCGCCGTGGGATCCAGCCCGGCCACCAGCAGCACCCGCATCAGGTCCTCCGGGCGGCCTCGACCAGGCCGCGGTAGATGGCCGCGTGGCGCGGCTCGTGGCGGGCCGCCGCCTCGGGGTGCCACTGCACCCCCAGCGCGAAGGCCGGGCCGGCCAGCTCCAGGGCCTCGACCACGCCGTCCGGCGCCAGCGCCGAGACCACCACCCCGGCGCCCGGCGCCCGCACCGCCTGGTGGTGCGTCGAATTCACCATGAGTGGACCGGCCCCCACCAGCCCGGCCAGCCGGGTGCCCGGCGCCACCTCCACCAGGTGCGAGGGCACGTCCTTGGGCGCCGGCTGCTCGTGGCGCAGGCCCGCGACCCGGCGGCCCGGCGGCGCGCCGTCCGGCCCGGCCGGGCCCAGGTCGGCCACCAGGTCCTGCCAGAGCGCCCCGCCGCGGGCCACCGCCATGAGCTGCATCCCGCCGCACACGCCCAGCACCGGCAGGCCGGCCGCCAGCGCCGCCTGCAGCAGGGCCAGCTCGGCCCGGGTCCGCTCCGGCCTGCTCGGCCCGCAGGCCGGGCGGCGCGCCTCGCCGTACAGCTCGGGCGGCACGTCGAAGGCGCCGCCGCTGATCACCAGCCCGTCGAGCGCGGCCAGGGTCTCGGCCGCCAGCGCCGCCAGGTGCGGCAGGAGGAGCGGCAGCCCGCCGGCCTCGGCCACCGCGTCCACGTAGGCGCGGCCGAGCAGGTAGCGGTCGCCCGCCTGGTCGGCGTCGAGCGTCAGGCCGATGCGCGGGCGGCTCACCTTCGCCCCCGGCCGGCCTCGAAGGCGGCCGCCAGCGCCCGCGCCCGCGCCGCCGGGTCGGGCCCGTCGAAGAGCGCGCCGATGACGGCCGCCGCCGCAGCGCCGGCCTGGGCCACCTCCGCGATCCCCTCCAGGCCGATGCCGCCGATGGCCACCAGCGGCGCCGGCAGCGCGGCCGCCACCTCGCGCAGCGCGGCCAGGCCGCGCGGCGCCACCGCGATGGCCTTGCTGGCGGTGGCGAAGACCGGGCCGAAGCCGACGTGGTCGGCGCCGGCGGCCAGGGCGGCCTGCCCGTCGGCCAGGGTGCGGGTGGAGCGGCCCACCAGCAGGTCCGGCCCCATGAGCGCCCGCGCCTCCGCCACCGGCAGGTCCTCGTCGCCCAGGTGCACCCCGTCGGCGCCGGCCAGCAGCGCCAGGTCGGCCCGGTCGTTGACGATCACCAGGGCCCGGCCGGCCGCCAGCGCCACCACCCGGCGGGCCGCCTCCAGCACCTGGCCGGCGGGCGCGTCCTTCACCCGCAGCTGCACCACCCGGGCGCCGCCCGACAGCGCCGCCCCGGCCTGCGCCACCGGGTCGGCGCCGCCCACGATGGCGTACAGGCCGGAGAGGCGCGACAGGCGCGCGGCGCGCGCGGCGGAGGGCGGGAGGGGCATGCTCCCCGGCGGGGTAGCACGCCGCTTGACGGCCCGGCAAGGCGCCGCATAAGGTCCGCGCACTTCACGGCAGCCCGAGGTCCCCCACACATGGCCGAGACGTTCGAGACGAAGCAGATCGACAAGCGCGTGGTCACCCGCTACCTGCGCAAGGGCCTCGTGGACGAGAAGGCCTACGCCGCCCACCTGAAGGCCCTGCCCGACCTGGAGAACCAGGTGCTGGAGATGGACGCCGCCCTCGACGACGACGACCTCGACGACGAGGACGACGCGGAGTAACGCCGTGACGGCCCGGCCCCTGCTCGCCGCGGCCCTGATCCTCGCCGCCTCTGCGGCGAGCGCGCGGGAGGTCCTGCCCCGCGCCGAGTCCACCCCGATCGCCGCACGCCGCACCCCGGTGGTCGCCGCCGTGGAGAAGGTGCGCGGGGCGGTGGTCAACGTCTCCGCCGAGGAGCTGGTCCGCATCCGCGTGCCCTCGCGGCAGGGGGCGGCCAGCGGGCTGTTCGAGGACTTCTTCTCGCGCCCCCGCACCCGCAAGGGCTACGCCGTCACCTCGCTCGGCTCGGGCGTGATCGTCTCGCCCGACGGCTACCTGCTCACCAACAACCACGTGGTCGAGCGCGGCGCCCGCTTCCGCGTCGGGCTGGCCGACGGCCGCGACCTGCTGGCCAAGGTGGTGGGCACCGACCCGGCCGCCGACCTGGCGGTGCTCAAGCTGGAGACCCGGGAGCGGCTCCCCTTCGCCGCCATGGGCCGCTCCGAGGAGCTGCTCATCGGCGAGACGGTGCTGGCCATCGGCAACCCCTTCGGCCTCTCGCACACCGTCACCACCGGGGTGGTCTCGGCCCTGCACCGCAACTTCCGGGCCGGCGAGCGCATGCTCTTCGACTTCATCCAGACCGACGCCTCGATCAACCCCGGCAACTCGGGCGGGCCGCTGCTCGACATCGAGGGGCGGCTGGTGGGCATCAACACCGCCATCCTGGGCGAGCGCAGCGCCGGCATCGGCTTCGCCATCCCCATCGACCGGGCCCGCCGCATCGCCGAGGACCTGATCACCCACGGCGAGGTGCGCGAGGGCTACCTGGGGCTCTCGGTGGCCGACCTGCCGGCCCGCGACGGCGCCGCGGTGGGCGCCTCGGGCGGCGTGGAGGTCACCGCGGTGGACCCGGGCTCGCCGGCCGAGAAGGCCGGGGTGCGGCGCGGCGACGTCGTCGAGGCGCTCGACGGCGCGCCGCCCGAGCTGGCCGAGGAGGTGAAGTTCCGGCTGCGCGACCTGGCCATCGGCGGGGCGGCCCGGCTCGACCTCCGGCGCGGCGCCGCCCGGCTGCAGGTGGTGGTGGCGGCGGTGGAGCTCTCGCCGCAGCGGGCCGAGCAGCTGGTGCAGCGGCGCGTCGGCCTGGCGCTCGAGCAGGTCAAGGCCGCCGGCGGCACGGTGCTGGCGGTGCGCGCCGTCACCAAGGGCAGCCCGGCGGCCACCAGCGGCATCGTCCAGGGGGACCTGGTGCGCGAGGTGAACGGGGCCGAGGTCTCCACCCTCGACGAGTTCCGCCGCGGCGCCTCCTCGGCCCGCCGCACCGGGCAGCTGGTGGTGCTGGTGCAGCGCGGCTACGCCGCCGAGCGGATCGCCTTCGATCTCGACTAGGCTCACCCCGATCGCCCCGCCCGGAGGACGCCGTGACCGACCCGAAGCCGTCGCCCCTGCTCGACTTCACCACCTTCCTCATGGGGCTGGGCTCCTCGGCCTTCATCCACCTGGGCGACGCGCCCCACCCCGAGACCGGCGCGGCCCAGGCCCCGGACCTGACCCTGGCGCAGCAGACCATCGACGTGCTGGCCATGCTGCGCGAGAAGACGCGCGGCAACCTGACGGCCGACGAGGAGGCGCTCTTCGACCACCTGCTGCGCGACGTGCGGCTGCGCTTCGTGGAGAAGACGCGCGGCTGAGCGGCGCCCCGGCCCGGCGCTACAGCCCGGCCTGCAGCATGGCGTCGGCCAGCCGGCGGATCAGCTCGCGGCGGACCACCCGGCGGGTGCGCGACAGCGCGTTGGGATCGCGGCGGGCGCGCCGCCCCACCCGGCGGCGGGCGCACTCCACCACCCAGGCGATGCGGCGCGAGTCCAGGCGCGGGGCGCGGGTGCGCTCCTCGAGGAAGAACCCGAGTCCGCGCTCGTCCAGCATCCGGAAGAGGGCACGCCTCGCCTGGGAGACGAGCGTGAGGTCGACGACGTTCGGCACGCAGGGATCTCTAGGATCGATCCGGCGACCGATCCAATTTTCGCCACGCTCACGAAAACTGGACTTTGCCGCGCAGCGCGGATCGCAGTTTCGCTTCTCTCCCAGCGATATCGGCGCAGTACGGCAGGCTGGCCAGCACCACCAGGCCGGTCAGCCTGGCCAGCTCGGCGGCGTTCTCGGGCACCGAGGGGTCGTCGTCGGGCGAGGTGCGGTTGAGCACGATCCCGGCCAGCCGAAGCCGGCGCGCCCGCAGCGCCTCCACCGTGAGCGCGGTGTGGTTCACCGTGCCGAGGCCGGCCCGCGCCACCACCAGCACCGGCAGCCCCAGGGCCACCATCAGGTCGGCGTAGGTCTCGGTGGGGGTGAGCGGCACCAGCAGGCCACCGGCCCCCTCCACCAGCAGGGCCTGGTGGCGGGCCGCCAGCGCCCGCGCCGCGTCCACCAGGGCGGAGAGCGAGATGGTCACCCCGGCCAGCCGCGCCGCCACCCCGGGTGCCAGCGGGGCGGCGAAGCTGTGCGGGCAGACCAGCGCGGGCGGGTCGCCGCCGCCGGCCGCGGCGGCCAGGCGCTCGGCGTCGCTCGCGACGCCCGGGGTCACGCCGGACTGGGCCGGCTTCATGACGCCCACGTCCAGCCCGTCCTGGCGCGCGCCCGACACCAGGGCGCAGGCCACCTCGGTCTTGCCGACCCCGGTGTCGGTGGCGGTGACGAAGAGGCCGCGCATCGCTCAGGCCCGGGCCGTGACCTGCTCGATGGCGGCCCGGGTGATGCCGGCCAGCCGGGCCAGCTCCGCCTCGGTCATGGCCAGCGGCGGCATGAGCACCACCACGTTGCCGAGCGGCCGCAGGATGGCCCCGAGCGGCCGGGCCGCCAGGCAGACCTGGTGCCCCACCCGGAGCGCGTAGTCGTATTCGGCCTTGCTGGCCCGGTCGCGCACCAGCTCGATGCCCACCATCAGGCCGCGCTGCCGGAGCTCGCCCACGTGCGGGTGGGCCTGGAGCGGCGCCAGGGCCGCCGCCAGCGCGGCCGCCCTGGACGGCAGCCCCTCGACCACCCGCCTCGAGGTCATGAGCTTGAGGGAGGCGGTGGCCACCGCGCAGGCCAGCGGGTTGCCGGCGTAGGTGTGGCCGTGGAAGAAGGTCCGCTTCGACTCGAACGGCCCGAGGAAGGAGCGGAAGACCTCCTCGGTGGCCAGCGTGGCGGCCAGCGGCAGGTAGCCGCCGGTGAGCCCCTTGGCCACCGTCATCAGGTCCGGCCGGACGCCCTCCTGCTCCACCGCGAACATGGTGCCGGTGCGCCCGAAGCCGGTGGCCACCTCGTCGCAGACCAGCAGCGCCCCCTCGCGGTCGCACAGCTGGCGCAGCCGGCGCAGGTAGCCGGGCGGCTGGGTGATCATGCCGTCGGCCCCCTGCACCAGCGGCTCCACCACCAGCGCGGCGATCTTCCCCGGCCGCTCGGCGAAGATCCGCTCCACCTCGCCGGCGCAGGCCAGGCCGCACGACGGCAGGGCCTTCCCGAGCGGGCAGCGGTAGCAGTACGGCTGCGGCGCGTGGTGCACGTCGAAGAGCAGCGGGGCGAAGAGGCGGTGGAACAGGTCCATGCCCCCCACCGACACCGCCCCCAGGGTGTCGCCGTGGTAGCCGCCGGAGAGCGCCACGAACTCGCGCCGATCCAGGTCGCCGCGCAGCTGGTGGTGCTGGTAGGCCATCTTGACGGCGACCTCCACCGCGGTGGCCCCGGCGTCGGAGAAGAAGACCCGGGTCAGCCCCGCCGGCAGGTGGCGCACCAGCTCCTCGGCGCACTCGATGGAGGCGGTGGAGGCCAGCCCCAGCAGCGTGCTGTGGGCCACCCGGTCGAGCTGGGCGCGCACCGCCTCGTCCAGCTCCGGCACCCGGTGGCCGTGCACGTTGCACCAGAGGGAGGAGACGCCGTCGAGGTAGCGGCGGCCGAGCGTGTCGGTGAGGTACACGCCGTCGGCCGAGTCCACGATGAGCGGATCCTCCTCGAGCCAGCCCTCCATCTGGGTGAAGGGGTGCCAGAGGTGGCGGTGATCGGCCTCGGCGAGCCGCTGGTGGCGCGCCAGGCGCGCGTCGTCGGTCATGGCGGGCGGAGGCTAGCGCGTCAGGGTCGCCGGGGAGAAGCAGGTCGGCCGGCCCACCGCCGGACCGGCCCCGCGGCCCCGGCCGGTCAGCGGTCGCTTGCACCCGCCGCGGGGCGGCGTTTGCGACCTTCCGCCACATGCGCCCCCCGGGGCGAGGGACTTCCCGCCGGCCCCCCCGCCGCCTTACACATGGGGTTCACCCCACGAGGTCCCCCCCGATGAAGACGCTCGCCGCCCTGCTCGCCGCCCTGCTGCTCCCCACCCTCGCGCTCGCCGCCGAGGCCCAGGCCGCCGCGCCCGCCGCGGCCGAGGTGAAGCCGGCCGACGCCAAGGTCACCATCCCGGTGGGTGGGATGACCTGCGGCGGCTGCGTCAACAACGTGGGCTCCTCCCTGAAGAAGCTGGACGGGGTGAAGACCGTGGAGGTGAACCTGGAGCAGAAGAAGGCCTTCGTCACCTACGACGCCTCCAAGGTGACCGCCAAGCAGCTGGTGGCCGCCATCAGCGAGGCCGGGTTCGAGCCCGGCGTGCCGGCCGTGAACTGAGCGGCCGTGACGAGATCCCCTCGCGGCCGCTGAGCCGCCGGTCCGGGGCGCCGGCGAGCGGCCGCGGGAGCGCGCCACCGCCCGCGGTGCGGTAGGTTGGCGCCATGAGGTCCTCACCCGCGCTCCGCCGCAGCCCCCCGCCGCGCCGCGCGTTCCTGGTCGCCCTGGCCCTGCCCGGGCTGGCCGCCGGGGCCGCCCTGGCCGCCGGCCACGCCGCCGGCACCATCGCCGTCAGCGAGGCCGCCGGCTTCCTCCCCACCGTGCCGCCGGGGCTGCCCGGCCTGCTCGGCGCCCTGGCCGCCGGGCTGCTGGTGGCGCAGGGCGTGGTGCTGCACCGGCTGCGCCGACGCGTCGAGACGGCCCACCTGCAGGCGGCCGCCCTCTCCATCACCGACGAGCTGACCGGCGCCGGCACCCGCCGCTTCGTGCTGGAGCGGCTGGCCGACGAGTTGGGCCGCGCCCGCCGCTACGGCCGCGCCCTCTCGCTGGCGCTGGTGGACCTCGACGGCATCGCCCGCATCAACCAGGCGGTCGGGAGCGACGGCGGCGACGCGGTGCTGCGCGCCATGGCCGGCGCGGTGCGGGCGCGGCTGCGCCGCTCCGACGCGGTGGGCCGGCTGCGCGACGACGAGCTGCTGGTGCTCCTGCCCGAGACCGACGCGGTGGGGGCGCAGGTCATCGCCGAGCGGCTCCGCGCGGCGGTGGCCTCGCTGCAGGTGCTGCACGCCGGCATCACCCTGCAGGCCACCTGCTCGGTGGGCGTGGCGGCCTACGCGCCGGCCGAGGAGCGCGAGCCGCCCGAGGCCGAGGCGCTGCTCCGGCGCGCCGACGAGGCGCTCTTCCGCGCCAAGGCCGACGGCCGCAACCGCGTGGCCTAGCAGGCAGCGGCGCCTCGGCCGCTAGGCCCGGCCCGGGCGGTGGCTCCGCAGCGCCGCATAGACCCCGGCCTCCGCGAAGCCGGGCCGCCCCTCCGGCCGCGCCCGCCACCAGTTCATGATCAGCGCCAGCCGCAGCGGCGTGGCCGGCGTGAGGCGGCCGTGCGGGACCTGGCCGCGCGCGTCGAGGACGCCGTGGGTGGCGTCGCCCGGGAAGAGGGCCAGGCGGTTCGGCCAGGGGCGGACCAGGTCGCCGTCGAAGGGGAGCGGGGCGCAGGCCGGGTTGGCCTCGTCGCAGGGCTGGCCGGTCACCGCCAGCAGGCCGCCGCGGCAGCGGTTGAGGAAGAGCACCGAGCCCTGCGCCGGGCAGCGGGTGCGCCCGGTGCGCCCGAACAGCAGCTCGTCGCGGTCCTGGTGGAAGTCCACCTGGACGTCGCTGGTGCGCATGCGGCTGAGCCACCACTCCACCCCGGCCAGCCGCCCGGCGCGCCGGCCCCAGGCGAGGGGGCGCAGGGCCAGGATGGCCTCCTCCGCCAGGCAGGCGGGCGCCCCCAGGTCGAACCAGAAGGCGGTCTGGTAGGTGTCGCGGAGCCGCTCGGTCCCGAGCGCCCGCACCGCCCCGGCCAGCCGCCGGAACTGGCCGGCCGGGAGCGCGCCGTCGTGCACGGCCGCCAGCGGGGCCAGGGGCGGGGAGGCCCTCACGGCGCCGCCTGGCCGGCCGGCAGGGCCCGCTCGATCCAGCCGCCCCCGAGCAGCACCTCGCCGTCGTAGACCACGGCGGCCTGGCCCGGCGCCACGGCGTGGACCGCCTCCTCGAAGGCCACCTCGAAGCGCGGCCCGCCGCCGCCGCTGAGCCGGGCCGGCGTGGCCCGGTGGCCCGAGCGGATCTGCACCGCCACGAGGCCCTCGGCCGGCACCTCGGCCTGCCAGGAGGCCGCCGCGGCGGTGAGCCCGCCCGCCAGCGTGGCCGCCCTGGGTCCCACGGTGACCGCGGCGGTGGCGGGGTCCACCGCCGTGACGTAGCGCCGCTCCGGCCCGGACAGGCCGAGGCCGCGCCGCTGGCCCACCGTGAAGCGCCCGTAGCCCTGGTGGCGACCGAGCTGGTGGCCCGCCTGGTCGAGGATGGGCCCCGGCGTGAGCGCCCGCGGCGCGCGCGCCTGGAGCACCCGGGCGTGGTCGCCGTCCGGCACGAAGCAGATCTCCTGGCTGTCCGGCTTGGCGTGCACCGGCAGGCCGAGCCGCCGGGCCAGGGCCCGGACCTCGGCCTTCGACTCCAGCTCGCCGAGCGGCAGCACCAGCCGGCCCAGCGCCTGGCGCGGCAGCTCGAAGAGCACGTAGCTCTGGTCCTTCTCCAGGGCCCGGGCCCGCGCCAGGGCCGGGCGCCCGCCGTGGGACACCACCCGGGCGTAGTGGCCGGTGGCCACCGCGTCGAAGCCGAGCTGGCCCGCCCGCTCCAGCAGCCGGGCGAACTTCACGTCGCGGTTGCAGCCGATGCACGGGTTGGGGGTGCGGCCGGCGGCGTACCCGGCGGCGAAGGCCTCGATGATCCGCTCGAAGCCGGCGGTGGCGTCGAGCACGAAGAGGTCCACCCCCAGCAGGCCGGCCACCCGGCGCGCGTCGGCCGCGTCCTCGGGCGAGCAGCAGCCGGCGCCGCCCTCGGCGTCGGCCGCCCGCCCCATGCAGACGAAGGCGCCGGTCACCTCCCAGCCCTGGTCGCGCAGCAGGGCCGCCGCCACGGAGGAGTCCACCCCCCCGCTCATGCCCACCAGCACGCGGCCCCTCGAGCCGGCCACGGCGCGCCTCAGCGGCCCCTGGGCTTCAGGCCGCGCTTCGCCCAGGGCGGCCGGTGCCCCTCGCGCGCCGGGCGCATGCCGCCGCCCATGCGCTGCCCCGGGGCCAGCCGCCCGGTCTTGCGCAGCGCCTGCTCGATGAGCGGGGCGTTGTCCGGGTCGCCCCAGCGCAGGAGCGCCTTCTGCATGCGCTTCTCCTCCGGGTCCCGCGCCACGTGCAGCGGCTTCATGGTGAAGGGGTGGAAGCCGGACCAGTACATGTCGGACGCCAGCGTCATGGGCGTGGGCGTGAAGTCCTGCACCTGCTGCGGCTTCCAGTGGTTCTTCTGCAGGTACTCCATGAGCTGCACCGCCTCCTCGAGCGAGGAGCCCGGGTGGGAGGAGATGAAGTAGGGCACCAGGTACTGCTCCTTGCCCGCCTCCTTGGAGTAGCGCTCGAAGTCCCGCCGCAGCTTCTCGAAGGACTCGACGCCCGGCTTCTTCATGACCTTGAGGACCGGCTCGCAGACGTGCTCCGGCGCCACCTTGAGCTGGCCGGAGACGTGGTTCTGCACCAGGGCCTTGAGGTACCGGTCGCCGTTCACCTTGTCCGCCTGGGCCAGGTCGTAGCGCACGCCCGAGCCGACGAAGAGGTGCTTCACCCCCTTCACCTTCCTGGCCTTCTCGTAGAGGTCGACGAGCGGCCCGTGGTCCACCGAGAAGAACTGGCAGACCGAGGGGAAGACGCAGGAGAGCCGCCGGCAGGCCTTGTGGGCCTCGGCGCTGGTGCAGCGCATCCCCCACATGTTGGCGGTGGCGCCGCCGAGATCGGTGATGGTCCCCTTGAAGTTCTCCTTCCGGGCCAGCTCGCCGAGCTCGCGCAGCACCGAGGCCTCGGAGCGGCTGGCCACGTCGCGCCCCTGGTGCTCGGTGATGCAGCAGAAGGCGCACCCGGCGGCGCAGCCGCGCAGGATCTGGATGGACCAGCGGATCTGCTCCAGGGCCGGGATGTGGGCCCCGCCGTAGCTCGGGTGGGCCTCGCGCACGTAGGGCAGCTCGGCGATCCGGTCGAGCTCCTCGGTGGTGGGCGAGGGCATCGGCTGGTTGACCACCACCAGCCGCTCCCGGGCGCCCTTCCCGTGCCGCTGCACCATGACCCGCGCGTTGTCCTCGTTGTGCTCCAGGTGGTAGAGGCGCGAGAACTCGGCGAAGCGGCGCTTGTCCTCCGCCACCTCCTCGAAGGCCGGCAGCTCCAGCACCCCGCGCGGCCGCTCGTCGAGCAGGGCCAGCTCGCGGTGGGCCACCGCCACGGCGGTGCCGGGCACGTCGGTCAGGCCGCAGGGGTCCTCCCCCATGGCGAGCCGCCGCGCGATCTCCAGGATGGGCTTCTCGCCCTGGCCGTAGACCAGCAGGTCGGCGCCGGACTCCACCAGCACCGAGGGGCGCACCCGGTCGTCCCAGTAGTCGTAGTGGGCGATGCGGCGGAGCGAGGCCTCGATGCCGCCGATGACCAGCGGGGTGGTGGGCCCGAAGGCCTCCCGGCAGCGCCGCGCGTACACCGAGGTGGCCCGGTCCGGGCGCTTGCCCGACGCGGCGCCGGGCGTGTAGGCGTCGTCGGAGCGGCGCCGCTTGTTGGCCGTGTAGTGGTTCACCATGGAGTCCATGGCGCCGGAGGTGATGCCCACGAAGAGCCTCGGCTTGCCCAGCCGAAGGAAGTCGGCGGTGCTGCGCCAGTCCGGCTGGGCCACCAGGCCCACCCGGTAGCCGGCCGCCTCCAGCACCCGGCCGATCACGGCGGCCCCGAAGCTGGGGTGATCCACGTAGGCGTCGCCGGACACCAGCAGCACGTCGAGCTCGGTCCAGCCGCGCGCCTGGAGCTCGGCGCGCGAGGTCGGGAGGAAGGCGCTGGCGGGCGGCGCGGGGCTCGAGGCCCGTCGCGGCGGAGGCCGGGGTGGGCCGGTGTGGGAGTTCTGGGCCATCGGGCGGCACATTCATGCGCGCCGGACCCCCGTGAAATCAAGTCGCCGGCTTCTTCCGGCTGGGCGGGCCTGCGGGGTATCATCCCGGGACCCCCGCTCGCACCCACACCCTGCTCGGCGCGGCGGAACCGACCATGTCCAACCAGCGCAGCGTCATGACCGAGTTCCGCTCCCTGGAGCAGAAGCGCCAGGCCGGCGGCCTCACCGCCGCCGAGGCGGCCCGCCACGCCGAGCTGCGCGAGCTGGTCGGCCCCGAGGTGGCGAGCCCGGCCCGCCCCGGCTTCGACGTGAACGCCGCCGCCAGCCGCCTGCGCGAGTCCCTGCTGCCCGCCGGCCTGCGCGTCCGCCCGCCCGAGATGGGCCCGCCCCCGGCGCCCGACCCGGCCCCGGCGCCCGCGCCGGACCCCGACGTCGCCTCGCTCGAGCCGGCCTGGGACGAGGCCCCGCTGGCCGAGCCTGCCCCGGCCCCGCCGGCCGACCTGCTCTTCGACCCAGGCACCATGGGCCTGGAGCCGAGGCCGCAGGCCTGGAACCCCGAGGCCCCCGGCTACGACCCCGACGCCCCCTTCGACGAGGCCGCCTGGATCGCGGCGGGCTACGACCCGAACGTCACCTACGACTGGTCGGCCGCGGGCTACGGCCCCGACGGCCAGCCGCTGGCGGAGGGCGCGGCGGAGGCCGTGGCCGAGGCCCCCGCGTGGACCGAGGCGGAGCCGGTGGCGGAGGCCTGGACCGAGGCCGTCCCGGAGGAGGTCCCGGAGGCGGAGCCGGTGGCGGAGGCCTGGACCGAGGCCGCCCCGGAGGAGGTCCCGGAGGCGGCCCCGGAGGCGGCCCCGGAGGCGGCGACCGAGCCGTGGATCGAGGCGCCGGCCGAGCCGGCGGTCGAGCCCTGGGCGGCCCCGCTCTCGGAGGCGTCGGTCCTGGACGCGGCCACGGCCGCGAGCTGGGAGGCCGTCGGGCCCCCG
The DNA here is from genome assembly GCA_016718565.1 of Anaeromyxobacter sp. NCBI lineage: Bacteria > Pseudomonadati > Myxococcota > Myxococcia > Myxococcales > Anaeromyxobacteraceae > Anaeromyxobacter > Anaeromyxobacter sp. The sequence goes on along the minus strand of JADKCZ010000001.1, from coordinate 234,227 downwards.
GCCACCGAGCCGGCCCTCGCGCCGGAGGAGGCCCTCGAGGCCAGCCAGGAGCCCCCGGACGCCGAGCAGCGCGACGCCGACCTGGCCCACGCCACCTCCCTGGCGATGGACGAGGCCGCGGCCGACCTGGGCGGCCTCGAGGCGGACTTCGCCGGATCGGCGGAGCGGTCGCCGGCCGAGGCGCCGGAGGCCGAGTCCGTTCCCGCGCTGGCCACCGCGGCCGAGGAGCCCTGGGGGGCCGAGCCGCTCGAGCTCCCCGCGGCGTCCGGCGGCGGCGAGCCGGCGGCGCCCTTCGCCGACACCTCCTGGGCCGCGTCGGACTTCAGCGCGGCCCCGTTCGCGGCCGTGCAGGTGCCGGTGGCCGCGCGGATCGAGGCCGCTCCCTTCGAGGAGCCGCTCCCCTTCGACCCCAACGCCCCCTTCGACCACGCCAAGTGGTTCGGCCGCGCCGCGGCCGAGACCGCGGCGCCGCCGGTCGCCGAGCCGGAGCCTGAACCGGAGCCCCTGGCCATCCCGGAGGAGGAGGCCCTGGAGCTGGAGCCGGCGGCGGACCTCGAGCCCGCGCCGCTCGCTCCGGAGCCGGACCCACCGGTCGAGCCGCTCGAGCCGCCCGCCCTGGCGCCGCCAGCCGCGGTGTCCGGCCTGGAGTCCCCGGAGGCCGCCGCCGAGGATGCGCCGGAGCCGGTGGAGCTGGTGGCCGGCTCCGGCTTCGAGCTCGACCCGGAGCCGCCGGGCGAGCTGGCGCCGGAGCCCTCGCTGGAGCTGGCGGGTGCCCCGGCCCTGGAGCTGGCGCCCGACCAGATCCTGGACCTCGAGCCGGCCGCCGAGCTGGCCGCCGACCCGGCCGCGGCCTTCGGCGAGTACGACGAGTCCGGCGGGTCCTTCGCCCCGGGCCTGGCGCCCCTGGCCGAGCCGACCGCGCCTGCCGCGGCCCAGGTCGACCCGATCTCCTCCTGGTTCGACGACGCCGCCGTCCCGTCCCACCTGCCCGCGCCCCCCTCGGCCGCCTTCGGCGAGTACGACGAGAGCGCCGCGCCGGCGGGCCTGGCCGCCGGGCTCGACCTGGGCGGCCCGGGGCAGGCCCCGCCGCCCCTGGCCGTCGACGCGCTGGACCTGGAGGCCGACGGGCTGCCCGAGGCCTACGAGACCGGCGGGCCGGTGCTCGACGCCGACACGCTGGCGCCCCTGCCGCCGGCCGAGGAGGCCGGCTTCGACGCCTCCGACCTGTACGGCGGCCCGGAGGGTGACGCGCTGCCGGGCGGCGCGCCCCTGGAGCTGGGCGAGCCCGCGGCCGAGTGGCACCCGGACGCCGCCCTCGAGGCCGGCTTCGAGCTGGCCTCCGACGGCTCCTTCGGCCACCCGGATCCGGGCCTGACCGGCACCCCGGCCTGGGGCACGCCGGCGGCCGCCTCGCTCGCCCCCGGCGAGGGCTGGGAGAGCGCGCCGGCCCTGGACCTGTCGTCGCCGTTCGACGCCCCGGTGCGGCCCCCGGAGGCCGCACCGGTCGAGCTGGTCGAGCCGATCGAACACGTGGAGCCGATCGAGCACGTGGAGCCGGCCGAGCCGCAGGCCGAGGAGGAGCTGCCCACGCTGGAGGCCGCGGACCTGCTCGAGGTGGCCGACGAGGTGGCCCCCGCCGAGGCGCCGGTCCCGGCGAGCGAGGCCCCGGTCGAGCTCACCGCAGACCCGCCGCCCTGGCAGGCGGAGCTGGCCGGCCAGCCGGTGGACCCCGCGGCGCTGGCGCTCTCGCTCGAGCCCGTCGAGCCGGAGCCTGGGCCGCCCCCCGCGGAGGAGCTGCAGGCCCGGGCGCCCTGGGAGCCCGAGCCCGCCGTCTCCTACGAGGCGCCGGCCGAACAGGCCGGGGCCTTCCCGCCGGAGATCGCGGCCGCCTACCCGGACGCTCCGGGCGCGGCCGACACCTTCGAGCTCCCGCCGTCCGTCTCGGGCGACCACCTCGGCGCCGCCGAGGCCGCGCCGCCGCCGGAGCCCCCGGCGCCCGGGCCGCCCCTGCCCTCGGCGCTGGTGGAGGGGAGCTGCCGGGTGGTGCTGCACACCGTGGATGGGCAGGTGCGGCGCGGCCTGCTCACCGACGCCTCCCTCGACGCGGCCGATCTCACCCTGCACCCGCAGGGCGCCGGCGCGCCCGAGGCCATCCCCACCGACGGGATCAAGGCCATCTTCTTCATGCTCGCGCCGGGCGAGAAGGCGCCGGCGCCCGAGGGGCGCAAGGTGCGGGTCACCTTCCGCGACGGCCGCCAGGTGGCCGGCTACTCGCCGGACTACCGCGAGGGGGCCTTCGGCTTCTTCATGATCCCGGCCGACACCCGCACCAACACCGGCCGCATCTGGGTCTACCAGGCGGCGGTCCGCCAGGTGGCCATCAGCTAGGGCAGGCTCAGTTCTTCCACTGCGTCGGGCCCGGCCCGTCGGTGGTGATGACCTTGAAGCGCCGGCGCTGCCGGTCGAGGGTGCGGCGCAGCCACCACTCGCGCAGCCGGAACCAGGCGCGGCGCGGCCCGCCGGTCACCAGCAGCCAGGCCAGGCCGAGGGCCAGGAGGTGGGGCAGGTAGGCGATGAGCCGGCCCGCCACGCCCAGGCCCGGCGGCCCCGCCACCAGCGCCCAGAGCGGCGTGGCCACCGCGATCACCTTGGCCACGGTGGCGCCCGTCATCTCCAGCGCCCCGAACCAGCTGATGCGCTGGCGCGGGAAGATCAGCCCCCAGGTGAGGAGCAGCGCGTTCACCACCGCCCAGACCCCGAAGTAGCCGATGGGGTAGCCGAAGGGGGCCAGCAGCACCAGCGTGCCCAGCCCGGCGCCGGCCGAGAGCACGAAGAAGCGCACCAGGAAGCGGCGCTCGCTCCAGGCAAAGGAGAGCTGCCGGCCGAGCCACAGCAGCATGAAGCCGGCGAAGAGCAGGGTCAGCAGGCTGCCGGGCAGCGGCCCCTGGTAGAGCGGCCAGGTGACCAGCCGCCAGGCCTCCAGCAGCACCAGGAAGGCCGGCGTGTCGAGCGGCGGCACCTCCAGGGTGAGCCACCGGCCCAGGGTCGGGGAGATGGTGCCCACCACCGTGGCCACCGCCATGGCGGCCAGCAGCGCGCCGACCGCCAGCGGGGCCTGGCCCCCCAGGGTGAGCGCGCGGCGCAGGTCGAAGGAGCCCCGGGCCATGGTCAGGCCTTCTGCCGTTCCTTGTAGAAGAAGGTGATGGTGAGGCAGTGGAACTCCTTGTCGGAGCTCTGCCGCACCTCGCGGTCCACGATCTCGAGGTCCGGGTGGGCCGCCAGCCAGCGGCTGATGGACTCGCCCATCTGTTCGCGGTCGCGCGCCAGCGTCGTCGAGAAGACCTTCACCCCGGTGAACCCGTCCATCACGCCTCCCATCCGCCTGGTCCGGGGTGAAGCTACCGCCCGCCCCGGGCCGCGGCAAGAAAGGCCGCCGATCCTCGGGCGCCGGTCGGCCGGCCGCGCCCGGCCGCCTCGGGTCAGGGGGCCGCCAGCACCACCGCCACGCCCTGCCCCCCGCCGATGCAGGCCGAGCCCACGGCGGCCTGCCCGCCGCGCCGCCTGAGCTCGTGGCACAGGTGGGCGGTGAGGCGCGCGCCGCTGGCCGCCAGGGGGTGGCCCATGGCGATGGCGCCGCCGTCCACGTTGGTGCGCGCCCGGTCCAGGCCGAGCACCTGCTCCACCGCCAGGTACTGCGGCGCGAAGGCCTCGTTCACCTCCACCAGGTCCATGTCGGCCAGGGTGGCGCCGCAGCGGGCCAGGGCGTTGCGGATGGCCGGCACCGGCCCGATGCCCATGATGGTGGGGTCCACCCCGGCGTGGCCCCAGGCCACCAGCCGGGCCAGGGGCGTGAGGCCGTGGCGCTCGGCGTAGGCGCGGCTGGCCACCACCAGCGCGGCCGCCCCGTCGGCGATGCCGCTGGCGGCGCCGGCGTGGATGACGCCGTCCTTCTTGAAGACCTTGGGCAGCTTGCGCAGCCCCTCCACGGTGGTGTTCGGGCGCGGGTGCTCGTCCCGCTCGAAGGTCACCGGCCCCTTCTTCGAGGCCAGGGTGAGCGGCGCCAGCTCGGCCTGGAACCGGCCGGCCGCCTGGGCCGCGGCCCAGCGCTGCTGCGAGCCGACCGCGAACTCGTCCACCTGCGCCTGGGTGATGCCGTGCTGCTCGGCCAGCTTCTCGGCGGTGAGCGCCATGGGCATGCCGGCCAGGCTGTCGGTGAGGGCCGACCAGAGGGTGTCCTCCAGCGGCGGCACCGTGCCGAAGGGGTGGCCGAAGCGGGTGCCGCGCAGCGCCAGCGGGGCCTGGGTCATCGACTCGGTGCCGCCGGCCAGCACCACCTCGGCCTGCCCGGTCATGATCCACATGGCGGCCTGGATGACCGCCTCGAAGCCCGAGCCGCACAGCCGGTTGAGGGTGAGCGCCGGCACCTCCACCGGCAGGCCGGCGCGCAGGCCGACGTGGCGGGCCAGGTAGATGGCGTCGGCGCTGGTCTGCGCCACGTTGCCCATCACCACCTGGCCCACGTCGGCCGGGGCCACCCCGGCGGCGGCCAGGGCCGCCTGAGCGGCGTGGACCGCGAGGTCGGTGGCGGTCAGGTCCTTGAGCGCGCCGCCGAAGGCGCCGAAGGGGGTGCGCTTGGCGGAGAGGAGGAGGACGTCGTCGCGGCCGGCGGGCTTCAGCATGGCGGGGCTCCAGGGGGCGGTGGGGCGTGGCCGCGGCGGGGTGGCTCAGGCCGGGGTGATGGCCTGGGCGGCGGGCTTCTTCTTGCCGACCACCCGGGCCAGCAGGATGCCCACCTCGTAGAAGACGATCATGGGCACGGCCATGAGCGCCAGGTTGAGCGGGTCGCCGGTGGGCGTGATGATGGCGGCGGCCAGCACGTTGACCAGCACCGCGTAGCGCCGGTGCTTGACCAGGAACTCCACCGAGACCAGCCCCACCATGGAGAGGAAGGCGATCACCACCGGGACCTCGAAGACGATCCCGAAGCCGAGCAGCATGGCCAGCACCAGCGAGAGCTGCTCGCTCATGGTGAGCATGGGGCGCAGCGAGGCGTCGGTGGCGATGGCGCGCATGGCCGGGAAGGCCTGCGGCATGACCACGAAGTAGCAGAAGAGGGCGCCGCCGTAGAACAGCAGGGTGCCGAAGAAGAGGAAGGGCACCACCACCCGCCGCTCCTTCTTGTAGAGCCCGGGCGCGATGAACTGCCAGACCTGGTAGAGGATCCAGGGCGCGGCCGCGAAGATGGCGCCGTACATGGCCACCTTGATGTAGACCATCAGCGGCTCGATGTAGCTGGTGTACTGCAGGGTGCGCTCCCCCTCCGGCAGCGAGTCCAGGATGGGCTTCATGAGCGCGTGGAAGATCTGCTCCACGAAGGCGCCCACCGCCAGCATCCCCACCAGCACGCCCCAGCCGCACAGCACCAGCCGCTTGCGCAGCTCGCGCAGGTGGTCCCAGAAGGTGAGCTTGACCTCGCTCTCGGGGACGGGGGCTGGGGCCGGCGCGGCGCTCATGGGGTCAGGCCTGCGGGTCCGAGGGCGGCGCCGGCGGCGGCGGCATGGGGTCCACCAGGGCCGCCTCCAGCCCCGGCACGTTCTCGGCGCTGGCCTGCGGGGCCGGCGCCACCGGGCGGGTGGTGGCGCCCATGGCCGCCGAGGCCACCGGCGGCACCTCGGGGGCGTCCACCAGCCGGGTCAGCGACTTCTCGGCCTGGTAGAGCTCGGTCTCGAGCTGGTCCTTGAGGCCGTCGGTGGTCTTCTTGAAGTCCTTGAGCGTCTTGCCGATGGTGCGGGCCGCCTCGGGGAGGCGGTCGGGTCCCAGCAGGACCAGCGCCAGGATCGCGATGATCACGATCTCGCTGAAGGAGAGGCCGAACACGGGCCGACCATATATCACGGGCCTCCCGGCCGCGCCTCCCGGGCCCCCCCGCCCGGCGCCGTTGCGCCCGGGGCCCGCCCCGCCTACCTTCCGGCCCCTATGGCCCACTGGCTGCTGAAGACCGAGCCCTCCACCTACTCGTTCGACGACCTGGTCCGGGAGCGGACCACCCGCTGGACCGGGGTGAAGAACCCCCAGGCCCGGCTGCACCTGCGCGCCATGGCGGCCGGCGACCAGCTGGTGGTCTACCACTCCGGCCGGAAGGAGGCGGTGGGCCTGGCCTCGGTGGTGGGGGCCGCCCGGCCGGACCCGGAGGCCGGCGAGGGCGGGGTGTCGGTGGAGGTGGCGGCCGGCGACCGGCTGGCCGCGCCGGTGCCGCTCGAGGCGCTCAAGGGCTCCACCGCCTTCGCCCGCTCCCCGCTGCTCATCCAGGGGCGCCTCTCGGTGGTGCCGCTCACCGCGGCCCAGTGGAAGGCCCTGCTGGCGCTGTCGAAGCACGCGAAGAAGAAGGGCTGAGGGGCTGCCCGCCCCCCCCCCCCCCCCCCCCCCCGGGCGCCCCCCGCCCCCCGCCCCCCCCCCCCCCCGCCCGCCGCCCCCCCCCCCCCCCCCTCCCCCCCCCCCCCCGGCCAGCACAGCGACGAGGCTGGCACGCGAATGCCGGCATCGCTCGCCGCAGCTAAATCTGGAAGCGCTTGACCTCGCCCCGCAGCACGTCCGCCTGGCCCGCCAGGTCGGCGATGGCCCCCTCCAGCTCGCGGGCGGAGTGGGTCTGGGTCTCGGCCACCTGGCGGATCTGCACCACCGCGGTCATCACCTGCTCGGTGCCCTTGGTCTGCTCCTTCTGGGCCCGGTTGAGGTGGTGCACCATCTCGCTGATCGACTCGATGGCCTTGGTGATCTGCTTCGAGCCGCGGGCCTGCTCCTGCGACGAGCGCTCCACGTGCTTGGTGATGGTCTTCATCTTCTCGGCGCTCTTCATGATCTGCTCGGAGCCCCGGGCCTGCTCGGCGGTGGCGGTGGCGATCTGCTGCACCGTCTCGGCGATGCGGTTGATGGCCATGGTGACCTGCTTCGACCCGCGCGCCTGCTCGATGGTGGCGCGGGCGATGGCCTTCACCATCTGGGTGGCCTTGTGGGAGGACTCCTCGATCTTCTTGAGGGCGGTCTCGGTCTCCTGGCCCAGCCGCACCCCCTCCTCGACGTTGCGCACGCCGCGGTCCATGGCGGTGATGGCGCTCTTGGACTGCTCCTGCACCGCCCGGATCAGCTCCCCGATCTCCTTGGTGGAGGCGCCGGTCCGCTCGGCCAGGTCCTTGATCTCGTCGGCCACCACGGCGAAGCCCTTGCCGTGCTCGCCCGACTGGGCGGCCAGGATGGCGGCGTTCAGGGCCAGCAGGTTGGTCTGCTCGGCCACGTCGTCGATGACGTTGAGGATGTTGCCGATGGCGGAGATCTTCCGGCCCAGCGCCTCGATGACCGAGGCCGCCTCCTTGGAGGACTCCTTGATCTTGTCGATGCCCATGAGGGTGCGGGAGAGCGCCTCGGCGCCCATCTCGGCGTCGCGCTGGGCCTGCTCGGAGAGCTTGGCGGTCTCGTTGGCGTTGGTCTCCACCTGCGAGATGGAGACGTCCATCTCGTTCATGGAGGAGGAGGTCTCCTCGGTGGTGGCCGAGAGGTCCTCGATGTTCTTGGCCACCTCCTTGATGGAGTAGGTCATCTGCTCGATGGCGGCGGTGGTCTCCTCCACCGAGGCGGCCAGCGCCTGGATGTTCTCGGCCACCTCGTCGTTGGTGGCGGCCATCTGGAGGATCGAGGAGGAGGACTCCTCGGCGCTCTGGGCCAGCACCTCGACGTTGTCGGCGATGCCCTTCAGGGAGGCGATCATCTCCCCCATGGAGGCGGAGGTGTCCACCACCCGCGCCGACACCGTGCCGGCGCCCTCGGAGACGGCCTTGCCGGTGCGGTCGATGCGCTCGATGACCGCCGCCACCCCGCCGGTGACGGTCTGCACCCGCGACAGGGTGGCCGAGAGGTTCACGCCGATCTTGTTGAGCGACTCGGCCAGGACGCCGAGCTCGTCGTCGCCGATGCGCTCGGCCCGCGCCGACAGGTCCGACTCGCTCATGCGCCGGACCACCACGGTCATCTCGGCCAGCGGCTGGAGCACCAGCCGCGCGGTGAACCAGTAGACCAGCACCGCCAGGATCAGGCCGCCCAGCGCCAGCAGCCCCAGCACCAGCCAGCGCACCTGGCTCACCTGGGCGCTGGTCTCGGCCGCCGAGAGGCCCAGCAGGAGGTGCCCCACCTCGCGCTCGCCGCGGCCGCCGTCCGGCCCGGTCACCACCAGCTTGATGGGCACGGCGAAGCGGTAGAGGCCGCCGTCCAGCGCCATGGCCTCGGCGGGGTTGCGGGCGAAGGCGTCGCGCACGTCCTCGGCCGAGCCGGGGGCGGCGCGGGCGAAGCGCTTGGCCGCCACCGTGTAGTCGGTCCGCAGCACCACCACGTAGGCGTCGTCCGCCTCGTCGAAGGTGGCCTCGATCTCGGCCGCCAGGCGCTCCTCCTGGCCGGCCGCCAGCAGCGGCGCCAGCCCGGCCGCCAGGACCCGGGCGTCGGCCTGGCCGCGGTGGCCCTGGGCGTGCTCCAGGGCCCCCAGCACCACCCGGTTCACCGTCACGCCGGTGAACACCCCCGACACCGCCAGGGCGGCGGCGATCGAGAGGAAGAGCGTCCGCTTCACCCCCAGCTTCGCGATCGATCTCAGCATGGCGCGCGCGGATGCTACCACGGCGGGCCCTGCCAGGGCGGGCCTGGCCCGGCCGGTTCCCGCCCGCCGGCGCGGCGGCCGGCTACTGCATGAACAGGTCCTGCACCTCCACCGGCTTGGGCGGCTGGCCCTCGCCGGCGCCCTTCGGCTCGGTCCCCTCCTTGAAGGGCTCGAGCACGCCGCGCTCGCCCGGGCCGGCCACCTGCCCGGTGTCGGGGTCGATGCGCACCTCCACGATGCCGGCCGGCGGCACGAACTCCTCCTGCGGCCGGTCCCGCAGGGCGGCCGACATGTAGTCCAGCCAGATGGGCAGGGCGGCGCGGCCGCCGGTCTCGTAGCGGCCCAGCGGCGTGACGTTGACGTCGTAGCCCAGCCAGACCCCGGTGGCGAGGTCGCGGGTGAACCCCATGAACCAGGTGTCGAAGGAGTCGTTGGTGGTGCCGGTCTTGCCGGCCGCCGGCTTGCCCAGCCGGGCCGCCTGGGCGCCGGTGCCCACCGTGGCCACCTCGCGCAGCAGGTGCACCACCTGGTAGGCGGTCCGCTCGTCCATGGCCCGCGCCCGCGGGCGCGTCACCTCGGCCACCGCCGCGCCCAGGCGCGTCGAGAGCGGCACCCAGGGGTCGCGCGGCTCGGTGTGGTCCTCCAGGGTGCGCCCCTCCCGGTCGAGCACCCGCCGCACCATCACGCCCGGCCGCTTCTCGCCGTAGCGGGCCAGCAGGGCGTACACGCCGGTGAGCTCCCAGAGCGAGACGCAGGAGGAGCCCAGCGCGCTGCCCAGCTCCTGCTTGACCGGGGTGGTCAACCCGAGCTGCCGGGCCCACTCGCCCAGGAAGGCCGGCCCCAGCTTGCTGGCCAGCGCCTCGGCGGTCTTGACCGCCGGGATGTTCATGGAGTGGACCAGCGCCGAGCGCAGGGTGACGTCGCCCTTGAAGTCCTCCCCGTAGTTCTGCGGCTTCCAGGCGCTCTGGTCGTCGCGGAAGACGATGGGCGCGTCGGTCAGGATGGTGGCCGGCGTCCAGCCCAGCTTCTCCAGGGCCGCCGCGTACACCAGCGGCTTGAAGGCCGAGCCGGGCTGGCGGCAGGACTGGAAGGCGCGGTTGAACTCCGAGGCCTCGAAGTCGTAGCCGCCCACCATGGCCACCACCGCGCCGCTCACCGGGTCCACCGAGACCAGGGCCCCCTGCAGGGTCGGCTCCTGCTCCAGCGCCAGCAGCACCTCGGCCTGCGGCAGCTCCTTCAGGCGGGCCGGGTCGTTCTCCTCCCGCTCGGCCAGCTCGCGCCGCTCCACCCGGCGCACCAGCACCACGTCGCCGGCGCGCAGCACCGCGCTGGCGCGGCCCACCAGCGCGTCGGGGTAGGAGACCTCCGGGTTGGGCTTGCGGGCCCAGCGCAGCCCGGCCACCGGCAGCAGGCCGGCCTGCCCGCCCACCGTGACCGCGGCCGCCTTCTCGTCCACCCGGTCCACGATCCCCACCGCGTAGTCGCCGGGCCCGAGGGCCCCGGCCGGCCAGGCCCGGGCCAGCCGCGCCTGCAGGGCCTGCCGCTCCGCCCCCTCCACGTGCGACACCGGGCCGTGGAAGCCCTGGCGGTGGTCCACCTCCATGAGCCCCTTGAGCATGGCGGCCTGGGCGGCCCGCTGCTTCTCCAGGTCCATGGCCAGCTCCACCCGCAGGCCGTCCTGGAGGAGCCGCTCGTTGCCGTACCGCTCGACCACCTGCCGCCGCCCCTGCTCCACGTAGAAGGGCGCGGTCTCGCGGAAGACGTCGTCCACCCCGAAGACCTTCACCTCGGCGGCCTCGGCCCGGGCGCGCTGGTCGGCGCCGATGAACCCCTCCTCCACCATGCGGCGCAGCACGTAGCGGCGCCGGTCCTTGGCCGACTCCGGGTGGGCGAAGGGGCTGTAGCGCGAGGGGGCCTGCGGCAGGCCGGCCAGCAGCGCCGCCTCCTCCAGGGTCAGGTCCTCCACGTTCTTGCGGAAGTAGTTCTCGGCCGCCGCCTGCACCCCGTAGCTGTGGTGCCCCAGGTAGACGCCGTTCAGGTAGAGCCAGAGGATCTGCTCCTTGGAGAGCGACCGCTCCAGCCGGGTGGCCAGGATGAGCTCGCGCAGCTTGCGGCGCAGGGTGCGCCGCGTCCCCTCGGAGAACCCCTCGGCCGAGACCAGGATGGCCTTGGCGGTCTGCTGGGTGATGGTGGAGCCGCCCTTGACGCCGCGGCGCAGCACGTAGGTGGTCAGGCCGGCGCGCAGGGTGCCGCGCCAGTCCACCCCGCCGTGGTCGAAGAAGCGCTGGTCCTCGGAGGCCAGGAAGGCCTGGATGAGCCGGCGCGGGATGCGCTGGTACGGCACCACCTTGCGCCGCTCGGTGAAGAACTCGCCGGCGATCTGGCCGTCGGCCGAGATGACCTCGGTGACGATGGGCGGGCGGTAGCCCTCCACGCTCGGCAGGTCGGGCAGGCCGCTCGAGAAGTGCAGCCAGAGCCCCACCAGCGCCGCCAGCGCGACGTTGCCGAGCACCAGGGCGCCGTAGAGCGCCCACCGGAGGACGCGCCGCCAGGCCGGGCCGGCAGGCGGCAGGCCGGTGAGCACCAGCCTGGTCCCGGTCGGGCCGCCCGGGCCGGCCTCGGCCGGGGTCTGGTCCTGGGGTGAGCGCATGAGGGGGACGACCATACGCGGGGGTGGGGCGGGGGTTCAACGAGCCTTCTCGCGGCGACCCAGGGGGCGGGCGGACCCGGCGCCCGCCGGCGCCCCGGGGGGCGGGCGGGCGTGGTACGGCACTGGCAGAGGAGAGGCCCATGCCCCAGCCCCGCAGCGCCCCGTTCGCCGCCCCGCTCGCCGCCGCCCTCGCCGCCGCCCTGTGCCTGCCCGCCTGGGCCGCCGCCGCGCCCACCCCGGCGCCCGCCCCCAGGGCCAAGGCCTCACGCGCCCAGCCCACCGAGCGGATCGACAAGGGAGTGCGGTTCCTCCTCCCGGCCGGCTACGCGGTGGAGGAGAAGCTGGAGCACGAGCCGGGCGAGCTGAACGACAGGCTCTACCTGGCGCGGCGCGGGCGCAGCGAGCTCCGGGTCGAGGTGGAGCAGGGGGCCATGCACTGCACGCCGCAGGGGCTGGCCGGCGCCCCGCAGCAGCTCGCGGTGGGTGGCCGCCCGGCCTGCCAGACCCTCACCGACGCCCCGCCCAGCCTGGACCCGAAGATCGGCCAGCGCCGCTCGGCGGTGGTGCTGGTGCAGTTCGGCGACCGCTACCTGAGCGTCTTCGCCCTGGCCCCGACCGACCGGGCGGCGCTGGCGCTGGCGCGCGCCGTCGCCGAGAGCGCGGCCGAGGTCGCGCCCGCGGCCAGGTGAGGGCGGCGGCGGTCGCGAGCCGGCCGCCCCGCGCCAGCCCTCAGGCGCCCTCGGGCACCGGCAGGTTCATCATCTTCAGGACCTCGCGCAGCTCCGGCGGCAGCGGCGCCGTCAGCGCCAGCCTGGCCCCGGTGACCGGGTGCGGCAGGCTGAGCTTCCAGGCGTGCAGGAACATGCGCCTGAGCGCCCAGCGGGCCCGCGCCACCCGGTTGAAGTTGAAGTCGCCGTAGCGCGAGTCGCCCGCCACCACGTGGCCGGCCCCCTGCAGGTGGCGCCGGATCTGGTGGGTGCGCCCGGTCTCGATGACCACCCCCAGCAGCGAGGCCTCCTTCATCGAGGCCAGCACCTTCCAGCGGGTCAGGGCCGGCTGCAGGTTGACGCCCCGCTGCTCCTTGGAGCGGGCGGTCTGCTCGTGCTCGGAGAGCGGGGTGTCGAGCAGCCCGGTCTCGCGCGGCATCTTGCCCTTCACCAGCGTGAGGTACTGCTTCTTGACGTCCTCCTTGTGCTCGAACATGGCCGCCAGGGCCGCCATGGTGCGGCGGTTCTTGGCCACCAGGATGACGCCGGAGGTCTCGCGGTCGAGCCGGTGGGCCGGCGAGGGCTTGAACTCGGTGGCCGGCAGCGCGCTCGAGCCGACCACGTGCTGGCGCACCAGCTCCACCAGGGTGGCGCCGGTGATGCCGGTGCCCGGGTGGGCGGCCAGGCCGGCCGGCTTGTTCACGGCGAACAGGTCGTCGTCCTCGAAGAGCACGTCGAGCGCGGGGCCGCCCTGGCGCCGGCCCGCCGGGCCGGGGGCGGCCTTGGCCAGCAGCTTCTCCTGGTCGCCGAAGATGGCCACCCGGTCGCCCTCGACCAGCAGCTGCTCCGGCTTGCCGCGGGCCTCGTTCACCTTCACCTTGCGGGTGCGGAACATCTTGTAGACGTGCGACAGCGGCACGTCCTTCAGGGCCCGGCGGACGTACTTGTCGAGCCGCTGGCCGGCGGCGTCGGCGGAGACGGTGAGCTCGATCACGGGGCCCTTGTACTACAGATGGGGCGCCCGGCCCGCGGCCCGACCCGCCCCCGCCGGCCCCACCCGGATCACAGCAGCTCGAGCTGCTGCTGCTCGGCCAGCGGCTGGGCGCGGATCCCCTCGCGCCGGAGCGAGGCCGCCAGCTCGGCGGCGTGGCCGTGCACCGTGAAGACCCGGCTGGCCCCGGTGGCGCGGGCGTAGGCCAGCAGCGACGGGTAGTCGGCGTGGTCGGAGAGCGGGAAGGCCGCGTCCACCCCCCGGAAGAAGCGGTCGCCGTCGATGGCCCAGCCGGTCAGCACCGCGGTGCGCCGCCGCCGCACCGCGCGCATGGCCGGGCTGAAGGCCAGCTGCTGCGGCACCACCACCACCTCGCCCACCGGCGGCGCCTCGGGGTCGAGCACCCGCACCCCCGGCAGGGCCACGCCGTGCGCCTGGTAGACCAGGTCGATGGCGTGCACCACCGGGTGGACCCGGCAGGCGTAGCCGGCGCCGGAGAGGAAGGCCAGGATCTCCTGCGCCTTGCCCAGCGAGTAGCCGTAGAGCACCGGCGTGGCGCCGTCGGAGAGCGCGTCGTCGCAGAAGGCGCGCACCCGGGCCAGGGTCTCCGCCTTCCCGGGGAAGACGTAGCGCGGCAGCCCGAAGGTGGACTCCAGCACCAGCACGTCGCAGGGCATCACCTCGGCCGCCTCGGCGGCGTGGGTGGGCTCGGTGCACAGGTCGCCGGTGTAGCCCAGGGTGCGGCCGTCGCGGAAGGTGACGCGCAGCTGCGCCGAGCCGAGCACGTGGCCGGCCGGGAAGAGCTCCAGCGTGAGCTCGCCGAGGCCGAAGGGCTGCCGGTAGCCCACCGGCAGGTGCTCCGCCTTCACCTTGCGCTTCGGCTCGCCGAGCCGGTGGTTCATGAGGGCCAGCGTGGCCGGGGTGGCGATGGTCCGGTCGTGGCGCCCGATGTGGTCGCCGTGCGCGTGGCTGACGAAGGCGCAGGGCGCCCGGCGCCGCGCGTCGAGGTGCAGCGGCGCGCCGGTGATCTTGAGCTCGCCGCGGACGAGCTCGATGGGCGGGAGGCGCATGAGGGAGAGGATCTAGCGCACCGGGCTGACGGCGGCCGGACGGCGGCTGGACGGGGACCCGGACGGACCGTTGACTGGCCGGGGACCGGCAGCTGGACTGCCCGATCCCCGGGCCTGCGGCCACCTTGACGCTGCGTCCTGCGCGCCGGTGACGCGCCCGCGCGCGTCAGCCCAACCGCCGACAGTCATAATTGATTTTTTCCGGCTTCCGTCAAGGCTCCCGGGCGCGCCGCGGGACTACAGTGGTCGTCGCTCCATCGAATGGTCGGACCTGCACCGCTCCGGGGGGGGAGTAGATGGTTCCGCATCCTGCGCGCACCGGCCCGCCGGCCACCGCCTGACCATGGCCCGCGCCCGCTCCAGCTCCCGCCAGGGCATCCTCCAGCGCTTCCGTCGCTGGCGCGGCGACACCCTCGCCAACCGCTTGTCGCTGGCCGCGGTGGCCGTGTCGCTCCTGGTGCTGGTGCCGGCCGCGCTCCTCTCCTTCAGCTTCTCGGCCCGGGCGGCCCGCCTGGAGTTCGAGGCCCGCCTGGGCGCGCGCGCCGACCTGCAGGCCCGCGAGCTGGCGCTGTCCCTCCAGGCCACCCGCGAGGCGCTGGCCGACGTGGCCGGCGGCACCCTCCTCACCACCGCGCTCACCGATCAGGCCGGCTGGCGGCGCTACGGCCTCCCCTTCCTGCGCTCGCACCGGCTGCCGCTCCCCTACCCGACCCGCCTGGCGCTGCTCGACACCCGGGGCGGGATCCTCGGGTCCGGCAACGAGGCGCCCACGGTGGAGGCGTCGGAGTGGGCGCCCGTGGTGGCCGGCGCCTGGCGGGCCCAGGTGCACGGCGAGGGGGCCACGGCCCACTTGATGGTGATGGCCCCGGTGCAGTGCACCGCCTCGGGCCCGGTGGAGGGGGTGGTGGCGGCCGAGCTCCCGCTGGCCTCCCTGGCCGCCGGGCTGGCCGGCGCCGGCCAGCCCGCGCGGCTGCTCGACGGCGCCGGCCGGGTCCTGGCCGGCGACCAGCAGGGCTGGGCGGACCGGCTCACCGTCTCCCGGCCGGTCCAGGTGGCCGCGCCCTTCCAGGCCCTCGGCCTGCGCGTCGAGGTCGGCCAGCCGCGGGCCCTGCTCACCAGCTCCATCCTGGTGCTGGGCCTGGGCCACCTGGCCGCCGTGCTGGGGGTGCTGGGCTTCGCGCTGGTGCTGAGCCGGCGCCAGGCCGAGGCGCTGGCCGCCCCCATCCGCGACCTGGCCGCCTCGGCCTGGAGCATCTCCACCACCGGCGCCCTCGACACCCGGGTGGCGGTGGTGGGCCGCGACGAGGCGGCCCGGCTGGCCGCCGCCTTCAACGAGATGCTCACCGAGCTGGCCCGCGCCCGCGCCGCCACCGAGGCGGCCCTGCGCAGCGAGCGGCGCGAGGTGGAGGACGCCCTGCGGCTGGCCCACGGGGCCATGGAGCGCTCCAGCGAGGCCATCTCGGTCATCGAGGCCTCGGGGCGCGTCGCCTGGTGCAACGTGGCCGCCTGCCGCCTGCTCGGCCTGCCCCGCGACCAGGTGCTGGGCCGCCTGGCCTGGGAGGTGGACCGCAGCCTGACCGAGCCGGCCTGGGCCCAGCTGTGGGCCACCCTCGGCAGCGCCGGGCGGTTCGTCGGCGAGAAGCCGGTGCACGCCGCTGGCGCCCCGACCCGCTGGCTGGAGACCAGCGTCCACCCGCTGCAGCACGGCGGCCGCCAGTACTGCGTCGCGGTGAACCGCGACGTCACGGCGCGGCGGCAGGCCGAGGCGGCGCTGCGGCTGGCCGGGGTGGGGACCCTGGCGGCCGGCGCGGCCCACGAGATCAACAACCCGCTCACCAGCATCATGGGCAACCTGGTCTACCTGCGCGACCAGCTGGCCCGGGTGCGGCCGCTGGTCCCCGCCGAGATCGCCGCCGAGCTGGGCGAGACGGAGCAGGCCCTGCTGGACGCCATGCAGGGCGCCGAGCGGGTGCGCGACGTGGTGCGCGGCCTCAAGGCCTTCTCCCGCCCCGACGAGGAGCCGCTGGCGCCCACCGACGTGGCCGAGGTGATGCGCTCGGCGGTGGCCCTGGCCCGCAACGAGCTGCGCCACCGGGCCCGCCTGGTGGAGCGCTACCAGGAGGTCCCGCGGGTCACGGCGGTGGGCCGGCGGCTGGAGCAGGTCTTCCTC
This sequence comes from Anaeromyxobacter sp., assembly GCA_016718565.1. Classification (NCBI taxonomy): domain Bacteria; kingdom Pseudomonadati; phylum Myxococcota; class Myxococcia; order Myxococcales; family Anaeromyxobacteraceae; genus Anaeromyxobacter; species Anaeromyxobacter sp. The sequence goes on along the minus strand of JADKCZ010000001.1, from coordinate 217,998 downwards.
AACCTGCTGGTCAACGCCGGCCACGCCCTGGGCGACCACCCCGGCGCCGACCACCAGGTCACCGTGACGGTGCGGCCGGGCGCGCCGGGCGTGGTGGTGGCCGAGGTGTCCGACAGCGGGGCCGGCATGACGCCGGAGGTGCGGGCCCGCATCTTCGAGCCCTTCTTCACCACCCGGCCGGTGGGCGGCGGCACGGGCCTGGGCCTGGCCATCTGCCACGGCATCGTCACCTCGCTGGGCGGCCGCATCGAGGTGGAGAGCGAGGCCGGGCGCGGCAGCACCTTCCGCGTCCACCTGCCGGCCCTGGCCGCCTCGGCCGCCGAGGGCGCCGCCCCCCGGCCCGCCCCCGCCGCGCCGGCGCCGGCGGTCCCGCTGCCCTCCGGCGCCAGGCTGCTGGTCATCGACGACGACCCGCTGGTCCTCAACCTGCTGGCGCGGGCCCTCTCGGGCGGCCCGGAGGTGGTGACCCTGGAGGACGCCCGCGAGGCGCTGCGGCGGCTGCACCTCGGCGAGCGGTTCGACCTGATCCTGTGCGACCTGATGATGCCGGACCTCTCGGGCATGGACTTCCACGCCGCGCTGCAGGCCCACGACCCGGCGCAGGCGGCCGGCGTGATCTTCATCACCGGCGGCGCCTTCACGGCCCGGGCCCGCGACTTCCTGGCCACCGTGGGGAACCCCTGCGTCGAGAAGCCCTTCGAGGCCAGCGCCCTGCGCCAGCTGGTGGCGGAGCGGCTGCGCACCCTGTGGTCGAAACGGACGCTGGCGCCCGCCGACCCGGCCCCGTAACATCAGTGGTCTCCACGCGGGAGGAGACCCGATGACCGACTCGATCCAGAACCCCAGGCGCGTGCCGCGCGCCCCCGCTCGCTGCGAGGCCCGCTGCCTCCTGCCCGGCGGCGGCTTCTGGGCCTCCGACACCACCGACTTCGGCCCCAAGGGCTGCCAGCTGGCCGCGCCCGGGCCCTTCAAGAAGGGCGACCCGGTCAAGCTGGTGCTGACCAGCGAGCGGCTCGACTCGCCCCTGGCGGTGACCGGCACGGTGGCCTGGGCCAGCAGCCAGGCCCCCTGGCGCATCGGCGTGTCCTTCGACCCGCCCTTCCTCCCCACCACCGGCAGCTGGTTCGACCTGCTGGTGGCGGCCTACCCGGGCCTGGCCACCTACCAGCTGGCGCCCGACTCGCTGGCGCTGGCCGACACGCTGCACCTCGGCCCGGTGCCGCGGGTGGCGCCAGAGCTGGCCCCCGACGAGGTGGCGGTGATGCGCGCGGTGGGGCCGGGCCTCTCCGTGAAGGCCCTGCAGGAGCGGCTGGGGCCCGACTGGCGCGGGCTGGAGGGGGTGCTCTTCGCCATGATCGGCCGGAAGCTCCTCACGCTCGACCCGGCCGCGGCCGCCCAGCCGGCCTCCTGGGCCCCCTCGCTGGCGGCCCACCCCTAGGCGCGCCCGCGCCTCAGGCGGCGGCGCGCCCGACCCACAGGCCGCCCAGCTCGCCCGCCACCACCCCCACGACGATCAGGCCGCCGCCGACCCACCCGGCCGCGCCCAGCTCCTCGCCGGTGACCAGCCGGCTGAAGAGCGCCGCCGCCACCGGCTCCAGCGCGTAGATGAGGGCGGCCCGCACCGCGCTGGTGTGGCGCTGCGCCCAGTTCATCACGAAGAAGGCGAAGGCCGTCATGGCCAGGCCGGTGAAGGCCACCACCACGGCGAACTCCCGCCAGCGGGCGGTGTCGAGGCGCGGCCCCTCGAGCGGCGCCAGGAGCAGGGCCCCCAGCAGCACCACCGACACCTGCAGCAGGGTGAAGGGGACCAGCGGGTGCCGGTGCGACCACTCGCTCATGTAGGCGATCTGGAGCGCGTAGGCCACGGCGCAGCCCAGCGTCAGGAGGTCGCCGAGCCGCACCGCCGCGGTCACCGCGCCGGCGTCGAAGGGCCGGGTCAGCAAGGTCAGCCCCACCACCGCCAGCGCCGCGCCGCCCCAGGCGAAGCGGTGCACCGGCCGCCCCAGGGTGAAGCGGGCGATGAAGGGCACGATGGCCACCGACATGCCGGTGATGAAGCCGGAGCGGGCCGGGGTGGTGAGGGCCAGGCCCAGGGTCTGGAAGACGAAGCCGCCCAGCATGAACAGCCCGAGCGTCAGGCCGTGGCGCCAGAAGGCGGGGCCGAGGCGGTCGCGCCGCAGCACCGCCACCAGCCCCAGCACCAGCGCCGCGGTGGCGAAGCGGGCCACCAGGAAGACCCCGGTGGAGGCGATCTCCAGCGCCCCCTTCACCAGGGTGAAGGTGGTGCCCCAGAAGAGCGTCAGCACCAGCAGGGAGAGGTCGGCCACGGCGCGCCTTCTACACGACGTCACCCGGGGCCGCCAGCCCGGACGAGCCACCGCGCTGGTCCACCACCCGCGTGGCCTTGCCCTCGCTGCGGGCCAGCGACTTGCGCTCCACCAGCTTGACCGCCACCGAGACCCCCAGCTCGTCGGCCAGGCGGCGGGTGATGGTCTCGCGCAGGCCGCTCTGGCGGCGCATCTCGTCGAAGAAGATGGCCTCCGACACCTCCACCAGCACGGTGGCCTCGTCGATGGCGGCGCGGCGCGTCAGCACGATCTGGTAGTGGGGATCGGCCCCCGGGAGCGTCACCAGCACCGCCTCGATCTGCGAGGGGTAGACCTTGACCCCCTTGATGATGAGCTGGTCGTCGGTGCGGCCCAGCACCCGCCCCATGCGCGCCAGGGTGCGGCCGCAGGGGCAGGGCGCCGCGGTGAGGGTGGTGAGGTCGCCGGTGCGGTAGCGCAGCAGCGGGAAGGCCTCCTTGGTGAGGGTGGTGAGCACCAGCTCCCCCACCTCGCCCTCCCGGGCCGGCGCGCCGGTCTCCGGGTGCACCAGCTCCGCCAGGAAGTGGTCCTCGGCCAGGTGCAGCCCCTGCTTGGCCTGGCACTCGCCGGCCACCCCCGGCCCCATCAGCTCGGAGAGGCCGTAGTTGTCGGTGGCGGTGATCTGCAGCTGCTCCTCCAGCTGGCGGCGCATGGCCTCGCTCCAGGGCTCGCCGCCGAAGAGCCCCACCCGCAGCGACAGGGCGCCGCGCGCCACCCGCTGCTCGGTGAGCTCCTCGGCCAGGTGCAGGGCGTAGCTGGGCGTGCACACCAGCGCGGTGGTCCGGTAGTCCTGCATGATGCGCAGCTGCTGCCGGGAGTGGCCGCTCGACATGGGGATGACCGAGGCGCCCAGCAGCTCGGCCCCCTGGTGCAGCCCGAAGCCGCCGGTGAAGAGGCCGTAGTGGAAGGCCACCTGCACCACGTCGTCCTTGGTGACGCCGCCCGCCACCATGACCCGCGCCACCGCGTTCGACCAGGCGGCCAGGTCGTTGCGGGTGTAGCCCACCACCGTGGAGAGGCCGGTGGTGCCCGAGGAGGCGTGCAGCCGCACCACGTCGCGCAGCGGCACGGCGAAGAGGCCGTAGGGGTAGCTCTGCCGCAGGTCCTCCTTGGTGGTGAAGGGGATGCGGCGCAGGTCGGCCGGCGAGCGGACGCCGTCCGGGTCCACGCCGGCCTCGTCGAGCCGCCGGCGGTAGAAGGGCAGCGTCCGGTAGACCCGGGTCAGGGTGGCCTCCAGCCGCTCCAGCTGGAGCTGCGCCAGCGCCTCCCGGTCCATCCGCTCGATCTCCGGCTGCCAGCAGGTGGCTTCGCTCATCGCCGCTCCTCCCCCTCGCGCGCCGCGCTGGGCTCTCCGCCCAGGTAGGCGCGCTGCACGTCGCGGTTCTGCAGGAGCGCCGCGGCGCTCCCGGTCAAGACGATGCGCCCGGTCTCCAGCACGTAGCCGCGGTCGGAGAGCCTGAGCGCGCCGCGGGCGTTCTGCTCCACCAGCAGCACCGTGGCCCCCTCGTCGCGGATGGTGCGGATGGCCTGGAACAGGTCCTTCACCACCAGCGGCGCCAGGCCCATGGAGGGCTCGTCGAGCATCACCAGGCGCGGCCGGGCCATCAGGGCCCGCGCCATGGCCAGCATCTGCTGCTCGCCGCCCGAGAGGGTGCCGGCCAGCTGGGCGGCCCGCTGCTCCAGCCGCGGGAAGAGCCGGTAGGCGCGCCGCAGGTCCTCCTCCACCTCGCGGTGGCGCCCGCGCCGGTACTGCACGGTGGCGCCCAGCAGCAGGTTCTCCCGCACCGGCATGGTGGCGAAGACCTGGCGCCCCTCCGGCACCAGCGAGCAGCCCAGCATCACCACCTGCTCGGGCGGCAGCCGGGTCACGTCCCGCCCGTCGAACAGCACCTCCCCGGCGCGGCCGCGGCCCAGCCCCGCCACGGTGCGCAGGAGCGTGGTCTTGCCGGCCCCGTTGGCGCCGATGAGCGAGACGATCTCCCCCGGGTCCACGTGCAGCGAGACGTGGCGCAGCGCCAGCCGCTGCCCGTAGGCCACGTCGAGGTTCCGCACCCTCAGCACGCGTCGTCCCCCAGGTAGACGCGGATCACCTCGGGGTCCCGCTGCACCGCGGCCGGCGCGGCGTCGGCGATCTTCTCGCCGAAGCAGAGCACCGCCACCTCGTCGGAGATCTCCATCACCAGCGACATGTCGTGCTCCACCAGCAGCACCGTCACGCCGCGGTCGCGGATGCGGCCGATGAGGGTGGCCAGCGCGGCGGTCTCCTTCATGTTGAGGCCGGCCGCCGGCTCGTCGAGGAGCAGCAGGTCGGGCTCGGAGGCCAGGGCCCGGGCCAGCTCCACCCCGCGCTGCTGGCCGTAGGAGAGGCTGACCGCCTCGGCGCCGGCCACCTCGCCGAGCGAGAGGAACTCCAGCGCCTCCTGGGCGCGCCGCCTGGTGTCGCGCTCCTCGGCCCACCGGCCGGGCCAGTGGGTCAGCCCGGCCAGGAAGCCGGCCCGGGTGCGGGCGTGGCGGCCCACCATGACGTTCTCCAGCGCCGTCATGCCGGAGAAGAGCCGGATCTGCTGGAAGGTGCGCGACAGCCCGAGCGCCGCCACCTGGTGGGTGGGCCGGCCCTGGATGGCCTGGCCCTTGAAGGTCACGGTGCCCCGGTCCGGCGGGGTGACGCCGGAGATGAGGTTGAAGAGGGTGGTCTTGCCGGCGCCGTTGGGGCCGATGATCGCCTTCACCGTGCCGGGCGCCACCGTGAAGGCCACGTCCTTGACGGCCTGCAGGCCGCCGAACCGCTTGCCGAGCCCGGCCACCTCGAGCAGCGCCACGCCTCAGCCCTCCGCCGCCGGCGCGCCGGGCCGCCGCAGGAGCGCGCGCGCCGCCCCGGCCAGGTCGACCCGGAGCAGGCCGTCCGGGGCGAAGAGCATCACGGCGATGAGGATCACCCCGAAGACCGCGTCGTCGAAGGAGCCGAAGAGGCCACGCAGCGAGAGGAACTGCAGCGCCGAGCCGACCAGCAGGGTGCCCCACAGGCTGCCCATGCCGCCCACCGCCACGATGGCCACGTAGCGCACCGACTTCATCACCGCCGCCTCGGAGGGGCCGATGCCGCCGGTGTAGTGGGTCAGCAGCACGCCGGCCAGGGCCGCGAAGGCCGCCGAGAGCACGAAGGTGCGCAGCTTGAAGTCGGCCACGTCGATGCCCATGGCGCCGGCCGCGTCCTCGGCCCCGTGGATGGCGCGCAGCGCCCGGCCCACCCGCGAGGCCACCAGGTTGAGCAGCAGCCACATGCCGAGGGCCACCAGCCCCCAGGCCAGGTAGTAGTTCTGCACCCGCGCGGCGGCGCCGCCGGTCACCGCCAGGCCCAGCCCCAGCTCGAAGGCCGGCACGCCGGAGAGGCCGTCGGCCGCCCCCAGCCGCTCGGTGCCCACCACCACCGAGGAGACGATGGTGCCGAAGCCCAGGGTGGCCATGGCCAGGTAGTGCCCCTTGAGCCTGAGGACCGGCACGCCCACCAGGGCCGCCACCAGCACCGCCAGCGCCACCGCCGCCAGCGCCGCCGGCCAGGGCCGCACCGTGAGCAGCTCGCCGCCGTAGAGGTCGGGGCGCTGCACCAGGAGGTGCCAGCGCCCGGCCCAGGCGGTGAGCCCGGCGCCGCGGCCGGCCGTCAGGTCGAAGGTGGTGAGGAAGGCCGAGGTGTAGCCGCCGATGGCGAAGAAGCCGGCGTGGCCCAGCGAGATCTGCCCGGCGTAGCCCATGAACAGGCACAGCCCGATGACCACCAGCCCGGCGTAGGCGGTCATGGTGAGCTGCGTCAGGTAGAAGGGCTTGCCGCCCAGCGCGGTGGCCAGCTGCACGGCCACCACCACCAGGGCGAACAGGCCCAGCTGGGCGTAGCGGCTCCGCATGGCTCAGTAGGCCTTGAGCCGCGAGAGCTCGCGGCTGCCGAAGAGCCCGGAGGGGCGGAGGAAGAGCAGGCCGAGCAGGAGCGCGATGGCCACCGCGTCCTTGAAGGCGGCCGGCAGCACCGCGATGGAGAAGGCCTCCAGGGTGCCGAGCAGGAAGCCGGCCGCCACCGCCGCCGCCGAGTTGCCCAGGCCGCCCAGGATGGCCACGGTGAACCCCTTGATGGCCAGCGAGCCCCCGATGTCGTAGCGGGTGTAGGTGATGGGCGAGACCACGCAGCCGGCCAGGGCCCCGATGCCGGCCGAGAGGACGAAGGAGAGGGTCACCAGGTTGCGGGTGGAGAGGCCGCACAGCGCCGCCGCCTCGCGGTTGGAGGCGCAGGCCCGCATCTCCCGCCCGGTGCGGGTGTGGCGGAAGAAGAGCGCCAGGGCCGCCACCACCAGGGCGCAGGTGCCCAGGCTCCAGAGCACCTGCGGCGAGACCCGCACCCCGCCCAGGTCGAGCGCCGAGACCTCGTCGCCGCTGAAGTAGGGCAGGGAGCGCACCTGCTCGCCCCAGGCGAGCAGCGCCGCCTCGCGCAGCACGATGGAGAGGCCGATGGTGATGATGATGAGCCTGAGGACCGAGGGCCGCCGGAGCCAGCGGATGAAGGCCACCTCCACCAGCGCCCCCACCAGCATGGTGCTGGCCACCGCCCCCAGGATGGCCAGCGGCAGCGGCACCACCCGGTGCAGCGACACCGCCGTCATCCCCCCCAGCATGACGAACTCGCCCTGGGCGAAGTTGATGATGCCGGTGGTGTTGTAGATGATGTTGAAGCCGATCCCCACCACCGCGTAGATGGTGCCGTAGGTCAGCCCGGCGACGAGGTACTGGAGGGCGTTCTCGGTCGTCACGGCTGCTTGCTGGTCAGCGGCACGAACCTGCCGTCCTTCACCGTGAGCATCTCGAAGGCGCCGGCGTCGAGGCCGTTGTGGTCGGTGGCCGAGAAGTTGAACACCCCGGCCGTGCCGACCAGGCCGCGCGTCCCCTCGATGGCGGCGCGCACCTTCTCGCGGTCGCCGCCCCCCTCGCCGAGCGCCTTCACCAGCACCGTGAAGGCGTCGTAGCCGTGGCCGCCGAAGGTGCTGACGTCCTCCTTGAAGCGGGCCTCGTAGGCCGCCTTGTAGCCGGCCACCACCTTCTTCTGCGGGTGGGTCTCCGGCAGGCCGTCGGCCACCACGACGCGGCTGGCCGGGAAGACCACCCCCTCGGCGGCCGCCCCGGCGGCCCGGGCGTACTGCACGTTGGCGAAGCCGTGGCTCTGGTAGGCCGGCACCTCCAGCCCCACCTGGCGGAGGTTCTTCAGCACGATGGACTGGGCCGGCTCGATGGACCAGTTGAGCACCGCCTGCACCCCGGCGGCCTTCAGCTTGGTGACCTCGGCGGTCAGGTCGGTGGCCGCCTTGTCGTAGACCTCGCTCACCAGCACCTGGATGCCGGCGGCGCCGGCGCGCTTCTCCACCTGGTCCTTGCCGGCCTTGCCGAAGCCGGTGTTGCTGGAGAGCAGGCCGATGCGGGTGGTGCCGGCCGCCTTCATGCGGGCGAAGATCAGGTCCACCGCGTCGGCGTCCTTGGGGGCCACCTTGAAGACCCAGCGCGCCAGCGGGTTCACGATCACCTCGGCGGCGGCGCAGGAGAGCAGGATGGTCTGGCCCTGCTCGGCCAGGGCCTTGATGGCCATGGTCTCGCCGCTGGTGGAGGGGCCGATGATGGCCACCACCTGCTCCTCGTCGATGAGCTGCTTGGCGAAGGAGACCGCCTTCTCCGGGCTGCCGCCCGAGTCGCGCAGCAGCAGCTGGAGGGGCCGGCCGCCCACGCCGCCCCGGGCGTTCTGCTGCTCCACCAGCATCTCCAGGGTGCGGGCCTCGGGGGCGCCCAGGTTGGAGGCCGGGCCGGTGACGGCCAGGATGGCGCCCACCTTGATGGGGTCGGCGGCCAGGGCCGGGGTGGGGCCGAGCAGGGCGGCGGCCAGGCAGGCCGCGGCGGCGAGGGCGGGGGCGAGGGCGGGGGTGCGCGCGCGGGTCATATGGGCTCCGGGGGCGATGGGCCGGGTGGTCACTTGGCGCCCAGCAGGGCGAACTTGCCGTCCTTCACCGTGAGGAGCTCGAAGGAGTCGAGCCCCAGGCCGTTGTGGTCGGTGGGCGAGAAGCCGAAGGTGCCGCTGACGCCCACCACCCCGGAGAGCTTCTCCACCGCGCTGCGCACCGCCTCGCGCTCGGTGCCGGCCGCCTTGACGGCCTGGGACAGGAGCAGGAGCGCGTCGTAGGCGTAGCCGCCGAAGCCGGAGACGTCCTCCTTGAAGCGGGCCTCGTAGGCCTTCTTGTAGGCCACCAGCACCTGCTTCTGCGGGTGCTTCTCCGGCAGCGCCTCGGCCACCACCACCCGGCCCATGGGGAAGACCACCCCCTCGGCGGCGGCCCCGGCCGCCTTGACGTACTGGATGTTGCCGAAGCCGTGGCTCTGGAAGATGGGGATGGTCAGGCCCAGCTGGCGGGCGTTCTTGATGACGATGGCCTGGGCCGGCTCGATCGACCAGTTCACCAGCGCCTGCACGCCGGCCGCCTTCACCTTGGTGACCTCGGCGGTCAGGTCGGTGGCCGCCTTGTCGTAGGTCTCGGAGACCAGGATCTGGACGCCGAACTCCGGCGCCAGCTTCTCCAGCTGCTCCTTGCCGGCCTTGCCGAAGCCGGTGTTGCTGGTGAGGACGCCCACCTTGGTGAGCCCCTGCTTCCGGAGCTGCTGGAAGATCATGGCGGCGGCGTGGCTGTCCTTCTGGGCGGTCTTGAAGACCCACCTGGCCACCGGGTTCACGATCACCTCGGCCGCGGCGCAGGAGAGCAGGAGCGTGCCGGAGCCCTCGGCCAGCCCCTTCACCGCCATGGTCTCGCCGCTGGTGGACGGGCCGATGATGGCGAAGACCTGCTCCTCGTCGATGAGCTGCTTGGCGAAGGAGACCGCCTTCTCCGGGCTGCCGCCGGTGTCCTTGACGATGAGCTGCACCGGGCGACCGCCCAGGCCGCCCCGGGCGTTCAGGTCCTCCACCGCCATCTCCAGGGTCCGCTGCTCCGGACCTCCCAGGAAGGAGGCCGGGCCGGTGACGGACAAGAGGGCGCCCACCTTGAGCGGCTCGGCGGCGCGGGCCGGGAGCGCCAGGGTGAGCAGGGCGAGCAGCAGGGGCAGCGGGGAGGGGAGCCTCATGTCGGTGCCTTCCTCGTCGTCGGGGTTGGCCGGGGCGCCGTGCCCCGGGTGCGGCCTTCGTGGTGCGGTGCGGGGGCGGCGCGGCGGATCACGCGGCGTGGACCTCGGCGGCGTCGAGCACCCGCAGGCGGGCCGCGGCCAGCGCGGCCACCGCGCCGTCGTGGTCCTCGACCCGGAACAGGATGATGGCCTCCTCGCCCTGGCGGCGGGCGAAGGCGTACATGTACTCGACCGCCAGGCCCCTGGCGGAGAGGGCCCGCAGCACGGCGGCCAGGCCGCCCGGGCTGTCGGGGATGCCCACCGCCACCACCGGCGTGCTGGTGGTGGTGAAGCCGGCGGCCTTCAGGGCGGCGCGGGCGCGCTCGGGCTGGTCGACCACCAGGCGCAGGATGCCGAACTCGGCCATGTCGGCCAGGGCCAGGGCCCGCACGTTGACGGCGCCCCCGGCCAGCACCTCGGCCACCTCGGCGAGGCGACCCGCCGCGTTCTCGAGGAAGACCGAGAGCTGCACCACCGACATGAGGCGCCTCCAGGGAAGGGGGCGAGGATACCCGATCGGCCCTGGCGCCGCCCTCCCCGTCTGGCGGAGGGGCGGCCGGCCAGGTCCCCGGGGGCGTGGCTGGCCCTGACCCCCGGCGCCCACCCCGGTGGTCAGGCCGGCGGCGGCCCCGCCCGCTCCTCGGCCGGCCCGTGCAGGTGGACCGGCGCCGCCTTGGCCTTGCGCATCCGCTGGTTGAGCAGCTCCACCAGCAGCGAGAAGGCCATGGCGAAGTAGATGTAGCCCTTGTCGACGTGCTTGCCGAAGGCCTCGGCCACCAGCATGACGCCGATGAGGATCAGGAAGGAGAGGGCCAGCATCTTCACGGTGGGGTGGCGCTCCACGAACTCGCCCACCGGCCCGGCGAAGATCAGCATGACCCCCACCGCCAGCACCATGGCCGCCACCATGACCGGCAGGTGCTGCGCCATGCCCACCGCGGTGATGACCGAGTCGAGCGAGAAGACGATGTCCAGCACCGCGATCTGGGTGATGACCCCCCAGAAGGCGCCGGCGCCCTTGGGGCCGGGCCTGGGGGCGTGCTCCACCTCCAGCTTGTCGTGGATCTCGAAGGTGGCCTTGGCGATGAGGAAGAGGCCGCCGCCGAGCAGGATGAGGTCGCGGCCCGAGATGTCGTGCCCCAGCACCGCGAAGAGCGGCTGGGTCAGCCCCATCACCCAGGAGATGGCGAAGAGCAGGCCGAGCCGGGTGAGCAGGGCGAAGGCCAGGCCGAGGCGGCGCGCCTTGGGCTGCTCGTGGGCCGGCAGCCGCCCGGCCAGGATGGTGAGGAAGACGATGTTGTCGAGCCCCAGCACGATCTCCATGGCCGACAGGGTGGCCAGGGCGATCCAGGTGTCGGGCTGCGCGAAGAGGGCGAGGAGGTCCGTCATGGCCCCCTACATCGCCCGCCCGGGCGTGGGTTGTCGAGGGGCGAATCAGCCCGCCAGCCGGTACTCGAACCCGCCGCCCACCAGCTGGCGCGCCACCTCGCCGCGCGCCTGCATGACCTCCAGGTTGGCCACCGCCTCGCTCACCGTCAGGAAGGCCTCGTGCGGCCGGGAGAGCGGGAAGAGCGCGCTGGTGAGCTGCCAGCCGGTGCGCGGCCCCCCGGCCAGGAAGCCGGCCAGCCGCGCCTGCCGCTTCAGGTAGAAGCCGGTCAGGCCGTCGATGACCCGGCGGTGGCCGGAGAACGGCGGCCCGTGGCCCGGCAGCACCAGCGCCAGCTCGAGGGCGCGGGTCCTGGCCAGCGAGGCCAGGTAGGCCAGCAGCGGCCGGAAGAAGCCGTCCTGCCCGTCGGGTCCCAGCTCGATGAGCGGGTTGGGCGAGATCCGCTCCAGCAGGTGGTCGGCCGGCAGCAGCAGGCCGAGCCGGGGCTCGTGCAGCGCCACCAGCCCGGGCGTGTGGCCGGGGAAGTGGCGCACCTCGAAGCGCACCGCGCGCCCCTCCACCACGTCGCCCTCGCCGATGGGCTGGACGTCGGGCACGCGGCGCGACAGGCCGTGGCTCCGCTCGCCGGCCTGGCGCATCACCAGCCGCACCTCGGCCGGCACGCCGAGCCGCTCGAAGTGGGCGTCGAAGGCCGGCATGAGGGCGGCGAAGGCGGGGCCGGCCTCGTCGAGCTTGGGGGCGTCGGCCGGGTGGGCCAGCACCTCCACCGCGCGCCCGGCCTGCTCCGCCACGAAGCGGGCCGCGCCGAAGTGGTCCACGTGGCCGTGGCTCACCACGATGCGGCGCACCTGCGAGAGGGAGAACCCCAGCCGTGCGAAGCCGGCCAGCAGGGCGGCCTGCGCCTCGTCGGAGCCCAGCCCGGCGTCGAAGAGGGTCAGGCCCCCGTCGGCCTGCTCGATGACGTACAGGTTGACCGGCCCGCCGGCGGCGGCGAACGGGATGGGAATGGCGATCCGGTGGACCCCCAGCCCGGCCAGGTCCGGCTCGGTCACGTGCCGGCCTTGATCCTCGCCTCCAGCTCCGGCAGCACCTTGAAGAGGTCGCCCACCAGGCCGAAGTCGGCCACGGCGAAGACCGGGGCCTCCGGGTCCTTGTTGATGGCCACGATCACCTTGGAGCCCTTCATGCCCGCCAGGTGCTGGATGGCCCCCGAGATGCCGGCCGCCACGTAGAGCTCCGGCGCCACCACCTTGCCGGTCTGGCCCACCTGCCAGTCGTTGGGCACCCAGCCGGCGTCCACCGCGGCGCGGCTGGCGCCCACCGCGGCGCCCAGCAGGTCGGCCAGCGCCTCGATGGGCTTGAAGTCGCCCTTGGTGCCGCGCCCGCCGGACACCACCACCCGGGCCTCGGTCAGCTCGGGCCGGGCCGACTTCACCTCGGTGAACTCCACGAAGCGGGTCCGGAGCGCCCCCGGCGTCACCGCCACCACCTTCACCTCGCCCGGCGCCGCCGCCGGCGTGGCCGGCGCGAACTCGGTGGGGCGGATGGTGAAGGCCTTCACGGCGGTGCCCAGCGCCACGTCGGCCACCACGTTGCCGGCCCACATGGGGCGGCGCAGCAGCACCTCGGCCCCCTGGCCGGCGAAGGCCAGCACCTCGGTGGCCATGGCGGCGTCGAGCAGCGCGGCCGCCCTGGGCAGCAGGTCCTTGCCGCCGGAGGTGGCGGCCCCGCCCACCCAGGTGGCGCCGCAGGCCCGGGCGATCTGCACCACCACCGGCGCGGCCGCCTCGGCCAGGCCGTGGGCCAGGGCCGCGTGGTCGGCCGCGTGGACCGTCACCCCCAGCGCCGCCAGCGCGGCGGGGGCGCCGCCCAGGCCGTGGCCCAGCAGCGCCACGTGGAGCTGCCCGCCGGTGCGGGCGCAGAGCAGCTGCCCGGCCCCCACGGCGTTCAGGGAGGACTTCTTGAGCTGCCCGCCGGACTGCTCGGCGACGACGAGGACGTTGGCCATGGTGTCGGTTCTCCCGGTCCTAGAGGACCTTCGCGTCCACGTGCAGCTTCTTCCAGAGCTCGTCCACGTCGGCCACCTTCAGGCCGCCCTGCCGCCGGGGCGGCTCGGCCAGCGCGCGGATGACCACCTGCGGGGTGAGGTCCACGCCCAGCGAGGCGGCCGGCAGGTCCTTCAGCTCCTTCTTCTTGGCCTTCATGATCCCGGGCAGCGAGGCGAAGCGCGGCTTGTTGAGCCTGAGGTCCACCGTCACCACCGCCGGCAGGTCGAGCTCCAAGGTCTCCACGCCGCCGTCCACCTCGCGCACCACCTGGATCGCCTGGCCGGAGGCGCCGAGCTTCAGGCCGGGCTGCTTCTTCTGCTCGGCCTCGCTCTCCAGCCCCTCCTTCTTGGAGGCGAAGGTGCCCTGCGGCAGCCCGAGGCGGGCGGCCAGGTACTGGCCGGCCTGGTTCTGGTCGTCGTCGATGGACTGCTTGCCGAGCAGCACCAGGTCCGGCTTCTCCTGCTCGCAGAGCCTGGCGAGCAGCGCCGACACCACCACCGGGTCGAGCGGCCCCTCGTGGCGCACCAGCACGCCTCGATCGGCCCCCATGGCCAGCGCGGCCCGGATCTCGGTCTGGGCCTTGTCGCCGCCGATGGAGGCCACCACCACCTCGCCGCCGTGGGCCTCGCGGAGCCGCAGGGCCTCCTCGACGGCGATCTCGTCGAAGGGGTTCATCTTGTAGTTCACGCCTTCGGTCACGATGCCCGAACCGTCCGGCTTCACACGGATCTTCGACTCGGGGTCCTCGACGCGCTTCGCGGTCACCAGGATCTTCAACGCCATGGACGCGGCCTCCGTTGATTCCAAAATCGGTCGTGGGAGTATGCCGTTTGGCCCGGTGCGTCGCAATGCCACCTCCGCGGGAGACGCCTGGCCGGTCGGGGAGCGCCCCGCCCGGGACGATCACGCGGGCCTTCTTCGGGGTTATGCGGTGTGACTCTGCGTTTCAGGGGACTTCACCCACCGACACTTTCACCCGCAGCCCACACCACACCAAGGAGCGATCGAATGAAGAAGATCCTGGCAGTCCTCGCGGGCATCCTCGTGGCAAGCGTCACCCTCGCGGCCGAGACGGGCGCGGGCCTCAAGGGCAACGGCGCCTACGGCGCGGCCGGCTGCGGCCTCGGCTCGCTGGTCTTCTCCAACCAGCCGGGCGCGGTGCAGATCTTCGCCGCCACCACCAACGGCACCTTCGGCAGCCAGACGTTCGGCATCACCTCCGGCACCTCCAACTGCGGCTCCTCGATGGTGGCCTCGGGCACCAAGAACTTCGTGGACGCCAACCGCGAGGCGCTGGCCAAGGACATGAGCCGCGGCCAGGGCGAGACCATCGGCGCGCTCACCTGGATGGCCGGCTGCAAGGACTCGCGCGAGGTCGGCGCCCGCCTGCAGGCCAGCTACGGCACCATCATCCCGAGCGAGCAGGCCACCAGCGAGGAGATCGCCAACAAGCTGCTCGAGACGCTCAAGGCCGACCAGGCGCTGGGCTGCAAGATCGGCTAGCTCCATCCGCCGCGGAGCCCGCGGCGCCGTGTTTCACCCAGGGGAGCCTTCGCGAGAGGGCTCCCCTTCGTTTACCCTCGTGCCGCCCGTGCCCCCCGCCCTCCTCCCCTCCGCGCCCACCCGCCTGCTCCTGGCCGTGCTCCTGGCGCTCTGCGCCTCGGGCCGGGCGGAGGCGACCGCGCACCCGGGGCCGGACCCGACCGCGACCGCACCCGCGACCCTGACCGCACCCCTGACCGCGACCGCGACCCCGACCCCGACCGCCGCCCCGCTCGACCTGGCGGCCCTGTCGGCCCGCGCCCGGGCGCTCCACCTGGCCGACTCACCCGCCTGGCGCCGCCTCGGCCACTGGCGCCCGCGCTGGCTCGGCGGCGTGAAGGGGGAGAACGACGCGCCCGCCTTCTACCGCTCGCCCGAGGGGCAATACGACCCGGCCGCAGAGCTCGACGCCACCCTGGCCGGCCTGCTCACGCCGCCGCCGCCCGGCGGCGACGAGCTCGCCGACGCCCGCTGCCGCTTCCCGGCGCGGGCCCGCTACCTGGCGGGCGCCCTCGGCTTCGAGCTCGACGCCCTGCCGGCCCGCCCCTGCCCGCGGCTGGCCGAGTTCGTGGAGCGGGTGCAGGCCCGCAGCGTCACGGTGGTCTTCTCCAGCTACTACCTGAACAGCCCGGCCAGCGCCTTCGGCCACACCTTCCTCCGGCTCAACCGGGCCGAGACGGCGCGCGCCGGCAAGACCCAGGAGCTGCTCGACTACGGGGTGGACTACTCGGCCCAGGTCGACACCGGCAACGCGGTGCTCTACGCGGTGAAGGGGCTGTTCGGCCTCTTCAAGGGGACCTTCAACCACTACCCCTACTACTACAAGGTCCGCGAGTACGCGGACTTCGAGTCGCGCGATCTCTGGGAGTACGACCTCGACCTCGCGCCCGCCGAGGTGGCCCAGCTGGTGGACCACCTGTGGGAGCTGGGCGGCGCCTGGTTCGACTACTGGTACCTCGACGAGAACTGCAGCTACCACGTGCTGGGGGCGCTGGAGGCGGCCGCGCCGCGCCTGGACCTGACCAGCTGGGTGGCCCCGCGGCCGCTCACCGTGCCGGCCGACACGGTGAAGGCGCTCCTGCGCAACCCCGGGCTGGTGCGCGCCTCCCACTACCGCCCGGCCGTGCGCACCCAGTTCGAGGCCCGGGTGCGCACCCTCACGCCCGCCGCCGCCGGGGCGGTGGAGGCGCTGGCCGCCGACGCCGCCGCGCCGCTGCCCGCCGCGGCCAGCCCGGCCGAGCAGGCCGCCGCGCTCGACGCCGCCGCCGACCTCCTCGACCTGCGCCACGGCAAGGGGATGCTGCTCGGCGAGAAGCCCTGGGCCTCGGCCAACCGGCAGGCGCTGCTGGTGCGCCGCGCCGGCCTGCGGGTGGTCTCGCCGGAGCTGGTGCTGCCGCCGCCCGAGACCTTGCGCCCGGAGCGCGGCCACGGGTCCCTGCGCGCCGGGCTGGGGGGCGGCCTGACCCGCCCGCTCGGCACCGGCCGGCCGCAGGGCGGCTTCGCCACCCTGGACCTCCGGCTCTGCCTGCACGATCTCCTCGACCCGCCCGACGGCTACCCGGCCCACTCGCAGATCGAGTTCCTGCCCACCCGCCTGCGCTGGGACGCCCGCGCCGCCCGGCTCGAGCTGGACGAGACCTCGGCGGTGCGCATCGTGTCGCTCTCGCCCGCCACCCGCTTCGACCTGCGCCCGTCCTGGCGCTTCCGGCTGGGCGCCGAGGTGCTGCGCGACGCCGGCTGCGACCGCTGCACCGCCGGGGTGCTGGCGGCCGGCGGCGGCCTGGCGGTGGCGCTGGTGCCGGGCGCGCTCGACGCCGCCCTCTTCGCCGACGCCGAGGTCACCGGCTCGGCGGGCCTGGGGGGCTGGGGCGGCGGGCGGCTCCGGGTCGGCCTGGGGCCCGGCGGCCTCCTGCGGGCCCGGCTCGGCCAGAAGGTGGCGCTGCTGGCGCAGGGCGCCTGGCGCTGGCTGCCGGAGGCGGCACCGCGCGAGACCTTCGGCGTGGACCTGGCGGCCCGCTTCCACCTCTCGCGCGGCCTGTCCCTGGCCCTCGAGGCGCGCCGCCGCCCGGAGGAGGCGGCGCTGGGGCTCACGCTCTACGCCTACGACTGGCTGTGACCGGGTGAGCTCAGTACCAGTCGCAGCCCAGGTAGAGCGCCCAGAAGCCGGAGGTCTCCGGCTGGGTGTCGGAGGAGCCGTAGCTCTGGCCCGAGTAGTCGAGGTTGACCGTCAGGTTCCACCCCTGCCCGAGCCAGAAGGCGTAGCCCACGCCCACCAGCATGTTCACGCCGTTGTAGGTCTCGCGGCCGAGCGCGTCGAGGTCCCAGACCAGGGCCGAGACGCCCACCCCGCCGCGGACCAGGAAGCCCTCGCCCTGCGGGAACCAGGTGAGCATCAGATCGTAGTTGTTGATCTGGGCCATGGTGTTGGCGCCGCCCTCGCTCGACTGGGCGCTCATGACGTTCACGTCGAGGCCGAGGAGCAGGCGCGGCGTCAGGGTCGCGCCCACCTTGAACCCGAGCGCCAGCTTGGTGGTGTCGCGGTCGAAGTTCATCTCGGTGAGCGTGAAGCTGTCGCCCTGGCCG
This sequence comes from Anaeromyxobacter sp., assembly GCA_016718565.1. Classification (NCBI taxonomy): domain Bacteria; kingdom Pseudomonadati; phylum Myxococcota; class Myxococcia; order Myxococcales; family Anaeromyxobacteraceae; genus Anaeromyxobacter; species Anaeromyxobacter sp. The sequence goes on along the minus strand of JADKCZ010000001.1, from coordinate 200,896 downwards.
GAGACGTGGCCGTCGCCGGTGCCGAGGTGGAAGCCGATGTACCAGGGGCTGCGCTGGTGGCGGCGCGGCGCCATGGCCAGGGCCGGCGGCGGCGCGGGCTGCACCGGCACCGCCTGGTAGACCGGGTTCTGGGGCGGCGGCGCCTCGCTGGTCACCGGGACGGCCGGGTAGACCGGGTTCTGGGGCGGCGGCGGCTCCTGGGCCAGGGCGAGGGCTGGCACGAGCAGCGCGGCGGCGACGAGCGGGGCAAGGCGCATGAGGGGTCCTCCTCGGGTGGAGCCCCACTCTACACCGGGGGTGCGGTCAAGGCCGGGATCCGGCGCGCCGGAGGCCCCGCGAACGCTGAGGCTCCTGATCTGGATCAGGAAAATCGGACCGGCGACGGCGGCCCGGGCCCGGACCAGCCCCCGGACCCACCGCTCAGGCCGGGCGGGCCGGCGCGTAGGCCCTGGCCGGCTCCTCGCCGGAGAGCACCCGCAGGGCCCCCTCGGCCAGCGCCTGGAGCTCGTCCTCGCCCGGGAAGAGGTGTACCGGCGCGATGAAGGCCACCCGCCGCCGCACCGCCTCCACCACCGGATCCAGGAAGGCCAGCCCGCCGGTGAGCAGCACCGCGTCCACCCGCCCCTCCAGCGCCGCCGCCAGCCCGCCGGCCGCCTTGGCCACCTGGTAGGCCAGGGCCTCCATCACCAGGCCGGCCGCCTGGTCCCCCGCCGCGGCGCGCCGCAGCACCTCGCGCGCGTCGCGGGTGCCGGTCAGGCTGAAGAGCCCGCCGTCGCCGAAGAGCCGCCGCTTCACCTCGCGGGCCTCGGCGCCGGGCGCGAAGCACAGGTCCACCACCGCGGTGACGGGCACCCCGCCGGCCCGGTCGCCGGAGAACGGCCCCTCGTCCTGCGGGTTGACCACGTCCACCATGCGCCCGCCCGCCAGGGCCGCCAGGCTGACCCCGGTGCCCATGTGCACCACCACCAGGCGCAGGTCCGTGAGCGGCCGGCCCACCGCTGCGGCGTGCCGGCGCGCCACCGCCCTGAGGTTGAGGGCGTGGGAGAAGGAGCGGCGCGTCACCCCGCGCAGCCCGGTCAGCCGCGCCACCGGCTCGAGCTCGTCCACCGAGACCGGGTCCACGATGAAGGCCGGGCAGCCGTAGGCGTCGGCCACCAGCCGGGCCAGCGGGGCGCCCAGGTTGGAGGCGTGCTCGCCGCGCTCGGCCCGCTCCAGGTCGGCCAGCAGGGCCGCGTCCACCACGTAGGTGCCGGCCTCGAGCGGCGGCAGGAGCCCGCCCCGCCCCACCGCCGCGGCCAGGTGGCCCGGGCCCACCCCGGCCGCGGCCAGGAAGGCCCGCACCGCCGCCAGCCGCGCCGGCCGCTCGTCCCACACCCGGCCGAGCGGCCGCGCCATCAGCTCGGGGTGCTCCAGGCGCGCCGTCTGCTCGGGGCGCGGCCCGCGGAAGAGCGCCAGCTTGGTGGAGCCGGCGCCGGGGTTGATGGCCAGCACCAGGGGCTCAGCCACGGGCGCCCCCCTGCGGCGTGGCCGCCAGCACCCCGAGGGCGATCGACAGGAGCTTGTCCTCGGCCCGCTCCACCCGGCTGGGGATGAGCACCGGCGCCAGCGCCCCCACCAGCACGTGGGCCACCCGGGCGTGGGCCAGGTAGGTGAAGGCCTTCCCCAGGGTGTTGCCGGCCTCGATGGTGGGCGCCAGCAGGACGTCGGCCCGCCCCGCCACCGGGTGGTCGATGCCCTTCTCGCGCGCCGCCTCCACCGAGAGCGCGTTGTCGAGGGCCAGCGGCCCCGACACCAGGCAGCCGGCCAGCTCGCCGCGGGCGTTCAGCTCGGCCAGCGCCTGGGCGTCCTCCGTGTGGGGCATGGCGGGCGACACCTTCTCCACGGCGCACAGGCAGGCCACCCGCGGCCGGTCGTGGCCGAGCCGGCGGAAGAGGGCCACCGCGTTCTCCACGATGGCCTTCTTCTGGGCCAGGTCCGGCGCCACGTTGACGCCGCCGTCGGTGACCCCCACCAGGCGCGGCTCCTGCGAGAGCGGGTGGTCGGCCACCAGCACGTCGGAGAGCAGCCGCCCCTCCTGGCGCAGCCCGGTGCGGCGGTCCAGCACCGCCCGCAGGAGGTCGGCGGTCTGCAGCCGCCCCTTCATGAGCACGGCCGCCTCGCCGGCGCGCACCATGCCCACCGCCCGGCGCGCCGCGTCGGCGTCGTCGGCGGCGGCCACCAGCTCGAAGAGGGCCGGGTCCTCCTGCAGCTCCTGCAGCCGGCGGCGCAGCTGGGCCGGGTCGCCGGTCAGCACCACGTCGGCCAGCCGCTGCCGCCGGGCCAGGCAGGCGGCCTGGAGGGCGGTGGTGCTCTCGGCCGCGGCCACCACGAGCCGCACCGGGCCGCGGGCGCGGGCCTCGGCGAGGAGCCGGTCGAGCGTGGGGATGGGCATCATCGCCGGGGTTCACTAAGATGGCCGGCCCACGACGTCGCAGTCGGGCACCGCCCTGGGTTTGTAGCCCGGAACGGGGTCAGCCTGCACGCCACGGTCGGCGCCACGCGCGGCGCGACGGAGCACCACCCCCCTATGGAACGACGGCTCCTCTCTGGTGACGAAGCGGTGGCGGCGGCGGCCCTGGACGCCGGCGTGCACCTCGGCACCGGCTACCCAGGCACGCCCTCCACCGAGATCCTGGAGGCCTTCGACGCCCTGGGCGGCCGGGCCCAGTGGGCCCCCAACGAGAAGGTGGCCCTGGAGGTCGGCCTGGGGGCCGCCTACGGCGGCGCCCGCTGCCTGGTCACCATGAAGCACGTGGGGCTCAACGTGGCCGCCGACCCGCTCTTCACCGCCGCCTACACCGGCGTGCAGGGCGGGCTGGTGGTGGTGGCGGCCGACGACCCGGGCATGGCCTCCTCCCAGAACGAGCAGGACTCGCGCCGCTACGCGGTGGCGGCCGGGCTCCCCATGCTGGAGCCGGCCGACTCGCAGGAGGCCTACGACCTGATGCTGGCGGCCTTCGAGCTGTCGGAGCGGTGGCAGCTGCCGGTGCTCTTCCGCATGACCACCCGGGTGTGCCACGGCAAGTCCATCGTGACCCGCCACGCCACGCGCGCCCCCGCCGCGGTGCAGCCCTTCCAGCGCGACATCCCCACCCGCGTGATGATCCCGGCCTACGCCCGGCCGGCCCACAAGAAGCTGCGCCAGAAGCTGGCGGCGCTGCAGGTCTTCGCCGAGGGCTCGGCGCTCAACGTGTGGCGCCCCGGCGACGTGCTGCTGGGCGTCATCGCCAACGGCGTCACCGCCCGCCACGTCCGCGAGGCGGCGCCGGAGGCCTCGCTCTTCGAGGTCAAGACCATCCACCCGCTGCCGCTGGCCAAGCTGCGCGAGTTCGCCGCCTCGGTGGAGCGCTGCGTGGTCATCGAGGAGGGCGACCCGGTCATCGCCGACGCCTGCCTGGCCGCCGGCCTGCGGGTGGAGGGCAAGCCGGAGGCCTTCCGCTTCGGCGAGCTGGACGTGGACCGGGTGCGCCGCATCCTGGCCCGCGACACCAGCCCGGAGCCGGTGGCCCCGCGCGGCAAGCCGCCCATGCTCTGCGAGGCCTGCCCCTACCACCCGGTCTACGCCTCGCTGCGCAAGCACGACTGCATCGTGGCCGGCGACATCGGCTGCTACACGCTGGGCGTGCTGCCGCCCTACCTGGGCATGGACACCTGCGTGGCCATGGGCGCCTCGCTGGGCGTGGGGCTGGGGCTGCGCCACGTGCTGCCGGAGGCCGACGCCCGCCGGGTGGTCTCGCTCATCGGCGACTCCACCTTCGTGCACTCGGGCATCAACGGCCTGGTCGAGATGGTCTACAACCCGCCCGCCACCGGCCACGTGCTGGTGGTGCTCGACAACGGCACCACCGCCATGACCGGGCAGCAGGAGCACCCCGGCACCGGCCGGACGCTGGACCACGAGCAGACCACCCGGCTCTCCATCGAGGGCATCGCCACCGCGCTGGGGGTGAAGAACGTGGACGTGGTGGACCCCATCGCCGACCCGGGCTCCTTCGAGCGGCTGCTGGTCGACCGGCTCGGCCGCAACGAGCTCTCGGTCATCGTGTCGCGGCGCGCCTGCATCCTGGCGGCGGCCGACATCCGGACCTACGACAAGGCGAACGCGGCCAAGGCCCTGCTGGTGGTGGACGGGGCCGGCCCGGCCCAGCCGGCCGGCTGCGGCGGCACCTGCACCTCCGAGGAGGCCTGACCATGGCCACCCGGGTGGTCAACGTGGTGGTGGCCGGGCTGGGCGGCCAGGGGGCCATCAAGGCCTCCGACATCCTGGCCGACGCCGCCTTCCGGGCCGGCTTCGACGTCAAGAAGGCCGAGATCCACGGCATGAGCCAGCGGGGCGGCTCGGTGACCAGCGACGTGCGCTACGGCACCGAGGTGCTCTCGCCCATGATCCCGCGCGGCGAGGCCGACTTCCTGGTGGTGCTGGCCGGGAGCGAGGTGGAGGTGAACCGCCCCAACCTCCGGCCCGGCGGCGTCCTCATCCCGCCCGACGCCATCAACGAGGCGGACCTGCCCAACCGCCGCTCGCTCAACGTGGCGCTGCTGGGCGTGCTGGCGGCGCGCCTCGACCTGGCCGACGAGCACTGGCTGGCCGCCATCCGGGCCGCGCTGCCGGAGCGGCTGCACGAGGTGAACGAGAAGGCCTACCGCCTCGGCAAGGAGTCGGTGCGATGAGGACCGCCTGGAACGACGCCCCGGCCGCCTTCCACCCGGCCAGCGCGCCCGACTACCTGCCGCGCGCCCAGCTCGAGGCGCTGCAGCTGGGCCGGCTGCAGGCGGTGGTGCGGCGCGCCTACGAGCGGGTGCCGCTCTTCCGCGAGCGCATGGAGCAGCGCGACCTGGGGCCCGAGGCGATCAGGGGGCTGCCGGACCTGGGGCTGCTGCCCTTCACGGTGAAGACCGACCTGCGCGACACCTACCCCTTCGGCCTGTTCGCCTCGCCCATGGAGGAGGTGGTGCGGCTGCACGCCTCCTCCGGCACCACCGGCAAGCCCATCGTGGTGGCCTACACCGAGGCCGACCTGCAGGTCTGGACCAGCGTGATGGTCCGCTCCTTCGCCGCCTGCGGCCTGCACCAGGGCGACGTGGTGCAGAACGCCTACGGCTACGGCCTCTTCACCGGCGGCCTGGGGGCCCACTACGGCGCCGAGGCGCTGGGGGCCACCGTCATCCCCATCTCCGGCGGCAACACCGAGCGGCAGCTCATGGTGCTGGCCGACTTCGGGGTCACCGCCATCTGCTGCACCCCGAGCTACATGGTGCACCTCATCGAGCGGGCCAAGGAGGCCGGGGTCGGCTTCGGCAAGCTGAAGGTGGGCGTCTTCGGCGCCGAGCCCTGGAGCGAGGAGATGCGGCAGCACATCCAGGCCGAGACCGGCATCCGGGCCCACGACATCTACGGCCTCTCCGAGATCATCGGCCCGGGCGTGGGCATCGAGTGCCTGCACCGCGACGGCCTGCACCTCTTCGAGGACCACTTCTACCCGGAGATCATCGACCCGGTCAGCGGCGCGGTGCTGCCGGACGGCAGCGAGGGCGAGCTGGTGCTCACCACCCTCTCCAAGCAGGCCATGCCGATGCTCCGCTACCGCACCCGGGACATCACCAGCCTGCACCCGGACCCCTGCCCCTGCGGCCGGACCATCCGGCGCATCCGCCGCATCGGCCGCCGCTCCGACGACATGTTCATCATCCGCGGCGTCAACGTCTTCCCGTCGCAGGTGGAGGCGGCCCTGCTCAAGGTGGAGGGCACCCTGCCGCACTACCAGATCGTGCTGACCCGGCAGAAGGGGCTGGACGAGATGGAGGTGCAGGTGGAGGTGACGGCCGCGTTCTTCTCCGACCGGATCCGCGGGCTGGAGGCGCTGCAGGACCAGCTGGCCGACGCCATCGAGCACACCATCGGCATCCGGGTGAAGGTCCACCTGGTGCAGCCCAAGACCCTGGCCCGCAGCGAGGGCAAGGCCAAGCGGGTCGTCGACCAGCGCAAGATCTGAGCGCGCCGGGGGGCCCCTCGGGGCCGCCCGCGCCCGCACCGGAGCCACCATGAAGATCCGCCAGCTGTCGCTCTTCCTCGAGAACCGCCCCGGCCAGCTCCGCGTGCCCTGCAAGGTGCTGGGCGACGCCGGCATCGACATCCTCACCATGTCGCTGGCCGACACCCAGCAGTTCGGCATCCTGCGCCTCATCGTCAAGGACTGGGCGCGGGCCAAGCAGCTGCTGGAGGCGGCCGGGCAGGTGGTCAACGTCACCGACCTCCTGGCCCTCGACGTGCCGGACCAGGCCGGGGGCCTGGCCGCGGTGCTGGAGGTCTTCGAGCGGACCGGCCTGGGCGTCGAGTACATGTACCCCTTCACGATGCGCGAGCGCGGCAAGGCCGCCACCCTGCTCTTCCGCCTGGAGGAGCCGGACGCCGCCGCGGTGAAGCTGGCCGCCGCCGGGGTCCAGCTGGTCTCGGCCGGCGAGCTCTTCCGGCGCGCCGGGGCCTAGCGGCGCCGCCCGGCCGCCGCCCCTCCCGCGGCCACCACCCCGAGAGAGCCCTCCCGCCCCCGTGACCACCCTGCTCGTCGAGAACCGGCTCTTCGACCCGGCCGAGGCCCTGCCGCGCCCCGAGCTGGCCGCCCTGCAGCTCGGCCGCCTGCGCCAGACCGTGGCCCAGGCCGGCCGGGTGCCCTTCTACCGGGCGGCCCTGGCCGCCGCGGGCGTGGGCCCGGACGACCTGCGCTCGCTCGACGACCTGCGCCGCCTGCCCTTCACGGTGAAGGACGACATGCGGGCCCACTACCCGCTCGGCCTGCTGGCGGTGCCGCGCGCCGAGATCGCGCGCGTGCACGGCTCGTCCGGCACCACCGGCATGCCCACCTTCGTGGCCTACACCCGCCGCGACCTCGAGACCTGGTCCGGGCTGGTGGCCCGGGTCCTCACCGCCGGGGGGCTCCGCCCCGGCCACCTGGTGCACGTGGCCTTCGGCTACGGCCTCTTCACCGGCGGGTTCGGGCTGCACGCCGGCATCGAGCGGGTGGGGGCCGGGGTGGTCCCCGCCGGCGGCGGCAACACCCCGCGCCAGGTGCTGCTGCTGCGCGACCTGGCCGCCGACGCCCTCATCTGCACCCCCTCCTACGCCTTCCACCTGGCCGAGGTGATCCGCGACGCCGGCCTGCCGCGCTCAGACCTGGCGCTGCGCTTCGGCCACTTCGGCGGCGAGCCCTGGACCGAGGAGCTGCGCGAGGCGCTGGAGCGCGACCTCGGCATCCTGGCCTTCAACAACTACGGCCTCTCCGAGGTGATCGGCCCGGGCGTCTCCGGCGAGTGCGGGGCGCGGCGCGGCATGCACGTGGCCGAGGACCACTTCCTGGTGGAGTGCCTGGATCCGGAGACCCTGGCCCCGCGGCCCGACGGGGAGGTGGGCGAGCTGTGCTTCACCTCGCTCACCAAGGAGGCCATGCCGGTGCTGCGCTACCGCACCCGGGATCTCGCCTCGCTGGACCGCTCGCCCTGCCCCTGCGGCCGCACCGGCGTGCGCATGAGCCGGGTGGTGGGGCGCACCGACGACATGCTCATCATCCGCGGGGTGAACGTCTTCCCCAGCCAGGTGGAGGAGGCGCTGCTGCGGGTGGAGGGGACGGCGCCGCACTACCTCATCGAGGTGTCGCGCCCGGGCGCGCTCGACGAGGCCACCGTCAAGGTGGAGGTGCGCCCGGCCGACTTCTCGGACGAGATGCGCCGGCTGGTGGCGCTGCGGGACCGCATCGACCGCGAGATCCACGCGGTCACCGGCATCCGCATGACGGTGGAGCTGGTGGCGCCGGGCTCCATCGAGCGCTCCGCCGGCAAGGCCCGGCGGGTGGTGGACCACCGCAAGGCCGGGCCCTAGAACGCGTAGCGCGTCGCCAGCTCCAGCTGCCCGGAGAGCACCTCGCGGTCGGTGGGCCCCACGAAGACCGTCCGGTAGACCGTGTACTCGGCCCCCACGCTCCAGCCGGTGGCCAGCTCCAGGGTGGCGCCGCCCGAGACCTGGGCGCTCTCCAGCACCACCGTGGCGGTGGGCGGGTTGAAGGGCAGGTCGGCGCGCGCCGCCGCCTCGAGGCCGGCGCCGACGAAGAGCGCCAGGCCCGGCAGCGGGGCCAGGGAGAGCTGGGCCCAGCCGCCCGCCACCGCCACGCCGGTCACCGCCACCAGCCCGCCGGCGCCGGAGAGGCTGCCGGTGGCGCCCTGGCTGGCGGTGTTGAGCACGTCGAGGTTCTTGCCCGCGTAGCCCGCGCCCGCCAGGGTCAGCCAGGGCAGGTCGAGGCGGAGGTCCAGCGCCGCGCCGTAGGCGTCCAGGCTGGCGTCCACGCCGCCGGCCATGCGGTAGGTCTCGCGCCCGGCGTGGCCCGACAGGCCCACCTCCAGCAGCGGGGCGCCGCCGCGCCGCCAGGCCAGCGCCACCCGCCCCTCCACGTCCGGCAGGCCGGAGCGCTCGCCCACGCCGGTGGGGCTGGCGGCCGACGGCACCGGGGTGGTGGCGCGGTCGAGCGGGGCCAGCAGGGCCGCGCCGGCCGAGAGCGCCAGGTCGCCGCCGCCGGCCACCGAGAGCCGCACCTGCGGGGCGCGGCGGCTGAGGAGGCCGGCCCCCTCGAAGCGCGGGATGGCCACGTGCGCCAGGCTCACCGCCCGGTGCGGGCCGCCCATGAGCCCGTCGGCCTGGCCGACCAGCAGCGTCAGGCCGGCCAGCCGCTCCCACCGCGCCGAGAGCCAGGCCTGGCGGAGCCGCACCAGCGGCTGCGCCCCGTCGCCCGCGGCCAGGCCGCCGGCGAAGTCGAGCTCCACCCGCCCGGCCAGGGCCGCCCCGGACAGGCGGCCGTCGCCGGGGGCGGCCAGGCCCAGGTGCAGGCGGCTCTGGCCGATGGTCATGCCGAAGGTCCTGGCCGTGTCGGGCGGCAGGGCGTAGCTGGCCAGGTGGTGGTCGTCGAGCCCGCCGAAGCCCGAGGCCGCGGTGAGGGTGAGCGCGCCGCCGAGCTCGAGGGTGAAGAGCGGGGCGGCCGCCGCGCCGGCGGGGAGCGCCGCCGTCGTGCCCGCGGTCGGGGCCGTGGTGGTGATGACCGTGGTGGTGGTGGTGGTCGTGACCGTGGCCGGCGCCGCGGCGTCGGCGGCCGGCGCCTGGGCGCGCCCGGCGAGCGGCAGGGCGGCGAGGCAGAGGAGGGCGAGGCGGGTCATCGAGGCGCTCCCGGGGTGAGGTGGCGCCGGACTCTAGACGGGCGGGCCTGATTCGGGAACCCCGTTCGCGCCGCTCCCCATCGACACCTCGACCCCGGCCGCACCCGCGTGGGCGGGGCGGGCGGGGCCGAGGGCGCAGCGGCTCCGGGGTGCGGCTAGAAGGCGTACAGCGTGGACAGCTCCACCTGGCTGGCGGTCTGCTTCACCGGGGTGGTGTCGTTGTAGGTGGTCTTGTACTCGGTGTACTCCAGGGCCGCCCTCCACTTGGGCGCCACGTTGACCACCAGGCCGGCGGAGAGCTGCTGGTTCTCCTTCACGGTGGTGGCGCTGACGGGCAGATCGCCGACGGTGGGCTTCTCCATGCCGCCGCCGAGGAGGAGCTGCCAGCCGGCCACCGGGGTCACCTGGAGCTGGACCCAGCCGCCCTTGGTGGAGATGGCGTCCACCGTGGCCGGCGGGGTGCCGGCGCCCGCGCGGACGCCGGGCGTGACGGTGGCCCACACGTCGATGTTGTCGCCCGAGAAGGCCGAGCCGACCAGCGTGACCATCGAGACGTCGAGCTTGAAGTCGACCGCCATCCCCTGGCTCGGCACCGTCTTGTTGGCGTTGCCGGTGACCAGGTACTTGTCCTCGCCGTAGTGGCCGGAGACGCCGAGCTCGAACATGTTCTTCTTCTCGGGCCGGTAGACCACGGCGACGCGGGCCTCGACGTCCGGGAGGCCCGAGCGCTCACCCACGCCGGCGCCGCTCGTCACCACCGCGCCCGCGGTGGCCTTGTCCATCGGCGCGAGCAGGGCGGCGTCCCACTTCAGCGCCACCGCGCCGCCGAGGTCGCCGGAGAGGCGGAGCTGCGGCGCGCGGCGGTAGAGGAAGCCGGCGCCGGCGAAGCGCGGCAGCGCCAGGTGGCCGAGGCTGGTGGCGAAGTAGGGCCCCGTGAAGACGCCCCAGGTCTGGCCGACGGTGAGGGTCAGGTTGCCGAGGTCCTTCCAGGTGGCGGCGGCCCAGGCGTGGCGCAGGCGCAGGAGGGGGAGCGAGGCGTCACCGCCCACGCCGCCGCCCATGAAGTCGATCTCGACGAGCCCCTTGAGCTTGGCGTCGCCGAGGAGCCCGCCGCCGGGCAGGCCGAGGACGGCGCGCAGGCGGCTCTGGCGGACCTGCATGCCCACGGCGTGCTCGCCCGGCAGGCCGGCGGTGGCGCGGGCCGGCAGGTCGGCGGGGGCCGAGGTGTTGCCGGAGTTGAAGAAGGAGTTGAAGACCAGCCAGCCGCCCCAGTCGATGGTCAGGGCGGCGGGGGCGGGCGCGGCCACGGGGGCCGCCGCGGGGGCGGGGGCGACCACCGCGGCAGGCTCGACGGGGGCGGGCGGGGTCTGGGCGAGGGCCGCGAGCGGCAGGGCGGCGGCGAGGACCAGGGCGAGGCGTCTCGTCATTCGGGTCTCCTTGGGAGGTGGGCAGCCAGGCGGGGGGACGGCGGTGCGGCGCGGAGCGGGCGAGGCGCCGGCCTCGCTTCACTGTGGGTGACGACTGGGGGCGGCGGGTGCTGCGGGCGCAGGAAAGGCGCGAATGATATGCGCTCCGGACGTGAAAGGGCCAGCGCCGAGCGTGTCACTGCCAGTTGATTCTCCGGTCAGCCAGGTCCGCGATATTCGGAGCGACGCGGCGGTGCGGCGACGACCGAGACCAGGTCGCAGCGGCACCCCGGGTACCCCCGATCGGGCCGGCGACCCACCTCGACCGGACCATCAGGCGCAAGTTTGACGCACGGTGTCGTCGGTCTTTCGTTGACTTCGAATCAGCGGGGAACCAAGTAGAAGGGCCGCCCCCCGCAGGTCCCGGACTTCACGCTCCGTCGAACGTCTTCCCCGAGGAGAAAAAAGATGTCACTTCGCCGAGCCGGACTCCTGGCCGTGCCCCTCGCGCTCGCCGCCTGCACGGAGGTGACGCAGCAGCCCCTCCCCGCGGACCTGGTCTTCGCGCGCTACTCGTCACCCAACGTGCCGACGCCCAACGACCTGGCGCTGGCCGCGGTGCCGGCCGCCCCCTGCGCCTTCCTGCCCAACGCGCAGGCCCAGCTCCTCTGCACCTTCAAGAACGCCGGCGGCTTCCCGAGCGATCAGGAGGTCTCGATCTCCATCCCCTTCACCGCCTCCAGCTGGGACCCGGCCCGCGGCGACAACGGCGAGTACGTGGCCGTGGCCGCGCCCGCCATCGACCTCACCACGGTGACGGCCGACACGGTGGCCGTGCTCCGGGTGGACGTGTCGCCGGTGGCGGTGGTCGAGACCGAGGCCGCCTCCGCGGCCGGCGCCTGCTCCGCGCCCGGCACCTGCACCCCCGCCACCCTGACGCTGCGCAAGAAGGCCGACGCCACCGGCAGCCGGCGCTGGGCCCCCGGCGGCCGCTACGTCATCGGCGTCCGCGGCGGCCCGAACGGCGTCAAGACCAGCACCGGCCAGGTGGTCAACGCCGACACCGCCATCGCGCTGGCCATCATGAACCGCGACCTCACCAAGAAGGAGAACCAGCCGCTCGGCGCCATCCCCGACTCCAACGGCAACGGCACCAACGCCGACGAGGTCGCCTCGCTGGAGGGGCTGCGCCAGGCCCTGTGGAACCCGCTGCGCTGGTCCGGCGCCAGCGGCGTGTGGATCCCGGCGGCCGACCCGGGCGTGACCGCGGCCTTCCCCGCCATCGACGGCCGCTTCCCGCTCGGCGAGACCGCCAGCCTGGCCACCTTCGGCGTGGCCCCCTCGGCCGGCACGGTGGTGCTCATCGACTCCGGCTCGGGCGTGGCCCCGCTGCCCATCGACCTGCTCCGCACCGACGCCGACGGCACGGTGATCTTCAACCCGGCCTTCGGCCCGGCGGCCGCCGGCCTCGACACGCTGGACGGCTTCTCCACCAGCGCCATGATGCTGGCCCAGACCTCCGCCACCCTCGACGCCTCGACCGTGACGGCGGCCAACGTCTTCCTCTACAAGCTCGGCGGGGCCGCGCCGCAGCGGCTGCTCGACCTGCCCAGCGCGCTCGGCGCCGGCACCCCGGCCGCGGCCGCCTACCTGACCCAGCCGCCGCCCATCGTGGTGACGCAGGCGCAGGGCTGCCCCATCGCCGGCGGCTGCTCCAGCATCATCGGCCTGCAGCCGGCCGTGACGGCCCCGGTGCCCGGCCTGGGCACCTTCTACCTGCCGCCCCTCGACGAGGGGACCACCTACGCCGTGGTGGTCACCAACCGGGTGAAGGACGTGGCCGGCGGCGCCCTGGTGCGCCCCACCGTCGCCAAGATCCTGCTCGAGTTCACCGCCCCGCTGGCGGTGGGCGGCGTGTCGGCCATCCCGGGCGTGGCCAACGGCACCGCGGCGATGCTGCAGACCATGCGCGCCGCCCTCGACCCGATCTGGGCCGTGCTCCCCGCCGGCACCACCAAGGCCGACGTGGTGACCGCCTACACCTTCAAGACGCAGAGCATCACCGGCCTCTCGCTGCAGCTCTCGGCGGCGCCCTACCTCATCGAGTCGCGGGCCGGCCCCGGCGGCACGCCGGCCGCGGTGTTCGCGGTGACCTCGGTCACCCCCGGCACCTCGCCGCTGCCCGCGCCCAACGTGGCCGGCTTCTTCGACGTCACCTTCAACAGCCTGGACGCCATCGACAAGACCACCGGCACCCTGCGGCGCACGCTGGCGGCCGACCTGGCCAACCCCGCGGCGCTCCTCACCTCGCTCCACGCGCTGGTGGCCACGCCGCTGCCGGCCAACGTGCCGGCCTGCCTGCCGCCGTTCCCGGCCGGCACCTCCTGCGCCAAGGTGGTGGTGGTCGGCCACGGCCTGGGCGGCTCGAAGGAGACCCTCTACGCCCTGGCCGACGCGCTGGCGGCGCGCGGCTTCATCGCCGTGGCCACCGACTTCCCGCTGCACGGCGCGCGGGCCTGGTGCAAGGCCAGCGCGGAGTGCGGCGCGGGCGGCGTCTGCACGCCGTTCGCGGGCGGCGCCGGCCAGGGTGACGCCACCCCGCCCGGCACCTGCTCCGCCGGCGCCCCCATCTCGCAGATCTCCGGCCAGTTCTTCATCAGCGCCAACTTCTTCCGCATCCGCGACGCCTTCCGGCAGAACCTCATCGACCAGTCGGCGCTGGCCCTGGCCATGGCCCGGCCGCCGGCCGGCCTGGCGCCGCAGCCCGCCCAGGACGCCCGCGCGGCGCTCGGCCTCCCCGCCAACGTCCTCATCGACCCGAGCGCGGTCCGCTGGGAGGGCGTGTCGCTCGGCGCCATCGCCGGCACCGGCGTGCTGGCCACCAACCCGCGCTTCGACCGCGGCGCGCTGGCCGTCGGCGGCGCCATGCTGGTGGACCTCTTCACCGACCAGGCGAGCACCTTCGCCCCGCAGGTGGACGCCGTCTTCGCCGGCATCGGCATCCCGCGCGACCAGATCGCCACCAACCCGGTGGTGGCGGCCGCCTACCTGCGGACCGTCAACGTGGCCAAGTGGATCGTCGACCCGGCCGACCCGGGCAACTTCGCCAAGCACGTCTCCCGCTCGCCGCTGCCCAACCTGCTGGCCAGCCCCGACGGCTCGGTCCCGCAGGCCGCCAAGGGCACCTTCGCCATCATCGCCAAGGGCGACCCCGCCATCCGCAACCCCTACAACCAGCTGCTGGCCAACCTGACCGGGTCGAGCACCTTCGTCTACCAGGGACCCGGAGGCATCGACCTGCCGCACAGCTTCATCGGGACGTCGGCGCCGACCCAGGCCGACGCGGCCAGCTACCTCTTCGACGCGACCCTCCCGGCGGCTTCGCCGGTCACGCTGCCCTGAGGACGACCGCCATGAACCTGCTCAAGCACGCCCTCGCCCTCGCCGTCCTCGTCCCCTCGCTGGCCCTGGCCAGCGGCTACGAGGTCATCAACGTCAACCCGCGCGACCTGGCGCTCTCCTCGTCGGCGGTGGCCGTCCAGCAGGACGCCGCCGCCACCTTCTCCAACCCGGCCGCCCTCTCCAAGCTGCGCGGCTTCAACCTCTCGCTGGCCGGCTCCATCCTCTCGCTCACCACCGAGTGGACCGCGCCGGACGACGGCGGGGCCAGCGGGGTGAGCGGCACCGCCAAGACCAACTTCGCCCCCACGCCGCCGGTGGCGCTGTACGCCGCCTACGGCACCGAGGTGGCGGGGCGCGGCCTGGGCGTCGGCTTCGGCATCGGCACCCCCGGCGGCGGCCAGATGAAGTGGGACGAGACCTGGCAGGGGCGCGGCCGCATCATCACCAACGAGCGGCGCATCATCGGCGCCTACCTCAACGCCGGCTACGAGCTCTCCCCCTACCTCCGCCTCGGCGGCGGCGCCGTGTACTACTACGGCATCCAGTACCTCAAGCAGGGCATCGAGCCCTTCCCGGACGCCTACGGCGAGCTCTCCACCAAGGGCGGCGGCCTCACCTTCCAGGTGGCCATGGAGGCCCAGCTCACCAAGAACCTCTCGCTGGGCATCGACTACAAGCACAAGGCCACCATCTCCATGAAGGGCGACGGCCACTTCCAGATCCCCCCCTCGCTGGCCAGCGGCGCCACGCAGGACCAGGGCGTCAAGGAGGACCTGGCCTTCCCCAACACCCTGGCCGTCGGCATCGGCTGGCGCATCTCGAAGCCGCTGCTCTTCACGCTGCAGTACAGCTTCAGCCGCTTCGTCGAGTACACCGACGACACCTTCGTCGGCGACGCCGGCCTGACCCTGGTGGTGCCGCGCGACTACGGCAACGGCCGGGTCATCCGCGGCGGCCTGGAGTGGCAGGCCACCGACGCCCTGACGCTGCGGGTCGGCGCCATGCGCGACGTCTCCGGCCTCTCCACCGATCACCTCTCGCCCACGCTGCCGGACTCCAACACCACCGCGGTGACGGCCGGCCTGAGCTTCAACGTGACCCCGGCCCTCGGCCTGCACGCCGCCTTCTTCTACGGCGACCGCGACAAGCAGACCGCCACCGGCACCACCGCCTTCCCCGGCAGCTACAAGACCGAGATCCTCATCGCCTCGGCCGGCGTCACCTGGACGCCGGTGGTGGCCCCGGCCCCCTAGCGGCGGCGCCCACCAGCCTGGCCCTCGAGCGGGCGGCGACCTCCCGGGTCGCCGCCCGCTGCTTCTCTCCGGCGCCGCCCCGTGGCAGAAGGCGGCCATGCTCTTCGACCCCCTCACCCTGCGCGGCGTCACCCTGCGCAACCGCCTCGGCGTCTCCCCCATGTGCCAGTACTCGGCGGTGGAGGGGCGCGCCGCCGACTGGCACCTGGTGCACTACGGCGGGCTGGCGCAGGGCGGCGCCGGCCTGGTGCTGTTCGAGGCCACCGCGGTGGAGGCCCGCGGCCGCATCTCGGCGGCCGACCTCGGGCTGTGGGAGGACGCCCAGGTGGAGCCGCTGGCCCGGGTGGTGCGCTTCGTGGAGGCCATGGGCGCGGTGGCCGGGGTGCAGCTGGCCCACGCCGGGCGCAAGGCCTCGGTGCGGCCGCCCTGGGTGGCCGGCGGCGCGCCGCTCCTGCCGGGCGACGGCGGCTGGGCGCCGGTGGGGCCGAGCCCCCTGCCCTTCGCCGGCGGGCACGCCACGCCGGTGGAGCTCACCGCGGCCGAGCTCGACGCCCTGCCGGCCACCTTCGCCGCCGCCGCGGCGAGGGCGCTCACGGCCGGCTGCCGGGTGGTGGAGGTCCACGCCGCCCACGGCTACCTCCTGCACCAGCTCCTCTCGCCGCTCTCCAACCGGCGCACCGACCGGTACGGCGGCGGCTTCGAGAACCGCACCCGCCTGGCGCGCCAGGTGGTGGGCGCCGTGCGGGCCGTCTGGCCGGAGGCGCTGCCGCTGCTGGTGCGCCTCTCGGCCACCGACTGGGCCGAGGGCGGCTGGACGCCCGACGAGACGGTGGCGCTGGCGCGCCAGCTCGGCGCCCTGGGGGTGGACCTGGTGGACTGCTCGTCGGGCGGGCTGGTGCCCACCGCCGCGGTGCCGGTGGCCCCCGGCTACCAGCTGCCCTTCGCGGCCCGGGTGCGGCGCGAGGCCGGCGTGGCCACCGCCGCGGTGGGGCTGCTCACCGGGGCGGCGCAGGCGGAGCAGGTGCTGCGGGAGGGCCAGGCCGACCTGGTGCTGATGGGGCGCGAGCTGCTGCGCGACCCGCGCTTCCCGCTGCGGGCGGCCGCCGAGCTGGGCGTGGACGGCCCCTGGCCGGCGCCCTACCTGCGGGCGCGCCGCTGAGCGAGCGGCGGGAGGCGCGCCGCGGCGCTCAGGGTGCGGCGGCGGCGCGCGCCGACTTGCCGCGGCGGACCGCGGTGCGGGCCACGTCGGCCACGGTCTGCCCGGCCAGCGCGGACTCCACGCCGGCGCGGGCGGCCGCGGCGGCGCCGGCGAAGGCGGCGCGCATGCCGGCCCCCACGGGGCAGCGCAGGTTGGGGTCGCAGGGGCTGGGGGCGAGCGGCCCCTCCGGCTCGACCGCCCGGTAGACCTCGGCCAGGGTCACCTGGTCGGCCGGGCGCGCCAGGCGGTAGCCACCGCCCCTCCCCTCGCGGGCCGCGATGAGCCCGGCCTCGGCCAGCCGCCGCAGCACGCGCCGCAGGAAGACGGCGTGCGTGTTGACGCTGCCGGCCAGGTGTTCGCTGGGGTAGCCGTCCGCGTCCTGGGCCAGGACCGCGAGGGCGTGCACCGCCATGGCGAACTTTCCGGAGGCCATCGTGGGCTTTTCTGTAATTGTGCCGGTTGCAGTCGTCAAGGGCACCGACCTGTCACACCTTCGTTCACCCGCCGGCACCGCCCCCCCTTGCGTCGGATCCGCTTCGAGATCATCCTTGTGCAAGTCCGGCGGCTCGAGAGGGCGTGGTGGTGGGGTGGCGGGGGCGAGGGCGCCGGTGGGAGACCGCCGATGACCACTGCCGAGCTCTACGACGTCTACACCCGGGCCTACGCCGACTTCGACCGGCTGCTGGGCGGCGCGCCGGGAAGCCCCGCCGCCGCCGGCACCCCCATCGAGCGCGCCATCGCCGAGTACGCGGCCGAGGACGCCGCCAACGGCATCGGCCTGCGCAGCCGGGAGCAGTTCGCCCGGGCCATCGCGGATGGCGCCGCGGCGCTCGGCCCGCTCGGGCTGCGCGCCGCCTGAGGTGGCCGCCCGCCGCGCCGCGAGACGGCCGGCGGGCGCCGCTCCGGCGTGCGAAGGGCCGGTCACCTCGCGGTGCCGGCCCCCCTCGCTGCCCCGCGCGGTCCTCCTTCGGACCGCGCCGCGCTGGCGGCTACTCGCCGCGCTTCGCCTTGATCTCCCCCTCCAGCTTCTCGATCTCGGGCGTCACCGGCGCGTCCTTCTTCTCCGCGTCCTTGTGGCCGGCCAGGTAGGCCGCGCCGGGAGCCAGGTCGGGCGCCACCGAGGCGGCCAGCGACGAGGCGCCCTCGGCCACGTGCCCGGTCACCTTCATGACCAGGGCCTGGGCGAAGAGCGCGAACCCGATGGCCGGCAGGAACATGAGGAACGCCAGCCCGACCACCGGCACCACCAGGAAGAGCGCCGGGAAGGGCACCGAGACGTACTTCGCCGTGGCGGCGCCGGGCAGCGTGCCGCCGCCCTCGGGGACCACCTCGATGGCGAAGCTGCGGGTGTTCAGGTAGTAGCCGCTCTGGACGCTGGAGTTGCCGGTGTGGGTCGTCATGGTCTGCTCCGTTCGGTGAGGCTGGGAAGTGGGTGGGGAAGCCGGGAAGCTCAGCGGCAGGCGCGGCGCCGCTGGATGTGGAGGAGGAGCTCGTCGAGGTCCTCGTCGAGGGTGGAGGCGCGGGCCGGGGCGCGGCAGGGCGCGCCGGCCAGGTGCGCCTCACCGGGCACGAGGCCGGGGGCCAGGGTGGCCAGCAGCGTCGCGGCCAGCTGGCCGAGCCCGCGGGCCGCTGCCTGCAGGGTCGTCTTCGCGCTGTCGAGGTTGGTCGTCATGTGTCGCTCCCTTCGTCAGTGAATATCGTCGATCAGAGCCGCCGCCGATATTGGGCCAACTCCCCGATCGCGCGGCTTTGAGTCCGGGGCGCCGCCGCGTCGGGCGCCCGATCCGGGCGGGGCGCGGTCCGTGGTCCGGGGGTGGGGAGTCCCGAGTCCGGCCTCGGGCGATCACCCGAGGACCCTGGCGGGGCGGCCGGCACGCGCCGCTTGCGCCCTGTTTCCGCGGGGTTCAGCGTGTGGGTGGCGCCTCCGCCGCGCGGCGGCGGTCGCCCTCCCGGCCTCGCCACGCCGCTCCCGGCCCCCACGGTGCGCCCATGCCACACAGCCGCTTCGAGCCCTTCCGCATCAAGATGGTGGAGCCCATCCGCATGACCACGCGCGCCGAGCGCGAGGCGCTGCTCTCGGCCGCGCGGCTCAACGTGTTCGCGCTGGCCGCCGACGACGTGCTCCTCGACTTCCTCACCGACTCCGGCACCGGCGCCATGTCGGCGCGGCAGTGGGCCGGCCTGATGGTGGGCGACGAGAGCTACGCCGGCGCCCGCAGCTTCTTCCGCTTCGAGCGGGTGGTGCGTGCGCTCACCGGCTACCAGCACGTCATCCCGGTGCACCAGGGGCGCGCCGCCGAGCGGATCCTCTTCAAGGTGGCCACCAGCCCGGGCGACGTGGTGCCGAGCAACACCCACTTCGACACCACCCGCGCCAACCTCGAGTACGGCGGCGTGGAGGCGGCCGACCTGGTCATCCCCGAGGGGCTGTCGCCGCGGACGCGCCACCCGTTCAAGGGGAACGTGGACCTGGAGCGGGTGGAGGCGCTGCTGCGGGAGCGCGGCGACCGCGTGCCCTTCGGCATGATCACCCTCACCAACAACTCCGGCGGCGGGCAGCCGGTGTCGCTCTCCAACCTGCGGGCCTACCGGGCGCTGCTGGCGCGCTTCGGCAAGCCGCTCATCATCGACGCCTGCCGCTTCGCCGAGAACGCCATGTTCGTGAAGCTGCGCGAGCCCGGCCAGGAGGGGCGGGCCGTGGCCGACATCGCCCGCGAGGCCTTCTCGCTGGCCGACGGCTGCACCATGAGCGGCAAGAAGGACGGGCTGGCCAACATCGGCGGGTTCATCGCGCTCAGGGAGGACCGGTGGGTGGAGGCGGCCCGCACCCTGCTGATCCTCACCGAGGGCTTCCCCACCTACGGCGGGCTGGCCGGGCGCGACCTGGAGGCGCTGGCCACCGGCCTGGAGGAGGTGCTGGAGGAGGACTACCTGCGCTACCGGCTGCGCACGGCCGAGTACCTGGGCGAGAAGCTGCTGGCGGGCGGCGTGCAGATCGTGGAGCCCACCGGCGGCCACGCCGTCTACCTGGACGCGCGCGCCTTCCTGCCCCACCTGCCGCCGGAGCAGTACCCGGCCTGGGCGCTCACCGCCGCCCTCTACCTGGAGGGCGGCATCCGCGGCGTGGAGATCGGGTCGGTGATGTTCGGCCGGCGGCTGCCAGACGGCACCGAGACCTTCCACCCGCTGGAGCTGGTGCGCCTGGCCTTCCCGCGCCGGGTCTACACCCAGAGCCACTTCGACTACGCCGCCGAGGTGATCTGCGAGCTGAAGGCCAGGGCGGGCCAGGTGCGCGGGGTGCGGCTGGTGAAGCAGGCCGGGGTGCTGCGCCACTTCACGGCGGAGGCGGAGTGGGTGTGACCCGGTGATCGGCACCCCCGCCGCTTGCCAAGCCGCGAATGAGCCTTACCTGGATGGGTGAGGTGACACGATGACTAGCCAGCGCCCAGGGGAGCCGAGGAGCGACGAGGACGTCCAGGTCGAGGGCGGCTGCCCGACCTGCGGCGGCGCGGTGGCGGCCCGGTTCACCCGGTCGATGGTCTGGGCCTGGTGCGGCCCCTGCCGGCGGCTGTCCCGGCCGGTGCTGGTGGCCGGCGCCGACGGCGCCAGGCTGTTCCACCCGGCGGCGGCGGCCTGAGAGGCCATGAAGAAATCCCCTCCCGTCGCCGGATCGGCCGCCGGCGCGGGGTCGGGTCGCCCTGGCCGGCCTACCTTGCCGGCAGCACCCCGGCCTCGCGGCCCGCCGCGGCGATGGCGAGCACCGCCCGGTCGACCTGCTCGCGCGTGTGGGTGGCCATGACGGTGAGCCGCAGGATGCACCGGCCCGGCGGCACCGCCGGGGGCAGCACCAGGCTGGCGTAGACCCCGTCCGCCTCCAGCCGCCGCCACATGGTGAAGAGCCGCTCCTGCTGGCCCACCTGTACCGGCACGATGGGCGAGCAGGTGACCCCGATGTCGAAGCCCTCCTCCGCCAGCCCGGACTGCAGCCGGCGGGTGTTCTCCCACAGCCGCAGGCGCCGCTCCGGCTCCTCCTCGATGAGGTCCAGCGCCGCCAGCGTGGCGGCCTGCACCGCGGCCGGCCCGGAGGCGGTGAAGATCATGGGGCGGGCCAGGTGGCGCAGGTACTCCACCACCGGGGCGTCGGCCACCACGTACCCGCCCAGCGTGCCGGTGGCCTTGGAGAGCGTGCCCACCAGCACGTCGATCTCCGCCTCCAGCCCGAAGTGCTCGGCCACGCCGCGGCCGGTGGGCCCGAAGACGCCCACCCCGTGCGCGTCGTCCACCAGCAGCCGCGCCCCGTGGCGGCGGCAGGCCGCCAGCAGCTCGGGCAGCGGGGCCAGGTCGCCGTCCATGCTGTAGACCCCGTCCACCGCCACCAGCGCCGGCCGGTCCGGCTCCGACGCCAGCAGGCGCGCCAGGTGGGCCGGGTCGTTGTGGCGGAACCGCTTGACCCGCACCCCGGCCAGCTTGCAGGCGTCCACCAGGCTGGCGTGGGCCAGGCGGTCGAGCACCACCAGGTCGCCGGGGCCGCACAGGGCCGAGATGGCGCCCAGGTTGGCCAGGTAGCCCACCGAGAAGACCGCCGCCGCCTCGCGCCGGTGGAAGGCGGCCAGCCGCGCCTCCAGCCGCTGGTGCAGGTCGAGGGTGCCGTTGAGCAGGCGCGAGCCGGTGGTGCCCACGCCGCACTGCGCCAGCGCCGCCGTCGCTGCCGCCACCAGCCGCGGGTGGGTGGCCAGGCCCAGGTAGTTGTTGGAGCCGAACATCAGCACCGGGCGGCCCTGCACCTCGGAGATGGCGTCCGGGCCGCCCTGCGCCGGCCGGTGGTACGGGTAGAGCCCGGCGGCCTTCAGCTCGCCGGTGATGGTGAAGGCGCGGCAGCGGGCGAAGAGATCGGCCCGGTTGGCGGCGGGCACGACCGCCAGCGCGGCCGAGCCCGGGTGCTTGGTGGTCATACCGTGAGGGTAACTGGACTGATCGTGCGGGGACAGCTGGTCATGGGCTGGACAGCGCGGGTGCGACAGGATGCGCACCGGCCAGGCGGCTCGACCCCTCGCGGCCGGCGGGGCGGGCCGGCGGGCACGGGGAGGGCGGGATGTGGCATCGTCGGGCCATGACCCCTCGCGCGCGCTGCCTGCCGCTGCTCGGACTCCTGGTGGCCCTCGCCGGCTGCGGCGGCGCCGCGGCGGTGGCCGACGGACCGACCGGTCCGGCCACCGAGCCGGCCGAGCTGGCCGGCATCACCGCCGCCCACAACGCCGTCCGCAGCGGCGTCGGCGTCGGCCCGCTCGCCTGGGACGCCGCGCTGGCGGCCACCGCGGCGGCCTGGGCGGCCCGCTGCGTGGACGTGCAGCAGCCCTCCGGCCTGGTCGACCACAACCCTGGCCGGAGCGACGGCCACCCGTTCTACGTGGGCGAGAACATCTACGCCTCGACCGGCACCGCCGCGGGCACCGATGCGGTGGCGAGCTGGAGCGGCGAGGCCGCCCACTACGACCACGCCACCAACACCTGCGCCAGCGGCCAGGTCTGCGGCCACTACACGCAGGTGGTCTGGGCCGCCAGCACGGCGCTGGGCTGCGCGCGGCGCGACTGCCCGGCCCTGCGGTTCCGCTCCACCATCGTGTGCGACTACGGCCCGGGCGGGAACATCAGCGGGCAGCGGCCCTACTGAGCGCCTCCCTCGGTGGGCGCATGGAGGGAATGGTGCGACTCCGCCTCCGTTGACGCTCGGCGCCGCGGACCCTAGGTTTTTGGTCTTCCGCCATCACCACCTGCGTCCGGAGGAGGCCTCATGTCCCGCCGCCTGTCCCGCCTCGCCCTCTTCTCGCTGCTCGCCGCCTCGGCCCTGGGGCCCGCCCCGGCCCGCGCCATCGACCTCGGCTGGACCGCCCTGGGCGGCTGGCAGGGCGGTGGGGTGCTGCGGCTCACCAGCACCGCCACCGGCGTGGTCAAGAAGCTCCCCCTCTCCTTCGACGTGGGCATCGGGCACGCCTTCATCGACCCGGGCGACGCGGCGCTGGCCCGGCGCGTCTTCATCAACGAGAACACCAACGGCACGCCGGAGGAGAGCGGCGGCGTCTGGGACTTCCGGGTCGACGGCGTGTGGGGCCTGAAGGTGAGCGGCCTGCAGGACGCCGGCGTGTTCGGCGGCGTCCGCTACTCGATGTACTCCGGCCGCTTCAAGTACGTGGGCGGCAACGAGGACTTCATCATCACCTCCAACGCCTGGGGCCTCGGCGTCGGCGCCCGTGGCTCGCTGGCCGTGAACCGCCGCTGGAGCCTGACCGCCAGCCTCGGGCTCGACTGGTTCCCCACCCAGACGGTCTATGGCCACGACGCCAGCTACTCGTCCAACAACGTCAACAACGGCCGGGAGAACTTCACCTGGAGCGACGCGGACCGGGCCGTCAACCAGCCCTGGCTCCTGCCGAGCCTGCTGGTGGGAGTCAGCTGGAGACAGTAGGAGGCATCGGGGGTAAGACGCCCGCCATGAACGACCTGCCCGCCTGCCCGACGTGCCAGTCCACCCTCACCTACCAGGACGGGGCCATGCTGGTCTGCCCGGAGTGCGCCCACGAGTGGGCGCCCGGCGCCCCGGCGGCGGCGGCGGCGGCGGCGGCGGCGGAGCCGGGGCTGGTGGTCCGCGACGCCTTCGGCACGGTGCTCATCGACGGCGACACGGTCACGGTGATCAAGGACCTGAAGATCCGCGGCACCTCCTCGGTGGTGAAGGTGGGGACCAAGGTGCGCAACATCCGGCTGGTCGAGGGCGACCACGACATCGACTGCAAGGTCGACGGCGTCGGCGCCATGGGGCTCAAGTCGGAGTTCGTGAAGAAGGCCTGAGCGCGGTGCGGCCAGGCGCGTGGGTCGTGTGGCCCGAGGACGACCGGCCGGCCGCTCAGGGCCCGGGCCAGCTCCAGGGCGGCCTGGCCGCTCGGCGCCTGCAGCACCTCGAACCCGGCGTTGCGCAGCGCCCGCGCCAGCAGGGGGCGCACGTGCTCGTCGTCCTCGGCCAGCAGCACGGTCCGGCCCGGCGCGGCCAGGTGGCCGGCCAGCACGGCCAGGACGGTCGGGTCGCCGTCGGCGATGAGCAGGGTGGGCATGGTCACTCCGGGAGGGCGAAGAGCTGGAGCGGACCGGACGCGTCGCCGGCCGCCACGTAGACCGTGGTCTGGCCGCCGGCCGCGAGCGCGCGGGCGTCGAGGAAGCGGGTCCGGGCCGGGGCGCCGAAGCCAGCGCCGCCCAGCCCGACGCAGCCGGCCGCTCCGACCGAGCAGCCGTCGCGCCCCTTGAAGTCGGAGAGCCGGGTGGGCGCCACCGCGGCGCGGAAGAGCTGGGCCCCATTCACCGCGTCGTCGAAGCCGAGGTAGAGGTAGCGCGCGGTGGCCAGGAGCACGCTCACCGCGCCGTGGGTCGGCGCGTGCCGTGCCGGGGTGACCGGGGCGGGGCGCTATCGGCCGCGGCGCAGGCGCGCACCCCAGGCCAGCAGCAGCCCGAGCCCCAGCGCCGAGGCGAGGAGCCCGGCCGCCACCTCGGGCGGCCGGTAGCGCATCTCCAGCACGTGCCGGCCCGCCGGCCAGGGGACCGCCCGGAGCACCACGTCGGCCGGGAGGATCGAGGCCCGGGCCCCGTCGATGGTCGCCTCCCAGCCTGGCCACCAGGCGTCGGCGATCAGCAGCGTGGCGTCGCCGGCCGTCTCGGCCTCCACCCGCAGCGACTCGAGGCCACGCTCCACCGAGAGGACCCGCCCCGGCGCGGCGCTGGGCCGGCCGCGGGTCTCGAGCACCACCACCCCGGCCGCCTCGAACGGCGTCTGGACCGTCTCCCGGATGGCGGCGGCCTCGTCGGCCACCGGGCGCAGCGCCTCCGGGAAGCTGGCCCAGGCGCGGTGGGGGATGCTCCAGACCTCGCCCGGGCCCGCCGCCAGCGGCGTGCGGGTGGCCCCGCGGGTGGCGAGGTCGTGGAGGAACCGCTGGTCCTCGGTGGTGGGTGGCGCCACCACCACGTGGGTGGCGCCGTAGCGCCTGGCCTCCCTGGGCCAGGTCGGCCAGAGCGCCGCCTGGAGCCGCGCCAGCCGCCCGGGCCGCATGGCGCCGTAGTCGGCCAGCGAGTCGAGCCTGTGCCGCACGTGGTGCGCCGGGTACCCGAGCGCGGCGTGCTCCCGCCCCTGCTGGTCGGTCCAGTCCAGCCCGGGATCCCTGGCCAGCGGCTCGTAGGTGTACGGGGTCAGGATGCGGGGACCGGGGGGCGCCGCCGTGAGCGCCGGGCCGGGCGAGGTGAGGCGGATGGCCGGGTCGCCCGGGCGCAGCGCCGCCGGCGAGGCCGCCACCGCAGAGGCCCAGACCAGGGCGGCCAGGGCGCCGCCGCTCACCTGGGCGCCGGCGCGCTCGCCGAGGAGCACCCAGCCGCCGAAGGCGAGCAGCGCCCCGGCCACGTGCCACCCGCCCCGCAGGAGCCGGGCGCCTGCCAGCGCCGCCACCTCGGGCGGGAGCCCGCCGGCCATGAGGCGGCTCGCCAGGACGGACGCCAGCCCCAGCGCCGCAGCCGTCCCCAGGGCGAGCCACGCGGCCCGGCGCCGCTCGACGACGGCGTCGAGCCCGAGCCCCGCCAGCACCCCGACCAGGAGCGACAGCGGGCCGACCAGCTTCTCCGCGTAGCGGAAGGCGCTCCAGAGCGGCACCTGGCGCAGCACCGCGTCGGCGCCCAGCCGCGTGCCGAGCGCGCCCCACAGGAGCGCGAGCGCCAGGCCGGCGAGCCACCGCCCGCGGCGGGACTGGACGCCCCCCGCCAGCGCCAGCGCCACCGGCACCAGCCCCACCGCCACGCTGGGCGCGAAGGGGATGGGCAGCCCGCCGGCCGGCCAGCGCCCAGGGCCGCCCATCGCCTCGAAGACCTGGTCGAGCAGCGGGTCCGGCCCCCACGCCAGCCCGGGCAGCACCAGCTCCGGGAGGCGCCAGGGCTCGAAGGCCCAGACCCCCGGGACCGGGACCCAGCTCCCGCTGGCCCGGTCGGTCCGGGGGAGGTGCACGGCGGACGGGACCAGCTGCACGCCGGCCAGCAGCAGGCCGATCAGCCCGGCCGCCACCGCCCGCGCCGCGCCGCGCCAGCCGCCCACCTCGAGGGCAAGGGCCAGCGAAAGGGCGCCCCCCACCATGAGCGCCTGCGCGTCGCCGGAGAGCGCCAGCACCATCGCCCCCGCGGCGCCCATGGCCAGGGTGGCGGGGCCTGGAGCGGCCGCGAAGCGGCGCAGGCCGGCCAGGCAGAACGGCAGGCTGCCGGCGCCGGCCAGGAAGACCAGGTTGCCGGCCATCGACAGCACGAACCCGGAGAGGCCGTAGGTGAAGGCCGCCGCGGCCGCGCCGGCGCGGGAGGCCCCCAGGTCGCGCGTGAGCAGCGCCGCGCCCAGCCCGGCGCAGGCCACGTGGCCGCCGATGAGCAGGTCCGCGCTCCGGCCGGTTCCCAGCCAGGCGGTCAGGACCGACACCGGGTGCAGCACCCCGTGGATGGCGTCGGCCAGGAACGGCACGCCGGCGCCCATGAACGGGTTCCAGAGCGGCAGGCGGAAGGAGCGCAGCGCCTCGTCCACCAGCCAGCGCTGCGGCGCGTAGAGCCGGAGCGTGTCGAACCAGGCCAGGGTCCGGCCGCCGGCCCAGTGGAAGGCCAGGGGCGCCAGCACCGCGCAGGCCACGGCCAGCGGGAAGGCGAGGTGGCGGGCTCGGGCGGAGCGGGGCAAGGCGCGCATGATACCGCCAGGCCGGCGCCGCGGGCGGCCGGTCGCGGCGGCGCTCGCCCGGGGCGCCGAGGAGACGCCCGCGGCGCGCCGGGGGCGTGGCGTGGTGTGGGTCCCGAGCACCCACGCCGAGGCGCCGGGGGCCCCGGGGCCGAGGCGCCCCTTGCCGGGACATACCGAGCGTGGGACCGTGTCGGCAGGGCGCCTGGCGTCCGAGGGGGACTGCGTGGACCAGCCGATCGAGGTCCTGCCCGGCGCCAGCGACGAATGCTACCGGCGGCTCTTCGAGTCCCTGGCCGATCCGGTCTTCGTCGTCGACCAGGGGAGCGGCCTGATCCTCGAGGTCACCCCGGCGGCGGCGCCGATCTACGGGTACACGCGGGCAGAGCTGCTCGGCCAGGGCATCGCCCTGGTCGCCGCCGAGCCGGAGCAGGCCCTGCGCGACCTCCGGCCCGGCCCCTTGCCCAAGGCCCGCCGCGACCACCGGCGCCGGGACGGCTCCCTGTTCCCCGTGGAGGTCATCGCCAGCGTCGTCGAGTGGGACGGGCGCCCGGCGGTCGTGCAGGTGGTCCGTGACGTCACCGAGCGGGTGCGGGCCGAGGAGGCCTTGCGCGAGTCGAAGTCCCTGGTCGAGGCGGTGCTGGAGAACGTGCCCCTCATGGTCTTCCTCAAGGAGGCCTCCGACCTGCGCTTCGTCCTGTTCAACCGCGCCGGCGAGGAGCTGGTGGGGTACGACCGCAGCACCTTACTCGGCAAGAACAACCTGGACCTCTTCCCGCCCGACCAGGCGGCGCACTTCATGTCGAAGGACCGCGAGGTGCTCGACGGGGCCGCCGGCGTCCTGGACATCCCGGAGGAGGAGATCCTGACGGCCAGGCAGGGGCTGCGGCTGCTGCACACCCGCAAGGTGTGCATCCGCGGGGCCGACGGGACCACCAAGTACCTGCTGGGCGTCTCCGAGGACATCACCGAGCGGAAGCGGGCCGAGGCGGCGCTGAAGGCCAGCGAGGAGCGCTTCCGCGAGATCATCATGGCCTCGCCCGTCCCGCTGGCCCTGAACGACGACCAGCAGCGCATCACCTTCCTCAACCCGGCCTTCACGCAGGCGTTCGGCTACACGCTGGACGACATCCCCACCCTCGCCGAGTGGTGGCCCAGGGCCTACCCGGACCCCGCCTACCGGCGCCAGGTCGCCGAGGCCTGGCAGGCCGAGCTGGACCGCTCCCGGCGGACCGGGGAGCCGTTCACGCCGCAGGAGGTGGAGATGCGCTGCCGCGACGGCTCGGACCGGAGCGTGCTGGCCAGCGCCGCCTCCCTCTCGCCGGCCTGGTTCGGCGAGCACCTCATCGTGCTGTTCGACATCACCGAGCGCAAGCGGCTGCAGGTGGGCCTGGCCCAGGCGGATCGCCTCTCGAGCATGGGCATGCTGGCGGCCGGCGTGGCCCACGAGATCAACAACCCGCTGACCTACGTCCTGGCCAACGTCGACGCCGTCGCCCAGGACCTGCCCCGGCTGGCCGGGGACGGCGCCGGACCGGTCGACCCGGCCAGGCTCCAGGGCCTGGCGACCTGCGTCCAGGGCGCGCTCGAGGGGATCCACCGGATCCGAAAGATCTCGCAGAGCCTGGGCTCCTTCTCGCGCGTCGAGCGCGTCGAGCTGGCGCACGTCGACCTGAACCTCGCCGTCCAGGCCGCCGTCACCATGGCGCACAACGAGGTGAAGTACCGGGCCCGGCTGGTCACCGAGCTCGGCCAGGTGCCCACCGTCCTGGCCTCCGACGGCAAGCTCTCGCAGGTGTTCCTGAACCTCATCCTGAACGCCGCCCACGCCATCGACGAGGGCCGGGTGAACGACCACCGCATCCTGGTGCGAACCTGGACCACCGGGGACCACGTGCTCGCCGAGGTCTCCGACACCGGCCACGGGATCCGGCCGGAGGACCTGGAGCGCATCTTCGAGCCGTTCTTCACCACCAAGCAGCCCGGCGCGGGCTCCGGCCTGGGGCTCGCCATCAGCCGGAACATCGTCGCCGGGTTCGGCGGCGACCTGCGGGTCGAGAGCGAGGTCGGCCATGGGGCGCGCTTCGTGGTGCGGCTGCCCGCCTGCCCGGCGCCGCCCGCAGGGCCGCCCGGCGCGGCCGCCCCGGAGCGGCCCGCCCGTCAGCCGGTGCGCGGGCGGATCCTGGTGGTGGACGACGAGGAGCAGGTGCGCCGCGTGCTGGTGCGGCTGCTGGGGAGCCAGCACGAGGTGGTGGCCGTCGCCTCCGGCCGGGAGGGCCAGGCGCTGCTGGAGCGGGACCGGGGCTTCGACGTGATCCTGTGCGACCTGATGATGCCCGAGCTGACCGGCATGGACCTGCACGCCTGGCTGGTGGACCTGGCCCCGGCCCTGGCCAGCCGGGTGGTCTTCATGTCCGGCGGCGCCTTCACGCCCAGGGCCTCCGACTACATGACCAGCGTGGGCAACCTCCAGATCGAGAAGCCCTTCGACCCGGCCACGCTCCGGGAGGTGGTGCTGCGGCTGGTGGCCGAGGCCCGGGGCGGGCGCTGACGCCGGGGGCGGGCGCCCGCCGCCTCCCGCCCCCGGCCGTCCGGGCGGTCCCGTCCGGACGGCCGCCAGCGCCTCACGGCTGGCAGACGATGGTGCGCTCGGCGGTCCCTCCGAAGCGGCCGCTCGTCGCGCCCATCTGCGCCTGGAACCACCCCTGCCCGCTGCCGTTGCAGATCACCTCGAAGGTGAAGCTCTGGCTCTGCCCCGGCGCCACGCCGCCGACCACCGGCTTGCCGAACTGCGGCAGGCTGATGCGCAGGCCACGCGCCAGCACCAGCCGGTGGGAGGGCGTGGTCCAGGTGGTGGTGCCGATGTTGGTGGCGGTCACCGTGACGCTGCCGGTCTGGCCGTCCTGCAGCGAGCCCGGCGCGCTGTCGACGACGATGCTGGCGTTGTCGATCGGGGTGTTGGGCTGCGCCACCACCACCGCGGCGGCCGGCGAGCGGGCCAGCACCACCCCGCCCGGCGCCACCAGCTGGACC
This sequence comes from Anaeromyxobacter sp., assembly GCA_016718565.1. Lineage (NCBI taxonomy): Bacteria > Pseudomonadati > Myxococcota > Myxococcia > Myxococcales > Anaeromyxobacteraceae > Anaeromyxobacter > Anaeromyxobacter sp. Next base: position 171,640 of record JADKCZ010000001.1, on the reverse strand, counting down.
ACCAGCCGGTAGGTGCCCGGCTGGGCCGGCGCGCTCACCACCATGGACCCGGTGACGCGGTCGCCCGGCTGCACCGGCGCGGCGGCGCGCCCCTGCGGCAGCGAAGGCCCCGCGAACTCCTGCTGGCCGCTCTGGAACGACGGCGCCACCGACATGACGTGGCCGCCGGTCCAGCGGGCGCTGCCGGAGTTGTCGAACTGCGTGGTCAGCGAGAAGGTGGCCCCGGGCGCCACCGTGAGGGGCGCGCCGGCCTGGCCGACGAAGCGCGCCGCGTCGGGGAGGTACCCGGCCACCGCCCGCGCCAGGTCGGGCTGGGGCCCGATGGCCGGCATGGTGCCGGCGGCCTGGGGCGTGCCGGTGGCCACCAGCAGGGTGCGCAGCGCCACCGGGGCCAGGCGGCCCAGGCCGGCCGCCAGCCGGGTCGACTGGACCAGGGCGGCCGCGCCGACCACGATGGGCGAGGCCCCCGAGGTGCCGCCGAACAGCCGCGTGTACCACTGGGTGGCGTCGGCGCCGTTGGCGCGCATGGCCGGGTCGGGCAGCAGGTCGACGATCGGGGTGCCGGTGGCGTCCAGCACCGGCGCGCCGCCGGCGTCGACCCGCATGAAGAGCGACTCGCCGTAGCCCAGGCTGCCGATGCCGCCACCCCAGGCGTGCACGTCCACCCGCGGGCCGAAGTTGGAGAAGCAGGCCGGCGTCAGGTCGCCGTTGCTGGCGCCCACCACGATGGCGCCCGAGTCGGCCGGCGACGCGGGCGTCACCAGCGTCTGCCCGTTGCCGGCGGCCTCGACGACGACCACGCCGGCCCCGGTGAGCAGCGAGATGGCCAGGTGCTCGTAGGGCACCGTCTCCACGGCGACGAAGCCGAACTGCTCGCAGTTGCACCGGTTCGGGCAGGGCCCGGCCAGGAGGTCCGGGAAGTGCTGCTCGATCAGCGCGATGTCGCCGGCGCGCAGGGTCAGGCCCGACATCAGGAGCGCGTTGGCGACGCTGTAGAAGTAGATGGGCGCGGCGAACGGGTCGAGGTTGGTCACCGACGACCAGCCCACCGTCGCCGCCGGCGCGATGCCGCTGGCGCCGAAGCCGTTCACGCCCGCGGCGATCTCGCCGAGCACCGCGGTGCCGTGGTCGTCGCCCCAGTTGACGCCGAGGCGGAAGGCCATGGGCGGCAGGTCCTCGTGGCGGTCGTCCCACCCCGCCTCGACGTCCACCACCCGCACGCCCGCCCCGTCCCCGCCCGGCAGCCGGCTGGCCAGGTCGACGTCGATGCCCGTCGGCGCCGGCCTGAAGTACCCCTGCGCGTCGGTCACGTCGATGGTGGTGGTGGGCGGCTGGTCCACCACCTGGGCGTTCATGGGGATGGGCTGGAAGTAGGTCGTCTCGAGGCTGCCGAGGCCGCGCAGCGCCGTGAGCAGCGCGGCCGCCGCCAGCGGCCTGGTGCCCGCCGGCAGGTGCACGAAGTAGAAGAGGTTGGGATCCGGCTGCTCGCGGCCGGTGGTGGCCTCGGCCCGCCGGTGCAGCCGCTGCAGGTCGGCCTCGTCGAGCCGGGGCGCGGCGCGCCCGAGCGTCCCGCCGGCGGCCTTCACCGCCACCTGGAGCGCCCGCAGGTCCCCGAGGAGCGCCTCCGGGGTGAGCCCGGCGCGCTCCAGGCGCCGCGCCTGGTCGGGCGTGGCGACCTCCGCCGCCGGCACCAGCTGGCCGCCGCGCAGCCGCACGGCGGCGCCCTGCGCCACCTTCACCACCAGCTGGCGCAGGTTGTAGCGCTTCGGATCGGGCGGCGTGGCGAGGTGCCGGTAGGGCGCGTAGGGCGTGAGCGACCCCGGCGCCGGCGGGGCGTCGGCCGGCAGGTCGCGCAGCTCGGCGAAGACGCCCTGCAGCCCGGGGGCGATGAAGTGCTGCGCATCCGGTGCCCGGTCGAGGAATCGCTCGGCCTGGCGCGCGCCCATCCAGGTGCGCCGCGCGGTGGCGCCGTCCGGCGCCGGCTTCGGCGGCAGCGGCACGCAGGCCACCAGCCAGGCCAGCGCGAGGCCCGGCGCGAGGCGCCTCCAGCAGGTGGTGGCGGTGCGGCGGCGGGTGTTCCCGGGTGAAGCGGTCTGGATCTCGGCCATGGTGCCCCCGATGGGACCGCCCGTGGCAGCACGAGCCGGGTCCGCGCACAGAGACAGCGTGCCCAGGTGGCTTGTGACCCCGCCTCGTCGATCCCGGGAGGCGCCCGCGCCCGGCGGGGTGCGGAGGGCCCGGCCCCGCCTACCTGCCGCCGCGGAGGCGATCGATGGCCGCCTTCGGGTTCCTGGCGCCCTTCCTGAGCATCCAGCCCAGGACCTTCAGGCCGCCGCTGGCGAGGACCCCGAGGTAGCCGCGGGCGATGAGGCTGGCGGTGGACGCCTCGATGCCGACCCGGACCTTCCTGGCCGGGTCCTTCGAGATCACCAGCGAGAAGAACTCCACACCGAACTCGCCCACGTCATCGCTCTTCAGGGTGGTGAGGTGGACCACCGCCTGGGCCGGCAGCCTGAGGGTGAAGTCCGGTCGCCGGGCCGGCTCCAGGAGGACCCGTGGGGCGCCCCCCTCCATGGTGAAGCGGGCCCGCTCGTCCCCTTCGAGGACCAGCCCGACCTCGGCGTCCCTGGAGAGGGCGCTGGTCGCCCGCCTGGCGACGGGGGCCGACTCGAAGAAGGTCTTCAGGGCCTGGAAGCTCTGGGAGGGCACGGGAGCGCGAGCCTAGCGGGATGCCCCACCTGGCGGGTAGTCCCTCGAATGGCAGGGCGGCCTGCGGCGAGGTGCGGCGGGGGCCTCGTGCCCCGCGCCGCCTCCACCTACCTGGTGAGCCGGAAGGCCACCAGGTCGCCGGTCCGGGTCTCGCTCACCAGCAGCAGCCCGGCCCCGACCGCGAACCTGCCGCCAACCGGCGCCGTCCAGACCACCTGGTGGGTGGCGAGGTCGAGGGCGTAGACGTTGGCGTTGCTCGCCACGTAGAGGTGCCCGGCGGCCACCACCGGCGGGTGGCGCAGCAGGGAGTCGCCGTCGAAGGACCAGCGCGACCCGCCGGTGAGGGCGTCGAGCGCGCGCAGCCGGCCCTCGGTGCGGGAGGCGATGCTGGAGAGGGCGTAGACCACGTCGCCCGCCACCGCCGGGGGGCCGAAGAACCGGTCGGTGACCGTCCAGACCGGCTCCAGCGTCCCCGGGCGGAAGGCCTGCAGGCTGGCGTCGTCCACGAAGGGGGTGAGGTTGTAGGCGAGGTAGCCGAAGGAGGAACCGAAGACCGGGACCATCGAGCCGGTCGGGACTTCGCGGCTGGCCGTGACGGCGCCGGTGGCGGGGTCGTGGGCGCGGAGCAGGCTCGGCCCGAGCCCCGTGGGCGCCAGGAGCGTGTAGACCGCCCCACCGGACCAGGCCGGGCTCCAGTACCAGAGCGACTCCAGGCTGGCGTGCCAGAGCTCGGCGCCGCTGGCGGCGTCGAAGGCGTAGAGCCCGCCGAAGGTGCCGCCGCCGGTGTAGAGGACGCCACCGGCCACGATGGGGGAGAGGTAGCCCTGCCCCTGCGAGAGGTACGGGACCTGGAAGCCGGCGGTCCCGTCGCCGAGGTCCACCTGCCAGAGCCAGTGGCCGCCCACGCCGTCCGCCCCGGCCTGGAAGACCCGGCCGCCGTCCACCGCCGGCCAGGAGGGCGAGGTGAGCGGGAAGCTCCAGAGCTCTGCGCCGCTGGTGGCGGCCAGGGCCACCAGGCGCTGGCCGGTGGTGACGACCACCCGGCCGCGCTCGATGAGCGGCGGCGCCAGGCCGCCGAGCCCCCTGGCCCGCCAGGCCAGGGTGAGCGGCGGCGTCCCGGTCTCGCCGGCGTTGAAGCCGGAGTGGGCCGGGTCGCCGCCCACGGTCCGGGAGGTGCTGAGGTCGGGCACGCAGCCGCCGCCCTGGCAGGCCTGGCCGGCCGGGCAGGCCGCGTCGCAGGCGCCGCAGTGGTAGGCGTCGGCCGAGAGGTCGATGCAGGCGGGGCCGGCGCCGCAGGCCTGCGAGCCGGGCGCGCAGGCGCAGCCGCCCGCCGCGCAGACCTCGCCGTTGGCGCAGGTGACGCCGCAGCCGCCGCAGTTGGTGGGGTCGGCCTGCTGGTCGACGCAGGCGGTCCCGCAGACGCTCTCCCCGGCCGGGCAGCGGCAGGCGCCGGCCAGGCAGGTCTGCTCGGGCAGGCAGGCGGTGCCGCAGGCGCCGCAGGCGAGCTCGTCCGCGGCGAGGTCCCGGCAGGTGGCTCCGCAGAGCTCCTGGCCGGCAGGGCAGCCGCAGCTCCCGGCCTCGCAGCCGTAGTAGGAGGGGCAGGTGACGCCGCAGCCGCCGCAGTTGTTCCGGTCCGCCTGGAAGTCCACGCAGGCCTCACCGCAGGCGGTCAGGCCGCCCGGGCAGCAGCTCCCATCGACGCACACCTGGGCGCCCCGGCAGGTGGTGGCGCAGCCGCCGCAGGCGGTGCCGTCGGTCTGCAGGTCCACGCAGCGGTCGCCGCACACCGACCTGCCGCCGTCGCAGGCGCACTGCCCGGCGCTGCAGGCGTAGCCCGGGCCGCAGGCGTGGAAGCAGGCGCCGCAGCTGGTCAGGGTGGACGAGAGGTCGAGGCAGGTCTCGCCGCAGCACGGGTCGATGTCCATCTCGACCGGGAGCTCCAGCGCCGAGACGACGCCCGCGGCCGAGGTGTAGCGGCAGCGGAGCGCGGCCTGGTAGCTGCCCGGCGGCAGGCAGTCGTAGCCCGGGTGACCGGTGCAGGCGCGGACCGTGTAGCCCCCGCTCGCGCCCGCCTCCACGGAGTGGGTGAGCCAGGCGCCGTCGAGCGGGGCGCCGGCCGCCGCCGCGGGCGCGGCGAGGTAGGTGACGCCCACGATGGCCATCGACCCGCCGGGCACCTGCTCCCACAGCCGCAGGTGCCCGGTGGCCTGGTACTCGATCCCTGCGGTGGCGATCTTGAAGTCGAACCGCGGCGTGGCCGGGGTGGGGATGAGCGCGAACGGCCGGGTCGGATCCGGCAGCACCCGGTAGGTGATGGGGAGCGTGGCCACCAGGTTGGCCGTGAACCCGGGCCTCGACGGATCCGGCACCGCCGCCTCGACCGTGGCGCTGCCGGTGTAGCTGCCCGCCGGCGCCGGCAGCGGGGTGACCTCGATGCCCGTCTCGCCGAGCACGCCGCCCACCTCCATGTACGGCACGCTGGCGCCGCCGATGAAGCCGCTGCTGGTGCCGGCCGGCTGGAGCACCTCCACCCGCTGCTTCGCCGGCAGCTGGCCGAAGGGCACCTCGATGGTCAGGGCGGGCGGCGAGAACTCCAGGCCGCGCTGGACGTCGATGGTGAAGGGGACCATCCAGGGGGAGTTCCCGAGCGGTCGGGTGCAGGCCCGGTCGAGGCAGAGGGAGATGGTCACGTCCCCGGCCAGGCGCCCCGCCGCCGCCACCGGGCGGAACCCCGTCAGCTCGATCTCCAGCGTCTCCCGCGCCTGGTCGACGAAGAAGGTGGGGTCGAAGTAGGAGGGCTCTGGGACGGACGCGCTGACGTAGACCGTCTCGCCGTTGAGCGTGGTGAGGTCGCCCGTGAAGGAGACCGAGAGGCGCATCACCGGGGCGGGCAAGGTGGCGATGCCGGTGAGCGCCAGCGCCGGCGGCGACACCGCGGCGATGGAGACGTCCACCCGCTTCTCGCCGCCGCCACAGGCGGCCAGGAAGGCGAGGGAGAGGGCGAGGGCGGTCGGCAGGGAGCGCTGGCGCATCGGGGGACCTCGCGCGCGACGGCCCGTGGCCTCGTCGAGCGGGATGAGCGGACGGGGCACTGTACGATCACGCTCGCGGTATGGGTCGGGAATTCGACGCTGGGGTGGGGGCCGGGGTGACACGAGCCGCCGGACCGTAGCAAGGTGTGGCGCGATGCCTGATCAGGTCCTCCTCACCGGCGCCACGGGCTTCATCGGCCAGCAGCTCCACCCCGCGCTGGTGCAGGCCGGCCACCAGGTCCGCTGCCTCACCCGGAGGCCCGACCAGTCGCGCTCCCGCTGGCCGGAGCGCGACTGGGTGGGGGGGGACGTCGGCGAGCCGAAGGGCCTGGCGCGCGCCCTGGCGGGCTGCGCGACGGCCTACTACCTGGTCCACGGGATGGCCGGGGCGAAGGCCGGCTGGGCCGACGAGGAGCTGCGCTGGGCCGAGGACTTCGCCGAGGCGGCCGGCCAGGCGGGCCTGCGGCGGGTGGTCTACCTGGGCGGCGTGGCGCCTCGCGGCGAGCCGTCCGAGCACCTGCGCTCGCGGCTCGAGACCGGCGAGGTGCTGCGCGCCGGCCCGGTCCCGTGCCTGGAGCTGCGCGCCGGGATGATCGTCGGCGCCGGCAGCGCGTCGTGGACCATCGTGCGCGACCTGGCGGCCCGGCTCCCCGGCATGGTCCTGCCCGCCTGGCTGGCGCACCGCAGCCAGCCGGTGGCGGTGACCGACGTGGTGGCGGCGCTGGTGGCGGGCGCGCGGCTCACGCTGCCGGGCAGCGCCTGGTGGGACCTGCCGGGCCCCGAGGCCCTCTCCGGGAAGGAGATCCTGCTGCGGGTGGCCGCGGTGATGGGGCGCCGGCCGCTCCTCCTCGACGTCCCGCTCATCACCCCGCGCCTCTCCTCCCACTGGATCCGCCTGGTGACGCGCGCCGACTTCGGGCTGGCCCGAGAGCTCGTCGAGGGGCTCACCAGCGACCTGGTCGCGAGCCGGCCGGGCTACTGGGCCGCAGCGGGGCTGGCGGAGCCCATCCCGCTCGAGGAGGCGGCCCGCCAGGCGCTCGCCGCCGAGGCCGGGACGCTGTCGCTCCGCGGGCAGCTCGCCGAGGCGCTGGCGGGCCTGCTCACCCGGCGGGCGTGACGCCTGGCTCGCCTGGCGCCAGCTCCACCAGGATCTCGTTGGTGCGCAGGAACCAGGGCATGAAGGGCGGGTCGTAGCGGGCCCAGGTCGGCTGGCCCACCGCGGTGAGGCCGGCCGCGGCCAGCGCCGCGCGGAGCGTGGCGAGGTGCTCCTCGTACCGGGCGGCGGACCAGGTGCCGGAGTAGGTGTGGGCGGCGACGCGCCGGGCCGGGACGAGGCGGAAGGAGACGGCCGGGTCGAGCGGCTCCGGCAGGGTCTCCAGCGTGTAGGCCGAGGGCATCATGAACTGGATGGTCCAGCGCCCCTCCTGGCCCGCCTGCGCCACCGGCGCCGTCATGGCGATCTTGGACGGCTCGGCCTGGGTGACCGGCGCCGTCATGGCGATCTTCTTGGCCCCCCGGTTCTTGCCGAAGATGTACCCGGCCAGGATCCGGAAGCCCGCGTTGCCGGCCTCCTCGCGGCTGCCGCCCACCACGGTCTCGGCGACCAGGTACGGGGCGTAGTCGCGGAGCTCGAAGGCCTCGCGGCGCTCCACGAGCTTGAAGCTGGGCTTCTCGATGGCCATGGCGGGGCTCGCGGCGAGGAGCGCGCCGAGGACGGTGGTGAGGAGGAGGCGGGAGGGCATCTTGCAGGGATCTAGCCGGCGGCGGGCCGTCACGCACGGCACCCCCCACCAAGAGCGTTGCGTCCGGGCAGGCCAGGGGGAAAGAGGCACCATGACGCCTCGCCTCCCCGCCGCCCGGCCCGCCGGCGCGGCCGGCCTCCTCCTCGCTGCGCTCCTGGCCGGCTGCGCCTCGGTGGCCCCCATGAAGACCGTCGAGCAGGTCGATGTCCCGCGCTTCATGGGGGACTGGTACGTCCTCGGCGCCATCCCGGCCTCGCAGGAGCGCAACGCCGTGAACGGCGTCGAGACCTACCGGCTGCGCCCGGGCACCTCCGACGTCATCGACACCACCTACGTCTTCCGCGAGGGCGCCTTCGACGGGAAGCTGGTGACGCTGCGTCCGACCGGGTTCGTGCAGGGCGGCGGCGGCGCCCGCTGGGGCATGAAGTTCGCCTGGTGGCAGGGGCCGTTCCGGCTGGAGTACCTGGTCGCCTGGCTCGACCCGGACTACACCCGCACCGTCATCGCCCGCAGCGCCCGGGACTACGTCTGGATCATGGCGCGCACCCCGACCCTCCCGCCCGGCCAGTGGGAGGAGCTGGTGCAGGTGGTGAAGGACCTCGGCTACGACACGGCCAAGCTCCGGGTGGTGCCGCAGCAATGGGGGGTGCCGCCCGACCTGTCACCCGGCCAGCGGGCGGCGGCGCAGTGAGCGCCGGCAGCCCCGGGGACTTCGACGTCGAGGTCTACTTCGACGGCGACTGCCCGCTCTGCCTGCGCGAGATCCGGCTGCTCCAGCGGCTCGACCGCCGCGGCCGCATCCGCTTCACCGACATCGCCGCGCCGGGCTTCGACGCCGGCCCGACCGGCCTCGGCTGGCAGGACCTGATGGACCGGATCCACGGCCGCCTGCCGGACGGCACGCTCATCGAGGGGGTCGAGGTCTTCCGCCGGCTCTACGCGGCGGTCGGGTTCGGTCCCCTGGTGGCGGCGACGCGGCTGCCCGGGGTGTCGCACCTGCTCGACCTCGGCTACCGGCTCTTCGCCAGGAACCGGCTCCGCCTGACGGGCCGCTGCCAGGACGGCCAGTGCGCGGTGCACGCCCGGCGCACGCCCGAGGCCCACCGTCCGTAGCCCAGGCGGGGCGCGCCGCGTCCGGCCCGCGTGGTGGCCTACCTGCCCCGGCCCTGGAGCCCCTTCCGGCAAGCGTCCCGCGCCGCCAGCACCTCGTCGAAGAAGGGGGCCGGCACCACCCCGCCGCGCAGCACGGCCCAGCTCCGCTCCAAAGCGGGGCGCCAGGCCTCCGGGTCCACCGCCACCACCTGCAGCCCCTGGCGCTTCATCACCTCGAGCGCGTCGGCGTTGAGGCGGCGCACCTCGGCGTCCACCCGCCCGCCCAGCTCCCGGGCCGCCGCCAGCAGCCTCGGCCGCAGCTCGGCCGGCACCCGCTCCCAGGTGTCCCGGCGCACCACGGTGACGCCCAGGATGAAGCCCATGGGCAGATCGATGAGCCAGGGGGCCTTCACGAAGGTGCGGGTGGCGAGCGCGTAGAGCGGGACGTTGTTGAGGCACTCGATCATCCCGGTCTGCAGCGCCGGCACGATGTCGGTGGCGGCCAGCACCACCGGGGTCAGGCCGGCCAGCCGCCAGGCTGCCTCGACGCCGGGGTCCCCCTGGGCTGCGAAGATCCTGGCGCCGGCCAGCTCGGCCGGCGTGCGCCGCGCGGCGTCGCAGTAGAGGGCCAGGCTGCCGATGGTGCTCCACTGCACCGCCACCAGCCCGCGCTCGAGGAGGACCTCCTCCAGGCGCGGCCGCACCCGCTCGAGCGCGCAGGCCATCTCCGGCTCGTCGCGGAAGAGCAGCGGCGTGGTGAGCGCCTGTGGCTCCTTGACCACGTCGTGCAGCCCCACGTTGGTGAGGGCGGCCGCCTGGAGCTGGCCGATCCCCAGCTTGCGGATGGCCTCGCCCTCGCTCCCCTGCGTCCCGCCGGCGTAGACCTTGAGCCTCACCTGCCCGCCCGAGGCCTCCTCCCAGCGCCGCCCCAGCTCGCGCAGCAGGTCGTGCCAGGCCGAGCCCGTGGGGGCGAGCGTGGCGAGCTTGATGGTGACCTCGGCCTGCGCCGGCGCGGCGGCGGCCAGCCCGAGCGCGACGGCGAGCCAGTGACCTCGAGACATGATGGCCTCCCCAGCCCTGGCGCAGGGCCCCGTGCTCACTGGAGGCGTGGAGGGCCGCGGCGTGTGACCGGGGGTGCGGCGGCGTGGGTGTGGAGGTGGTGGGTCGGGTCGGCGGACTGGGTGGTGGTCGTCGTGGTGGGCTCCTTCGAGCGGGTCGGCGCCGGCTGCGCCCTTCCACCACGTCGACGACCTACCGGCGATGACGACCCCCCCCCCCCCCCCCCCCCCCCCCGCGCTTGGCGTCGACTTCCAGGGAGTGCGGGCCCCCCCCCCCCCCCCCCCCCCCCCCCCCCCCCCCCCCCCCCCCCCCCCCCCCCCCCCCCCCCCCCCCCCCCCCCCCCCCCCCCCCCCCCCCCCCCCCCCCCCCCCCCCCCCCCCCCCCCCCCCCCCCCCCCCCCCCCCCCCCCCCCCCCCCCCCCCCCCCCCCCCCCCCCCCCCCCCCCCCCCCCCCCCCCCCCCCCCCCCCCCCCCCCCCCCCCCCCCCCCCCCCCCCCCCCCCCCCCCCCCCCCCCCCCCCCCCCCCCCCCCCCCCCCCCCCCCCCCCCCCCCCCCCCCCCCCCCCCCCCCCCCCCCCCCCCCCCCCCCCCCCCCCCCCCCCCCCCCCCCCCCCCCCTTCCCCCCCCCCCCCCCCCGCCGTTCGACGCCGGCTCGAGAGGCGGGTATCCTCGGAATCTCAATGGATTTCATCGAGCTGACGCCCGTCACCCAGGGGCTCCTCGGCAGCCTGGCGGCCGCCCTGGCCACCGGGGTGGGGGCCCTCGCCATCTTCCTCCGATCCACCTGGAGCGCCCGCAGCCAGGCCATCCTGCTGGCCGGCGCCGGCGGCGTGATGCTCGGCGCCACGGTCTTCTCCCTCTTCCTGCCGGCGGTGGTGATCGCCACGGCCCGGACCGGCAGCCCGGTGGCGGGCACGGCGGTGGCCTGCGCCGGCCTGCTGCTCGGGGCGCTCGGCATCCACCTGCTGCACCAGTCGATCCCGCACGAGCACTTCGTGAAGGGGCCGGAGGGCACGCCGCGGCTCAACCTCGGGCGGCACTGGCTCTTCATCCTGGCCATCACGCTCCACAACCTGCCCGAGGGCATGAGCGTCGGCGTCGGCTACGGCGAGAGCGCCTCCACCGGCCTGGCCGTCATGCTCGGCATCGGGGCGCAGAACGTGCCCGAGGGGCTGGCGGTGGCGGCGGCGCTGGTGGACGGCGGCTCGACCCGCCTGCGGGGCTTCACGCTGGCCCTGCTGACCGGCCTGGTGGAGCCGATCGGCGGCCTGCTCGGGGTGGCCGCGGCCTCCTTCTCCTCGGCGCTGCTCCCCTGGGCGCTGGGCTTCTCGGCCGGGGCCATGTTCTTCGTGGTCTCGGGCGAGATCATCCCGGAGACCCACCGGGGCGGCAGCGAGCGGGCGGCCACCTTCGCCCTGGTGATCGGCTTCGCCGGGATGGCGATGCTGGACGTGCTGCTCGGGTGAGCGGGCGGGAGCCCCCGGCGTTCGGGCGGGGCGCCTCGAGCTCCAGGCCGACGGCGACGTCCGGCTCGGGGGCGACGCAGCGCTCGAACCGCTCAGCCCTGCGGCGGGGCGAGCCGCGCCAGGTACGCCTCGGGGAGGCCCGCCGCCCGGGCGCCCCGGACGAGCGCCTCGACGAACCGCGCGCTCACGGGCCCCTCGAGCGAGGCGCGCTCGGGGCGGGTGGTGAAGGCGGTGGCCTCGAGCCGCTCCCCGCCGGCGATCACCCAGACCGGGCGCTCCACGCACATCCCGGTGATGGCGCCCTCCTTGTGCTGCACGATGGGCCAGTCGACGCCCGCCACCGTGAAGAGCCGTCCGAAGACCGCGGCGCCGGGCCGATCCACCAGCCCCGCCACGCGGCCGCCCCACCAGCGGGACGGGAAGTCGTAGACCAGGTCGACGTCGAGCGCCTCGGCGACCGCGCCCTCCGGCAGGTCGAACGAGTCGTACCCGTGCTCGGTGCGCCACGCCTCGAAGGCGAGCCGGTCGAGCACGGTGGAGTAGGCGAAGTAGCGCCGGGGCGGCGCCGCCTGGCGCTGGAGGTCGGCCCGGAGGCGCATGACCTGATCGAAGTGGGCGTCCATGTGGGCAGGCCTCTAACCGGGGCTCGGCCGGGTGGCAGGGCCAAGGGGGGCCCTCGTCGGGCGCACCGGGGGCGTCCGACACCCCTGGCGCCCCCGGTCACCTCGTCAGGACCACGTGCAGGGCGTTGGCGGTGGCGACGTGCTCGGTGCACCGGTAGCCCAGGCGCGTGAGGTCGATGCCGGCGAGGAGGGGTTCGCCGCGGCCGAGGACCACGGGGGCGATCGCCAGGTGGAGCTCGTCGACCAGGCCCGCCGTGAGGAACTGCCGGATGGTGGCCGCGCCGCCGCCGAGCCGGACGTCCTTGCCCCCGGCCGCCTGCCTGGCGCGCTCCAGCGCGGCCTGGGGGCCGTCGACCACGAAGTGGAACACCGTCCCACCCTCCATGGTGATGGGCGCCCGCGCGTGGTGCGTCAGGACGAAGACGGGCACGTGGTAGGGCGGGTTCGTCCCCCACCAGCCCTTCCACGTCTCGTCGACCCAGGGGCCCCGCACCGGGCCGAACATGTTGCGGCCGAGGATCCAGGCGCCCAGGTTCTCGAAGCCCCGCGCGGCGAAGGCGTCGTCGGCGTCCACCCGGCCGGCCTGGTCGCCGCTGAGCGGTCCGGCGAAGTCGGCGTGCAGCCGCTGGAAGGTCCTGGTGCCGAGCACCCACTGGTGCAGCGCCATGCCGCCGACGCCCATGGGGTTCTCCAGGCTCTGGTCCGGGCCGGCGCTGAAACCGTCGATGGACACCCCAAGTGAATTCACCCGAAGCCTCGACATGTGGCTCGCTCCTCTCGATGCGGTCGTCGCGTGTGGGCCTGGCCTCACGGGGTGCAGGCGCCTGCGCCGTCGCAGGTCGAGCTTCCGGCGCACTCGGAGTCAGGGTCCGCCCCGTTGGCGATGAGGACGCAGCTGCCCAACGCTCCGGGCTGGTTGCACCGCTGGCAGGTGCCCCCGCAGGCGGTGCTGCAGCAGACCGAGTCGACGCAGTTTCCGGACTGGCAGGCGCTCGAGATCACGCAGGCCGACCCGGTGGGCAGGATCGGCACGCACTGGTTCGCCGAGCCGCAGGTGAAGCCCGGGGAACAGTCCCCTGCCGTGGCGCAGGCCGTCCGGCACAGCCCGGTCGCCGGGTTGCAGAGGAAGGCGCCGCAGCTCACCGGGCCCGGCGCCACGCACTGGCCCGCCCCGCTGCAGAGCGACTCGGGAAGCGACGCGCCCCCTTGGCAGGTGGCGGCGGCGCAGACGGTCGTGGACGGCAGCGGCGCGTGGGTGCAGCCCGCGGGCGACACACAGAAGTCGACCGTGCAGAGCTGCCCATCGTCGCAGATGAGCGGCGTTCCGGCGGTGCAGCCAGTCTGGGGGTTGCACGTCTCGACCCCGTTGGGTTGCACGTCTCGAACCCGTTGCAGGGGTTGGAGTCGTCGCAGAGGACGGGCGAGTGGGCACAGCCGGTGGCGGGGTCGCAGGACTCGGCGGTGCAGGCGTTGCCGTCGTCGCAGCTGACGGCCAGGTGCGCGCAGGCGCCAGTGGCCGGGTTGCAGACGTCGGTCGTGCAGGCGCTGACGTCGTCACAGCTCCGGGGGACGTGGACGCACCCCGAGGGCATGCTGCAGGAGTCGTCCGTGCAGGCGTTCCCGTCGCCGCAGGAGAGCGGCGCGGCCGGGACGCAGCCGTCCAGCGGGCTGCACGTCTCGACGCCGTTGCAGACGTCGGCGTCGTCGCAGACGACCGGCGTGCCCGGGACACATCCCATCAGCGGGTCGCACGCCTCCACGCCCGTGCAGAAGTTCCCGTCGTCGCAGGCGGGCGGCGTCCCCGAGACACATCCCGCCAGCGGGTCGCACGCCTCCGCGCCGGTGCAGAGGTTCCCGTCGTCGCAGGCGAGCGGCGTCCCCGGGACACATCCCGCCAGCGGGTCGCACGCCTCCACGCCCGTGCAGAGATTCCCGTCGTCGCACGTCAGGGGCGTGGCGGTGCAGCCCGTGATCGCGTCGCACGCGTCGGTGGTGCAGGCGTTCCCGTCGTCGCAGACGACGGGTGTGGACCGGCACCCCGTCACGGCGTCGCAGGCATCTGCGGTGCAGGCGTTCCCGTCGTCGCAGATGCCGGAGGCGCCGCCGCCGCACAGCCCCGTGGTGCACCGGTCCGGTCCGGTGCAGAGGTTCCCGTCGTCGCAGGCGGCCCCGTCTTCGGCCGCCACCAGGTGGCACCCGTCCGCGGGATCGCAGCTCGCCACCTGGCAGGGGCCGGCCGGGCAGGTGACCGGCGAGCCGAGGCAGCCCCCGTCCGCGTCGCAGGCGTCGCCCGCGGTGCAGGCGTCGGCGTCGGCGCAGGCCGACCCCGCTGGCTTGAGGTCGAACTGGCAGCCGCTGGACGGGTCACAGCTGATCGCCGAGTAGCACCCCGGGTTCCCGGGAGGGGTGCAGGCGGCCTGCGCGATGGCGGCGCAGGCGCCGGACTCGTCGCAGGCGTCGTCGACGGTGCAGGCGTTGCCGTCCTCGCACGGGGTGCCCGCCGTCCGCCGGTCCTGCTGACACCCCGCCGTCGGATCGCACCTCGGCGCACCCCAGCACTGGTCGTTCGCCGGCGGAGGGCACACGACCGGGGCGCCGCCCCGGCAGGTGCCGGCCGTGCAGGCGTCACCCGTCGTGCAGGCGCTCCCGTCGTCGCAGGGGGCGGCGTTGGCGGCGTGCTGGCACGCGCCGGCCACGCAGCCATCGTCGGTGCACGGGTTCGAGTCGTCGCAGGAGAGCCCCGCGCACAGGTCGATGGGGGGCTCGCTCGAGCCCGAGCCCGAGCAGCCGGAGAGCGCGAGGAGGAGCACGGCCACCGCGACGGGGGCGAGGGCGGCGCGCTGCAGGGTGCGGGACATGGCGGGCCTCGGGGAGGGCGGGGGGCCGGGGGAAGCGGGAGGCAGGCCGAACCTGCCCGAGCGTTCGACCTGGTTTCACCGGCAGGTCGGCACCCAGGGTACACCACCGCCGCCGCGCGGAGCGGTGGCCCTCGGCACCTCGCGGATCCCGCGCCGCTCCAGGTCGCCTCGTCAGGTCCACGCACCGGGCCCACGACTCAGGGCCGCGGGACCGGGGGGAAGTGGGTGGTCAGCGTCTCGGCCAGCACCAGCAGGAACATCCCGAGCCAGAAGGCCGCCAGCATGCCGGCCATGCGGAAGCGCTCCCCGCTGGCCCCCAGGAGGAGGCTGCCGCCGACCAGCACGGCCGGGGCGACGACCGGCAGGAGGAGGACACCCACGACGCAGCACCTCACCAGAGCGACCGCCCACTGGGGCGGCGCCAGCTGCACCGCCGGTCCACGACACCCCGCTCCGTGTTCGAACATCATGGTGACCCCGCTCGACGCCCCGCGGCATCAACCGGAGACACAGCAACCGGCGCGCCAAAGACCCGCGGGCCGAAGGTGCCGAGGAACCTGAAGGTCTGGCGAGCCGGCCCGGACGCGGCGCTGGCCAGGATCCGTGCAGTGCCTCAACCTGCCGGAATTCCCTGGCCGGGGCTGCCAAGATCCTTGGCACCCCTCGGGCCGCTCCGGCCGGCCGGCGGAAGCACGCCCCGCCGGTGCAGGCCAGGCCCGGGTGGCACCTCGTGGGGCGCTAGCGGTGGCCGGCCGGCAGGGGCCGCGGGTGGGCGACCCCGGCCGCCGCTGCGGGGTCGTGCTCGCCGCCGAGCCGCTTCAGCTTCGACAGCAGCCCCATCCGCGAGATCCCGAGGATGCGGGCGGCGGCGCTCCGGTTGCCGCTGGTGTAGTCGACGACGGCCAGGATGTGCTCGGACTCCATGTCGGCCAGCGTGCGACGCACCCCCGGAGGCGACGCGCCGCCCGCCCGCGGTGCCGCGGCGCGCAGCGGCGCCGGCAGCGCGTGCAGCCCGAGCGTGTCGCTGGTCTCCAGCACCACGGCGCTGGCGATGGCGTTCTCGAGCTCACGGACGTTGCCTGGGAAGCGGTAGGTGTCCAGGGCCAGCAGCGCGTCGGCGGCGATGGACGTGAGGTGGGAGCTGCCACCGTGGCGGTCCAGGAAGTAGTGGGCCAGCAGCTCCACGTCCCCTGGCCGCTGCCGCAGCGGGGGCAGCTCCACGACGCTGACGTCGAGCCGGTAGTAGAGGTCGCTGCGGAAGCGACCGGCCGCGATCTCCCGCTCCAGGTCCTTGTTCGTGGCGGCGACGACGCGCACGTCGGCGGCCCGCGCCCTGGTGGAGCCCACCCGGTGGTACTCGCCGCTCTGCAGGGCGCGGAGCAGCTTGGCCTGGACCTGCGGCTCGACGTCGCCGATCTCGTCGAGGAAGAGCGTCCCGCCGTGGGCCTCCTCGAAGAGCCCCCTGGCGGTGCTGTCGGCGCCGGTGAAGGCGCCTCGCTCGTGGCCGAAGAACTGGGAGTCGAAGAGCCCCGCCGCGAAGGCGGCCGCGCTGACCGACACGAAGGGGTGGCTGGACCGGGACGAGAGCCGGTGAATGGCCTGGGCCACCAGCTCCTTTCCGGTGCCGCTCTCGCCGCGGATGAGGACCGTGTTGGCGCTCTGGGCGATCCGCTGGACCTCGGAGAGGGTCTGCATCAGGTGTCGGTCCTGGGTGACGAAGTCCTTGAACGCCTCCTTGAAGAGCACGCCGTGCGGCCCGCCCCGGGCATGCCCCCCTCCGGCCCCGCTGCGCCTCCGGCCGCGCTCCAGCGCGCGATCCAGGCTGGCGATGAGGCGCCCACCGTAGACCGGCTTGCAGAGGTAGTCCGCGGCCCCAAGCCGCATCGTCTCGACGGCCTGCTCGACGGTGGCGGCGCTCGTGAAGGCCACCACCTCCAGGTCCGGGTGCTCCTGCCGCGCCTGGCTCAGCAGCTCCATGCAGGCCTGGCCTGGCAGGTCGAGGTCGAGGAGGAGCAGGTCGAACCCGCCCGCCGCGAGGGCGCGGTGCGCCTGGGGGGCGTCGCTCGCCACCTCGACCTCGAACCGGCGGGACGCGGCGAGGAGGGCCCTGAGCCGCTCGAGCTCCCCCTCGTCGGCGTCGCTGACCAGGATCCGGCACATGTGTCGTTGCTCCCCCGACCGCCGCCAGCCGACGCCGGCCCGTGACCGCCGATCTTTGCCCGGTCCCACCTTACGCTCGGAGGCCTCGGACGCGAACGCGCCGCCTGGCCCACTGGATGCGACGTCTCGCCACGCCTCACCGCCACGCGCCGGGCCGGTCCGCCGGCTCCAGCACGGCCCAGGCGGCGGGCCCGTGGTGGACGGCGCAGGCGCAGCGAAGGTCGGCCGCCCTGATCCGTCGAGCAGGCGGGGCGAGGGCTTGACGCCGCCACATGCTGTTGGTAGATTCCTATCTGCGTATTATTCTTAGTTAGGAGTCCATGAGCATCAAATCCCACGCCCAGCTCGAGCGGCGGCTCGCGCACCTCGAGGCCGTCGCCAGGAAGGCGGGCGTCAAGCTCACCCACCAGCGCCTCGAGATCTTCAAGGAGCTGGCGTCGACCGGGACGCATCCGGACGCCGACTCCATCTACCGGGCGGTGCGGCAGCGGCTGCCCACCGTGTCGCTCGACACGGTGTACCGGACGCTGTGGATGCTCCAGGACCTCGGGCTGGTCACGACCCTGGGCCCGCAGCGGGACAGGGTCCGGTTCGACGCCAACCTCGAGCACCACCACCACTTCGTCTGCGTCCGGTGCGGCCTGGTCCGCGACTTCGAGAGCCAGGCCCTGGCGCGGCTTCCCCTCCCGGCGAGCGTCACCGCCCTCGGCCGCGTCCACGACGCCCACGTCGAGGTGCGCGGCACGTGCGGGGCCTGCCAGAAGGCCGCGCCCGCGCCGGGCCCGGCGCGTTCGGCTTCAGCACGACAGGTCAGTCCAATCAGGAGCAAGCCATGAGCGACCCGAAGCAGAGCCCGCCCGCCGCACCGACCTCCCCCGAGACCGAGACAACCGGCAGGTGCCCGGTGAATCACGGCGCCAACGCGGCCGGCGCCGGGCGCACCAACCGCGACTGGTGGCCGGACCAGCTGAACCTCTCGATCCTGCACCAGCACTCGGCGCTGTCGGACCCCATGGGCGAGGGCTTCGACTACGCCGCCGAGTTCGCGCGCCTCGACTACCAGGCCCTCAAGCGAGACCTGCGCGCGTTGATGACGGACTCGCAGGACTGGTGGCCCGCCGACTGGGGCCACTACGGCGGCCTGTTCATCCGCATGGCCTGGCACAGCGCCGGCACCTACCGGATCTCGGACGGGCGCGGCGGCGGCGGATCCGGCAACCAGCGCTTCGCGCCGCTCAACAGCTGGCCGGACAACGGCAACCTCGACAAGGCGCGCCGGCTGCTGTGGCCCATCAAGCAGAGGTACGGCCGCCGGATCTCCTGGGCCGATCTCATGATCCTCGCCGGCAACGCCGCGCTCGAGTCCATGGGCTTCAGGACCTTCGGCTTCGGCGGCGGGCGCGCCGACATCTGGGAGCCGCAGGAGGACGTCAACTGGGGCACCGAGCGGACCTGGCTCGGCGACGAGCGCTACAGCGGGGACCGCCAGCTCGCCAACCCGCTCGGCGCGGTGCAGATGGGGCTGATCTACGTGAACCCCGAGGGCCCGAACGGAGTCCCCGACCCCGTGGGCTCGGGGCGCGACGTGCGCGAGACCTTCGCCCGCATGGCCATGAACGACGAGGAGACCGTGGCGCTGGTGGCCGGCGGCCACACCTTCGGCAAGGCGCACGGCGCCGGCGCAACCGCGCTGGTCGGCCGCGAGCCCGAGGGCGCGCCCATCGAGGAGCAGGGGCTCGGCTGGAGGAACGCCCTCGGCACCGGCGCGGGCGCCCACACCACCACCAGCGGCATCGAGGGGGCGTGGAAGCCGCACCCGACCAGGTGGGACAACGGCTACTTCGACATGCTGTTCGGCTACGAGTGGGAGCTCGTCAAGAGCCCGGCCGGCGCCCACCAGTGGCGGGCCAAGGACTGCAGGCCCGAGCACCTGATCCCCGACGCGCACGATCCCTCGAAGAAGCACCCGCCGATGATGACCACGGCCGACCTGTCGCTGCGCTTCGACCCGGCCTACGAGAAGATCTCCCGCCGCTTCCACCGGGACCCGCAGGCCTTCGCCGACGCCTTCGCCCGCGCCTGGTTCAAGCTGACCCACCGTGACATGGGGCCGAGGGCCCGATACCTCGGCCCCGAGGTCCCGAAGGAGGAGCTCCTCTGGCAGGATCCGGTGCCGGCCGTCGACCACCCGCTCGTCGGCGCGGAGGACGTCCGCGCGCTCGAGGCCAGGGTCCTGGCCTCGGGGCTCACGGTCTCCGAGCTGGTGGCGACGGCGTGGGCGTCGGCCTCCACCTTCCGCGGCTCGGACAAGCGCGGCGGCGCGAACGGGGCGCGCCTCCGCCTGGCGCCGCAGAAGGACTGGGAGGTCAACCAGCCCGCCCAGCTCGCCAAGGTCCTCGGCGTGCTCGAGCGCCTCCAGGGCGAGTTCAACGCGGCGCAGGCGGGCGGCACGCGGATCTCGCTCGCCGACCTCATCGTCCTGGCCGGCGGCGCGGCCGTGAAGCAGGCGGCCCTGGACGCGGGCCAGGCGGTGGAGGTGCCCTTCACGCCGGGGCGGACGGACGCCTCGCAGGCGCAGACCGACGTCGAGTCGTTCGCGGTGCTCGAGCCGGTGGCGGACGGCTTCCGCAACTTCCAGCGGCCCGGCGTCCAGGGGGCGCCGGAGGCCATGCTGGTGGACCGGGCGCAGCTCCTGACCCTGACCGCGCCCGAGCTGACGGTCCTCGTCGGCGGGCTGCGCGCGCTCGGCGCCAACGCCGGCGGGGCGCGGCACGGCGTCTTCACGCGGCGCCCGGGCCTGCTCACCAACGACTTCTTCGTCAACCTGCTCGACATGCGGACGGCCTGGGCGCCCTCCCCGGGTGACGCCGGCGTGTACGAGGGCCGCGACCGGGCCACCGGCGAGCTCCGGTGGACGGCCACCCGGGTCGACCTCGTCTTCGGCTCCAGCTCGCAGCTCCGGGCGCTCGCCGAGGTCTACGGGAGCGCCGACGCCGGGCCGAAGCTGGTGCGTGACTTCGTGGCGGCCTGGGTGAAGGTGATGAACCTCGGCCGCTACGATCTCTGACCTGGCGCCTGGGCCGACCTCCTCGCAGAGGCACCGTGTCGCGGCGCCGTGCCGACCCATCCGGCGTGGGGTGGTCGCTCCGGCGCCCCGAGGCCACCAGGGGCCAGCCCGGGCCGAGGTCCCTGAGCATCACCAGGGTCTCGCCCGCGGGCGCGACCGCAGCCTCCGGCGTGGCGCCACGGGGGCCCCGGCGTGACCGGGGGGTCAGGCGTTGCCACGCTCGAGGCCCGGCCGGTCGCTGGCCCAGTCGAGACGGAGCTGACCGTCCCTCACTCCCTGTGGTCCGCCCCACCCTCCCCGCCGGGGGCGCGACGGTCACAGGCCCGCTGGAGCAGGCCGAAGGCTAGGCTCCTCCATGGACGGTCGGTATCATTGGCCTGTTCGAGGGGGCTCGGCATGCAACCGTACGTGCAGTCGTTCCTGCGAGAGCCGCGCGAGCGGGGACGGCGAGTGGTCATCTTCCTCGCCGCCTTCGTGGTGCTCGCCTACCTCCCGCTCGACGCCCACGTCCGGCAAGGACCCTTCCTCGACCTGGTGCTCCTCCGCGTCGGCTGGGCCGCCATGCTCGTGGCCATTGGCCTCGTCCAGCCGCGGCTCGGGCCGTCCGGCTGGGATCGGCTCATCCTGCTCGGGGCCGCCGCCTCGAGCGCCTGCTACGTCGCCATCGTGGCGCTGGCCGGCGGACTGGCCACGCCCCAGGCGGTCTGGCTGCCGGTGATGCCGCTCGCCACGGTCCTGCTGGCGTGGGAGCGCTACCGCGCCGTCGGACTGAGCGGCCTCGTCACGCTGGCCGGCACCGTCGCGCTGGCGCTCTGGCAAGGGCATGGGGTCGCCATCTGGATCGGCCTGGTGGCCGGGACGATCTGCCTGGCCATCGGGACCTCCCTCGCCTTCCTGCGCGTGCAGCTCGACGAGGCCGCCGCGGTGACCTCCCGCGACGAGGCCCAGGCCCGGCTCCTCGAGAGCGAGCGCGGCCGGCAGCGCGCCGAGCGGCTCGCCGTGGCCGGGCGGCTGGCGGCCAGCGTGGCGCACGCCGTCAACAGCCCGCTCGCCGCGGTGAAGTCGAACCTCCACCAGCTCGCCGAACGGGCGGGCACCGGCGCCGTGGAGGCCGGGGAGCGGGCCGAGGTGGTGGCGGACACGACCCTGGCCGTGGACCAGATCACCCGCATCGTCGGCGCCCTGCGCATCTTCTCGCAGGACGAGTGGACGGCCCCGTCCCTGGCCTGCCCGGTGGCCCCGGCCGTGGCCGAGGCGCTCCGCGAGGCCGGCCGGCTGCTGCCGTCCGGCGTGGCCTGGCGCACCGACGTGGAGCCTGGGCTGCCGCCCGTCTCGGCGGGCGAGGCCCTCCTCACGCAGGTGCTGGTGGGGGTGCTCGTGAGCGCCGGGGACGGCGACCGCCCTGGCCGGCCGCGGCAGGTCTCACTCGAGGCGCGCCGCGACCTCGCCGGCGTGCGCCTCGACGTGGTGGACGACGGCCCGGCCTTCCCGGCGGTGGTGCTGGCCGCGCTCCTCGACGTCCGCGCCGCCACCTGGACGCCCGGACGCGGCGTCGGGCTCGGCCTGGCCCGCGAGCTGCTCTCGCTCGAGGGCGGCCGGCTGGACGTGGAGAGCCGGGCCGAGGGCGGGGTTCGCCACCGGCTCTGGCTGCCGGTCGCTGGCATGGCCCCGGTCCCCCCGCCCAGCTAGGACCCGCCGGAGTGCTCCAGCCCGCACGAGGCGGACCACGCGTGCACCCTGTGGTGCGTCACGGGAAGTAGAGGACGGGGTCCCTGGTGCCCACCAGGCTGGCGGCCGGCTGCGGGTCCTTGTGGTAGCTGAAGGTCGTGGCGGTGGCCGAGCCGCAGGTCGGATCGCCGCTGCAGCACTCCTCCCTCCAGAGCTCGACGCCGGCCTCGCTGGCCGAGGCGTCGGCCTGGGTGAGGAGGCGGCGGGCGGCCTCCGCCGGGGAGGCGCGGACCTCGGCGTCGAGGAAGGCCATGTGGTTGGGGAGCCAGCCCGGATTCTCCAGGGTGAGGTCGACCCTGACGGAGTGACCGGCCGGCGCCATGGCCGCGTGGGGGCGGGCGACGAACGTGAGGTCCTCCGGACGGTCCGGGAAGAAGAGCACGTCGGCCCAGTTGGCCTGGCCCATGACCAGGCTGGGCGCCTGGATCCGTGACAGCTCGTGGTAGCGGAGCAGGTCCCCCGAGCCGTCCAGGCTGACGACGGCGGTGAAGCGCGGGTCCGCCGGGGTCGCCTGGCAGAAGGCTGCGACCTCCTCGGGGGTGGCCCCGTCGGTGATGCCGAACGCACCGCAGGGCTCGTCGTCGCCGCCCAGCAGCGCCAGGGCGGTGTAGCCGCCGAAGGAGTGGCCGGCCGCCACCACCCGCCGCGGGTCGATGGCGCCGTGGAGCAGGTCGCCGGCCGCCCCGCTCCGGCCGAGCAGCTCGGTGAAGGCGAAGGAGAGGTCCCGCGGCCGGCGGTGGATGGCGGCCAGGAACCCGTCGAACCCCGAGTCGAGCCACTGCAGCTCGTTGAAGGGCTCCACCACGGCCACCACGTGGCCGTGGCTCGCCAGCCGGGTGCCCAGGAACAGGGAGGCGTCGCCGTACACCGTCGCGCCGGGGGAGACCATGACCAGCGGGAAGGGGCCCTGGGCCGCAGCCGCCGCTGGCGTGCCGACCTCACCAGCTCGAGGACGACCAGGTGGTGACCTGTGCCCCGGCGGACGCCTTGTCCGCGCCCGGCGGCTCCTCTACGATCACCAGGTGTCCCTGTCATCCCGCCGTCCCGCGGCGCGCGCCAGCGCGGCCCGCGACATGCTCGATGCGACCGAGGCGTACCGGTCCGGCACGCGGAGCGCCATCCGCTCCGGCATACCGTCCGCCTCGCTCGAGGCCATCGACGGGCTGGCCAGCAGCTCCTGGCTGGAGTGGGAGCACGATCGCTGGTTGATGGACCGGACCATGGCGGTGCTGGGCCGGCAGGACGCCGTCGCCTGCTGGCGCGCGGCCATGGGGCGCCTGGCGGAGCGACCGCTCCTCAGGAGCTTCTTGCAGCCCGCGCTGAGGCTCTTCCTCGGCAAGCCGGGCCAGGTGGTCGGGCTCATCCCCAAGGGGTGGAACCTCGCCTACCGCGACTTCTGCCTGCCCAGCTTCCGGCGCACCGGCCCCGGAGCGGCCGAGCTCCACTTCGACCAGGTCGCTCCCGAGGCCTTCGAGGCCGAGGGATACCTCCATTGCTGGTACGCCGTCTCCATGGGCGTCTTCGACCTGGAGAAGGCGCCCGGGGCGCGAGGGGGGTTCGACATCGATCGCCCGCAGGCGCGGGCGGTGGTCACCTTCGGCTGGGACGAGCGGTAGGGGAGGAGCAGCGGGGCCGGGGGGGCGGCCCCCGGGTCGCCGCGCCGACGAGACAGCCGCTCCGTCCGATCCTGGCCTCATGGAAGAACGTGAATGATCTCGGGCGCATCGGCCCTTGGCTGGCCGCTCCTCTTTCCGGCACTGTCACCAGACCGCTCCCCCCGGCGTTGACCGGGTGAACGCTGCACCTCGGGAGGAGCCACCCATGAGCCACGCCGCCGCCGTCCTCGCCACGCCGCCCTCGAACCCCTCTGCCGGAGGCCGGCTGGTCACCGCCGACGGCCGCCCCCTGCCGCTCACCGGCACCCGCCTGACCGCCCACGCCGCCGGCGGCCTCTGCCGCGTGCTGCTCCAGCAGCGCTTCCACAACCCGCACGCCGAGCCGCTCCGCGTCACCTACCTCTTCCCCCTGCCGCACGACGGCGCGGTGAGCGGCTTCGCCTTCACGATCGGGGGCCGCCGGGTGGTGGGCGAGGTGGACCGGCTGAAGGCTGCCCGCGACCGGTTCGAGCAGGCCATCCTGGAGGGGAAGACGGCCGGCCTCCTCGAGCAGGTGCGCGGCAGCGTCTTCACGCAGGAGCTCGGCAACGTGCCGCCAGGCGCCGAGGTGGTGGCCGAGATCACGGTCGACCAGCGGCTGGCCTGGCTGCCCGAAGGGGCGTGGGAGTGGCGCTTCCCCACCGCCGTGGCGCCCCGCTACCAGGGCGCGCCGGGGCGGGTGGCCGACGCCGACCGGCTGCAGGTGGAGGTGGCCGAGGGCGGGGTGCCGGTGCGGCTCACCCTCTCGCTGGAGGTGGCCGACCCGCTGGCCGAGGGCGGCACCCTCTCCTCCCCGACCCACGCGCTGCGCCTCGGCCACGGCGGGGCCGGCCTCACCGCCGCGCTCGCGGCGGCCGGGGGCGCGCCGCTCGACCGCGACGTCGCCATCCGCTGGCCGGTGGCGGCGAGGCAGGTCGGGGCTTCGCTCCAGGCGGCGCTCGCCGCGCCGGGCTCGCGGCTGGCCGGCCGGGCCTTCGGCCTCCTCACGCTGGTCCCGCCGCGCCCCGAGGCGGTGCGGGCGGTGGCGCGGGATCTCATCGTGCTCCTCGACACCTCCGGCTCGATGTCCGGCCAGCCGCTCGACATGGCGCGCCAGGTGGTCGCGGCGCTCGTCGAGTCGCTCGGCGACGAGGACCGGCTGGAGCTCATCGAGTTCTCCGACGCGCCGCGCCGCTGGAAGCGGGGACCGGGGGCCGCGACCGCGAGGGCGCGCCAGGAGGCGCTCGCCTGGCTGGCGGGGCTCCGGGCCGGCGGCTGCACCGAGATGGGCCAGGCGCTCCTCGAGGCGCTGGCGCCGCTCCGCGAGGACGCCCAGCGCCAGGTGATCCTGGTGACCGACGGGCAGATCTCCTTCGAGGACGAGATCATGCGGACGCTCCTCCATCGGCTGCCGCCCGCCTCGCGCCTCCACGCGGTGGCGGTGGGCGACGCGGTCAACCGCTCGCTGACCGGCCCGGCAGCCCGCGCCGGGCGCGGCGTCGAGGTGGTCATCGGCCTCGACGAGCCCTCCGAGGTGGCGGCGGCGCGGCTGCTGGCTCGCACCGTGGCGCCGGTGGTGACCGGTCTCACCCTCTCCGGCCCCGCCCTCCGGGCTGGCGTGGCCCACGCCCCCGACCTCTTCGCCGGCGCGCCGGCGCTCCTGCCGGTGGAGCTCGACCCAGACGGCGGGGCGCTCACCGTGCGCGGCCGGACCGCCGGCGGCGAGTTCACGTGGACGGTGCAGGTCGCTGCGGCCGAGCCAGCCACCCGGGCCGGCGCGCTCTCCGCCCTCTACGCCCGCGAGCAGGTGGAGGCGCTCGAGCTCGAGCGAACCATCGCCAGCGACGCGAAAGCGGTGGACCGGCAGGTCGAGGCGCTCGGCCTCCAGTTCCAGATCTCGACGCGACTGACCTCCTGGGTGGCGATCTCCGGCGAGGTCACGGTGGACCCGCGCGACCCGACCCGTCACGAGGTGATGCCGCAGGCGCTGCCGCACGGGCTGTCGGTGGTGGGGCTGGGGCTCAGGGCCTGCGCGCCGGCTTCGTTGGTCCACCCGCCGCTGGCCAGCCTGTCGTTCGCCGCGCCCTCCCCGACGACGCGCCCCCTGGAGGCCGACGAGGAGGAGCTCGGGCTGCGCGGCCCGAGCCGGAGCGTCCTCCGGGATTCGCCCCCTCGCCACCGCTCGCCTTCGGCCGGGTTCCGGGAGCGTCCGCCTGCCGCCGCGCCGTCGGGCACCGCTGCCCCCTTCACGCTCCACGCCCGGCTCGTCCTGCGCCGGGGGCGCCGGCTCACCTTCGAGGTGGTGGTGCCGGACGGCGGCCTCGCCTGGGACGCCGGCGCCGTGGCAGGGCTCCTCACCGCGCTCGGGCTGGTGCAGGCCGTGGTGGTCTCCGCCGCCACCACCGCCCCCGGCCACCTGGCCGCCGGCACGCTGGCGCGGCTCACCCTGACGCTCGAGCCGCAGCCGGGCGATCCCGCGGTCCTCCGCATCATCCTGGCGAGCGGCCTCGCCCTCGATGTCGAGCCTCGGCCCAGCGCGCCGTGAACGACCTCGACCTCCACCTCCCGGCCATCGCCGCCGGCGACCGGACCGCCTTCGCGGCCTGGCTCGCCGGCGCCGAGCGGCCGCTGCGGGACGCCCTGCGCAGCTTCGCGGCCCGGGTGGACGTCGAGGCGGTGCTCCAGGAGGCGCTGCTGCGCGCCTGGCAGCTCGCGCCGCGCCTCGCGCCCGACGGCCGCCCCAACGCGCTCCTGCGCTTCACCTTCCAGGCCGCCCGCAACCTCGCGCTCGACGGCCTGCGGCGGCGGCGCCGCGAGGAGCCTCCCGGCGACGAGGAGGCCTTCGTGCGCCTGCTCGACCGGCTGGCCGACGAGGGCCCGGCCCTCCCCGACCCGTTCCTGCGCCGGCTCATCCTGGCCTGCCTCGACCTCCTCCCGCCCCAGCCGCGCGCCGCGCTCCTGGCCCGCCATACCGGCGGCGGCGCCGAGCCCGACCGGACGCTGGCCGCGGGCCTGCGGATGCAGCTCAACACCTTCCTCAAGAACGTCGGGCGGGCGCGGGCGGCCATGGCCGACTGCCTCCGCTCGAAGGGCATCGACCTCCCGCAGGAGCGGCCATGACCGACCCCACGACACGCCAGCTCCTGGTGGAGGCGGCGACCGGCGCCTGGCGCCCGCGCCGGGCCGACGGCGGCATCGGCTCCCTGCCGCAGTGGCACGACCTGGACGACGACGGCCGGCGCGAGGCCTTCGAGGCGGCCCGCCTCGCCCGGCACCTCGAGGCCGCGCTCGACCCGGACGGCCTCTCCACCACGGCCCGCGCCGTGCTCGCCAGGCTGGCCGAGGGCTGATCCTTCGCGTCGCCTACCCGCCGTCCTGGGGCCTGTCCCCGGACGCGGCCGGTCGACCCGGACGGCGGGCGAGCACCGCCCGCAGCTGCCTGCGGAGCGTCTCGAGCTCATAGGGCTTCTGCACGATGCCGTCCGGCGGTTCCTCCCGGAAGCGCGCCGCGACCTCCTCCTGGGCGTGGCCGCTCGCGATCACCACGCACGCGCCGGGGTCCAGGGTCCGCAGCCGGCGGAAGGTCTCCACGCCGTCGAGGTGGGGCATGGTGAGGTCGAGGAGCACGAGCCGGATCCGGCCAGCGCTCCGCTGGTAGAGCTCGACCCCCTCGGCGCCGCCCGGGGCCTCGAGCACCTCGAACCCCAGCAGGCGCAGGAGCCGCCCCGCCGCCCGCCGGACCGCCGGCTCGTCGTCCACCACCAGGGCCAGCCCTTCGCCGGTCCAGTGGCCGGGCCCAGGCGCGGCCGCCTCCCCCGGGGCCGGCGCCACCTCACCGGGCTCGGCGGGGACGAGCACGCGGAAGCGGGAGCCGCGGCCCGGCGCGCTCTCCACCTCGATGGCGCCGCCGAGCTGGCGGACGATGCCGAGCACCGCCGACAGGCCGAGCCCGCGGCCGGCGAACTTGCTGCTGTAGAAGGGCTCGAAGATGCGGCGCTGGGTTTCCTGGTCCATCCCGCAGCCGGTGTCCGTCACCTCCAGCACCAGGTGGCGTCCCGCCGGGAGCGCCTCCCCCAGCAGGGCCTGCCGCAGCCGCTCCGGGCCGGCCCACTCGGCGCCGACCCGGACGGTGACGGTCCCGGCCCCCTCGCCCACCGCCTCGGCGGCGTTGATGACCAGGTTCAGCACCACCTGCTGGAGCCGGGCCGGGCTGCCACGCAGCAGCGGGAGCCCAGCCGCCGCCTCGACCGTGAGCTCGAGCCGGTGCGACACCGAGGAGCGGAGGAGCTGGGCCATGTCCCGCACCAGGTTCCCGAGGTCGATGGGCTCGGTCGCCAGGGGCGCCCGGCCGGCGTAGGCCAGCATCTGCTGGCAGAGGCTGGCCGCGGTCCGGGCGGCGGCCTCGACGTCGGCCAGGCAGGCCTCCGCGGCGACCTCCTCGGGCGCCTCGGCCCGCAGGACCATCACGTTGCCCAGGATGGCGGTGAGCAGGTTGTTGAAGTCGTGGGCGATCCCGCCCGCCAGGACGCCCAGGCTCTCCAGCCGCTGGGCCTGCTCGACCTGCCGCTCCAGCTGGCGCCGCTCCTCCTCGCCTCGCTTCAGGTCGGTCACGTCCAGCGTGAAGCCGCCGAGGCGGGCGGCGCCATCCCCCCGCGGGATGACGAACTTGTAGCTGGTCCAGCTCCGCCCGCCGAAGGCCTCCTCGAAGCGCGCCGCGCGGCCGCTGCCCAGGACCTGGAGGTCGTCCCGCGTCACCTGGGTGGCGAAGGGCTCGGGGAAGCTCTGGGCGTTGGTGCGGCCCACCAGCGCCGCCGGGTCCAGCCCCAGGCTGGTGCGGAAGCCCTCGTTGGCGAAGACCACCGCGGTGTCCGCCTCCTTGATGTAGGCCAGCCCGGGGAAGTTGCTCATGAAGGAGCGGAACACCTCCTCGCTGGACCGCAGCGCGACCTCGGCTCGCTCGCGCTCGGCGACCTCCCGGCTCAGGTGCGCGTTGGCCGCCGAGAGCTCGGCGGTGCGCGCCGCCACCCGCTGCTCCAGCTCGTCCCTGACCTGCTCCAGCTCCCGCTCGGCCCGCTGGGCCCGCGCCAGGAGCAGCGAGAGGGCCTCCCCCTCGCGGAGCCGGAGCCGGCCGGCCTCCTCGGCGATGCGCCGGTAGTGCTCGGCCTCGCGCCTGGCGGCCTGCAGCGCGTCGGGCGGTTCGGGCGGCTGGCCGCTCATGGCCCGCGCTCGCCGATCAGGAGCAGGACGCCGGTCCAGTCGAGCCCGCGGCTGGCGCCCTGGATCGGGGCCACCTCCACGCCGGAGTAGAAGCCCAGCAGGGGGATGCCCGCCCGGGTCATCACGGCCTGGACCTCGGCCGCCTCCTCCGTGACCGTCCCGGAGGCGATGGCCGCGCGCCCGGCGCAGTCGATGTAGAGGGCGAACTCCGGCCGGCCGCCCTCGCGGCGCATGCGCGCCACCGCCGCCTCGCTGCCGGCCCGGGCCGACTCGAGCATGAGCCCAGGATCGCGCAGCATGAACAACACCTCGGCGCCGGCCTCGAGATCCGGCTCGAAGAGCCCCACCGCCAGGCCGTCGGGCATGACCCCGGTGATGAGCCGGTTGACGTAGCCGTCCTCGCCGGGCCGGTGGTGGGGCTCGCCGTGGCGCACGCCGAGGGTGAGCCGATGGACCGGCCGCTGGGTGCGCCAGTCGGCGGAGCCGTAGAGCTCGTCGACGACCGCGGCGGCGGGGCGGCCGTCGATCTCGTGGACGACGCACCCCGTCACGCGGGTGAGCACGTGAGGGACGCCGTCCATGGGCGTGCACCCGTGCATCACCTGCACGGTGGTGCGCGCCGACGGCGGGAGCAGCGCCCCCACCGCGAGCTGCTGCCCCGCCGAGGCGCCGCCGAACTGCCAGGTCGGGGAGAAGGCGAAGTCGCCCAGCAGGCCGGCGCCGACCACCATGGGACAGCCCGGCAGCCCCTCGGCCAGGCCGGCGATCAGCGGCCGGGAGGCGTTCATGACGGGCGGCGCCGAGGCGGTCGGCGGCGTGTGGATCGAGTCGTAGAAGAGCAGGAGGGCGGGCGAGCCGTCCGCGCCGGCCCCGGCCAGCGCCCGTCCGAGCCGGCGCCCGGTCTCGCGCTCGGCCCCCGCGAGCCCCTCGATGGCCGCCAGGCCCAGGAGCGGCGCCCCCAGCTCCAGCACGGCGACCCCCGCCGGATGGCCGGCGTAGGCGAGCTGGTCCTGGGCGATCACGCCGATGGCCGAGCCGCCCAGGATGGGCGCCCGCGGGCCGACGGCGGCGCGGACCCCGGCGTGGAAGGCCTGGGCGTCGAGCGAGCCGCCGCAGAAGGCCAGGACCAGGTCCGGCGCCGTGACGCCACCGCTGCTCATCGCCTCGGCGGCGGCCAGGCGCCCCGCGTCGAGCGCGGCCGGCGCGTTCACGAATCCGACTCCGACCCTCATCCCACCCACCCCCGGCCCGACGACGGGTTCGCCAAGTCTCCGACGCATCGTGCCACAGCGCCGCGGCGCGCGCCCAATCGAAGCCGGTGCCGGAGGCCACGCGGTCGAGGAGGGGTGGCGACCGCGGCGGCGTCACCCCTGGCCGGGCGTCTCCGGGACCGACGGCAGGACCAGGGGCCCCCCGGGCACCAGCGGGGTGGGCAGCCCGCTGAGGACGGCGCGCAGCCCGCGGAAGGCGCCGCCCACCACCACGCCGCCCTCGCCGACCACCATGCGCCGCACCTCGCTGGCGTGCCGCACGCCGCGCGCCTTCAGGACGGCGATGGCGCGGTCGAGCTGGCCGTCCTGCTCCAGGTACTTGAGCTGGATGACGTTGTCGGCCGCGAAGGAGACGCCGTGCCCGGAGAGCTGGGCTGCCCCGAGCACCTCGGCCACCTCCATGTTCAGGGCGAGGGTGACGCCCAGCGCGCGGAAGTGCTTGGTGAGCGCGTAGACCAGCTCCTTGAAGCGTCGGGGGGACGTGACGCCGAGCTCCAGGCTGGTGAGGCTGTCCAGGAGCGCCCGCCGGGCGCCGACCCGCTCGACCTGCTGGCGCGCCAGGTGGAGGAAGGCGTCGGTGGAGAGCTCCACCGGCGAGACGTAGCAGATGGTGAAGAGGCCTCGTCGCTCCAGCTCCGCCAGGTCCCAGCCGAAGCCCTGGGCGATGCCGCGGAGCTGGTCGGGGGTCTCCTCGAGGGTGAAGTGGACGACCGGCTCGCCGCGCCGCGCCCCGTCGAGGAGGAGGTGCAGCCCGAGGAGCGTCTTGCCGGTGCCGGTGGCGCCCATGACCACCGTCGAGCTGGAGCGGGGCAGGCCGCCGCCGAGCATGTCGTCGAGCCCGGCGATGCCGGTGGGGGCGCGCTCGCCGGCGGGGACGGCGGCGGCCGGATCGCCGGCGTCGGGCGCGCGCACCCGGGGGAAGAAGGCCAGCCCGTCGGCGCCGATCTCGAAGAAGTGGCGGCCGGTGACGCAGGCGGCGCCGCGCAGCTTGAGGACCTCCACCGCCCGGACCGCGGTCAGCTCCTCGCGCTGGGTGGAGAAGCGGAGGATGCCGTCGGCGATGGCGAACTCGGGGAAGGTGGCGACCTCGTCCGGCGTGTACTCGCCGACGAAGAGGGCGGCCGCGCCCCAGCCCGACAGGTGGACCGCCAGGTCGTAGACGAAGGTGCGGATGGCCGCCGGGTCGCCAGCGAGCTCGCGCAGCGCCTTGAAGCTGTCGATGACCAGCAGGGCCGGCTCCTCGGCCTCGACGCGCGCGGTGATGGCCTGGATCACGTCGCCCGGGTGGCGCCCGCGCACCACCTTGCCCAGGTCCACGAAGCTCACCCGCTCGCCGATGGCCTCGCCTTCGAAGAAGGAGAACTGCTGCATGTAGTGCAGCAGCTTGGGCGACGGCTCGGAGAGCGTCGTGAAGTAGAGGCACTTCCGCCCCTGCCGGGCCAGGTGGAAGACCATCTGCAGCGAGAAGAGGGTCTTCCCGGAGCCCGGCTCGCCGGCCACGATGGTCAGGGAGCGGGCCGGCACGCCGCCGCCGAGGATGCGGTCGAAGGTGGGGCTCCCGGTCGGGAGGCGCTCCAGGGGCGGTGGGAGCTGCGGCAACGGGTTCCTGTCTGCGAGCGCGGGCCCGCGGTGGCGCTAGGAGGCGAGGGCCACCCAGTGCTGCAGCTCCGGGACCCGGGCGAGGTGGCGCTGCGCGATCGGCCCGATCGACTCCTGGAGCAGCGGCTGGAGCTCGCCGGCCAGCGCCCGCAGTGCCACCGACGGCCCCCTGGTCCGGTGGAAGGAGGGCGGCACCGCGTAGGTGAACTGGTCGTCGACCTGGTCGAAGGTCAGCTGCCCCAGCTCCTGGGCGAGGGGCAGGGCGCGGCGGGCGGCGCGGTGGAGGATGGTGGCGGTGGCGGCGGTGCCGAGCAGATCGGCCAGCTCGTCCCAGAGCCGGGTGAAGAGGGCCGAGGTCTGCAGGCCGGCCGCGGGGTCGCCGTCACGCACGACCGTGAGTTTGCGCAAGACTCCTCCTCTCGAGCGGATGGTCGAGCTCCGACGCCTCCATCCTAATCTCATCTCGGGTTCGGGGGGCGCCTGGTTGCCACGATCGCGGGGATCCTGGGGATCACCGGTCTGGCCAAGAAGGGTCCGGCGGCCGACGGTCTGGGTCGCCACCGAGGAGCCGCCGGAACGGCTCGGCCAGACCGGGGCCGCGCCGACCCGTCCGGCCCTGGCAGCGCTGCTGGGACTGCCCTGCCAGGGTCTGTCGAGTCGGCCGCCGGCGCCTGCCCGTGCTCCGCGGGGCGCAGTGGCTGGTGGAGCCCTGCCCTCCGAGGAGACCGCGCGGGATCCGGGGCATGCCCCGTTCGCGTGAGCAGGCCGCGCGCCACCGGTGTCCGTCGCGCCTCCCCGCCTCCCGGCGGCTCGGGGCCGCCCTCCTCCGTCGGGCCTGCGGGCCCGGGGCTGGGAGTGGTCCACCCGGAATCGGGGAAGTGGCCCTATCGGCGCAGTCCTGGTGGATGCAGCATCCGGCGATGAGCCTCCAGCGCACCGCCGTCGCCCTCCTGATCGCCATCGCCCTCGTCGCCTGTGGCGGTGGTGGTGGCGGCGACACGCCGGGAGGTGAGGACCCGGGCGGTGGCGGCGGCCCGAACACCTGGCTGCCGGGGCAGGCCGAGGTGAAGGGGTCCTCCGGGTGGGTGGTCTTCAAGGAGCGCGCGCCGGACGGGGCCGTCACCGGGCACGTGATCAACCCCTGGGGCGTGGACGGGGCAACCGGCCTCGCGGCGTTCCGGCTCCACGCCAGCAGCGCCACCGCCGCCGAGCTGGCGATCGACTACGCCCCTGGGCCCAAGGTGACCGTCGTGCTCACCGACGGCGGCCACGCCACCACCACGGTGGATGGAGTCGCCTTCTCCGGCCTCGGTCCGCTCACCCCGGGGCAGGCGGTGGTGGCCGCCCGGTTCCTCCTGATGGAGCGGCTGCCGGTCGCCGTGAACGGCAAGACCGGCTTCCTGCCGGTGGAGCTGGCGGTGGCGCTCGTGCCGCTCCAGCTCGGCCTCAAGTACGCCACCCTCGACCCCCTCTCCGGCGTCGCCGACCTGTTCTGGAGCGCCGGCTGTAGCGTGCAGGCCGGCGCGTCGGCGCCCGCCACCTCGCTGCCGCGCTGCCCGGGTCCCATCCTCCTCAGCGCCGAGGCGCCGCTCCCGGTGGTGCTCGGCTTCTTCCCCTTCGACGGCGAGGGGGCGGGGAGCGGCATCGCCTCCCTGGCCCCCGCCACGGCCCAGCGGAACTGCGCGGTCGCCGCGTACCCGGGCGACGCGTCCCGCGGGGCGTGTGACTCGCTCTGCCGCGGCGCGTGCGGCGCCGACTGCGAGCCGAACAACTGCCAGCGGGGTGAGCACAAGACCTGCGAGCTGGGCCCCGACGGGCTGAACACCGGCCTCCGCATCACCTGGGGCGACTACGACTGCGGCGTCCACCAGGGCTGCATCGACCACGACGACTGCTACGACCAGTGCAACGACGTCTGGGGCTGCACCGGCGCCGGCGCCTTCCTGGCCGCGGCCTGCCGCCATGGCCCTGGTCCGACCACCTGCGATGGCCTGGCCTGGAACATCTGGGGCACCGCCAACGTGCTCCTCTGGTGGAAGGGGTACGGCGACTTCTCCTCGCGCCGGACCTTCAGCTACGCCGAGGCCCAGGAGCTCGATCCGGTCCTCTGCCCGTACGTCGACGTCTGCGTCCCGGCCGGCACGGCGGTGACCCTCCCCGACGGCAGCCAGGTGCCCATCGAGTCCCTGGTCCCCGGCGCCGAGATCGCCGCCGCCGCCTCGCACCTCCCGCGCCCCTTCACGGCGCTCGTCGAGCAGGTGCTGGTCCACCGCGACGGCCCCTACCCCCTCGACCGGCTGGTCAGCGCCAGCGGCGCCGAGCTCGAGGTCACCCCCGAGCACCCCATCTGGACCGCCGAGTACGGCTACCTGATGGCCGCCGACCTCGAGCCAGGCCTCCACCTCCTGGAGGTCGACCCGGTGAGCGGCGAGACGCGCCAGGTGGAGCTGGTGGCGGTCCTGCGCGCCGCCTCGGTCGCCGGCACCGTCTACAACCTGAAGACCTCCGCCGCGAGCTACCTGGCGGCGGGCCTGCTGGTCCACAACAAGTGCCTGGCGCGGGGCTCCCTGGTGGAGACCCCCGAGGGCCTGGTGGCGGTCGAGACGCTCCGCCCCGGCGACGAGGTGCTCGGCGACCGGGACGGCCGGCGGGTGGTGGCCCGGGTGGTCCGCACCTACCGGAAGGCGACCGTGCTCGGGAGCCTCCCCGGCCGGCGCCTCGCGCCCGGCCTCCTCGTCACCGTGAACCACCCGGTGGCCGACGGCGGCCTCTTCACCGAGGCCGGCCTGCTCCCGGCCCCGGCCGAGGCCGCCCAGGGCGACGTCTTCGACCTCGAGACCTCCACCGGCAACTACTACGCCGACGGCGTCCTGCTCGGGGCCGCCCTGCCTTGACCGAGGAGCGCCTCAACGCCGCAGCGCACGCGCAGCCCATGGGTGCCCACCCGGAGCACGGCCTCCCGGGCCCCGTGGCCAGCGGGGGATGCGCACTCGGCGCCGTTCACCTTCCCGCTGGAAGGGCCGTACCCGTCGACGGGGGCGCTTCAGCCCCCCAGAGGATCCACCCATGAACCGCACGCTGGGACTCGCCGGTGCCCTCCTCCTGCCTGGACTCGCCGGGATCACCGCCTGCGGCGGCGGCGGCGGCGGGGAGCCCCCTCCCACGCCACCCCTCCCGACCTTCATGATCAGCGCCGACGACGGCACCACCGGCTATGAGCCGTTCCTCACCGATGGCACGGCGGCCGGCACCCGGCTGGTGAAGGACATCAACCAGCGCAGCCCCTCCAACCCGAGGCCCGACGCCACCGGGAGGGCAGGGCAGCTGGCCGTGATCGGAGCGGTGACCTACTTCTCCGCCGCAGATGGCCGCAGCGGCCAGGAGCTCTGGAGGAGCAACGGCACGGCGGCCGGGACGGTGCTGGTCAAGGACATCAACCCCGGCCCCCCCTCGAGCGACGTCTCCTCCCTCACCGCCCTGGGCGGCACGCTCTTCTTCATCGCCAACGACGGCGTCCACGGCGTCGAGCTCTGGAGGAGCGACGGCACCGCGGCCGGCACGGCGATGGTCCACGACATCGACACGTCCCCCGGCGTCGGCGGCATCGACCCGTCGGAGGGGGCGCTCGTCGCGCTCGGCGGCTTCGTCTACTTCTCGGCCGCGGACGGGGGCCACGGCGTCGAGCTCTGGCGCAGCGACGGCACGGCGGCCGGTACGGTGATGGTGATGGACCTCAACTCCGGCGCGGGTGCCGGCTCCTTCCCGTACGCCCTCACCGCCCTCGGCGGCGCGCTCTACTTCTCCGCCGACAACGGCGTCCACGGCCATGAGCTCTGGAAGTTCGATCCCTCGAGCGGCGGGATGCTGGTCCGGGACATCAACCCCGGTGCGGCAGCGGCCCAGCCGTTCGCCCTGGTCGCGGTCGGGACCACGCTCTACTTCAGCGCCTACGAGGACGTGCACGGCTTCGAGCTCTGGAGGAGCGACGGCACGGCGTTCGGCACCGTGCTGGTGAAGGACATCACCCCCGGGCCGACGACCACCTACCTGGCCGGGCTCACCGCCGTCGACGACACGCTCTCCTTCGTCGCCGACGACGGCGTGCACGGCATCGAGCTCTGGAGGAGCGACGGCACCGCGACGGGCACCGCGCTGGTCAAGGACCTCACCCCCGGCGCGGCTGGCTCCGACCTGTCCCACTTCGCCGCCGCCGCCGGCGGCAGGCTCTACTTCAGCGGCTACGACGGCGTGAACGGGACCGAGCTCTGGAGGAGCGACGGCACCGAGGCGGGCACCGTGGTGGTGGTGGACCTTCGCCCGGGCACGGACAGCAGCATGCCCTCGGGCCTGACCGCCCTGGGCAGCGCGGTGTACTTCAGCGCCGACGACGGCGTCCACGGCGTCGAGCTCTGGAGGAGCGACGGCACCGCGACGGGCACCGTGCTGGTCCGGGACGTCTGGGAAGGCGCCGACGGCAGTGCCCCTGCCTACCTCACCGTGGTCGGCGGCACGACGCTCCGCTTCTCGGCCGACGGCGGCCAGGGTGCGGAGCTCTGGACCAGCGACGGCTCCGCGGCCGGCACCACCATGGTGGCCGACATCTGCCGGATCAGCGCCGGCTCGAACGCGAGCGCCGCCTCGAAGATCGGCGCCATCCGCTACTTCTCCGCGGACGACGGCCTGCTTGGCCGGGAGCTCTGGCGGAGCGACGGCACGGCGGCCGGCACGGTGCTGCTGAAGGACATCCGCCCCGGCGTGTTCGGCAGCTCGCCGGGCCCGCTGTTCGCCCTGGGCGGGGCGCTCTACTTCAGCGCCGACGACGGCGTGCATGGCCGGGAGCTCTGGCGGAGCGATGGGACGGCGGCCGGCACGGTGCTGCTGAAGGAGTTCGCCGGGGGCGTGTACAGCGGCAATCCCGGCCAGTTCACCGCCATCGGCAGCACGCTCTACTTCACCGCCGACGACAGCGGCATCGGCAACGAGGAGCTCTGGAAGAGCGACGGCACCGCGGCGGGCACCGTGCTGGTGAAGGAGATCGCCCCTGGCCTGGCCGGCGCCAACCCCCGTGGCCTGGTGGTCATGGGCGGCAACCTCCTCTTCTCGGCCATCGACGAGGTCCACGGCTATGAGCTGTGGAAGAGCGACGGCACCGCCGCCGGCACCGCGCTGGTCAAGGACGTCAACGTCTCCGCGGCCGGCGCCAGCAGCCGCCCGTGGAATCTCACGGTGGTGGGCAACGCGCTCTTCTTCAGCGCCGACGACGGCGTCCACGGCTATGAGCTCTGGTGGAGCGACGGCACCACCGGGGCGACCGGCCTGCTGCAGGATCTCAACCCCGGCCTCGCGGACGGCGACCCCTGGGGCTTCACGGCCCTGGGTGGCTTCGTCTACTTCCAGGGCACCGACGCGGAACACGGCCAGGAGCTCTGGAGGAGCGACGGCACCGCCGTGGGCACGACGCTGGTGAAGGATCTCAACCCGGGCCCGGGGAACGGCGACCCCTACCAGCTCCGGGCCAGGGGCGGCGCGCTCTACTTCGTGGCCTCCGACGCCACCCACAGCTACGAGCTCTGGAAGACCGACGGCAGCGCGGCCGGCACGGCCATGGTCACGGACCTCAACGCGGGCGAGGGCTACGGGGTCGACGATCTCCTCGTGATCGGTGACTGGATGTACCTGCAGGCCACGGACGGCCTCTCGGGCTACGAGCTCTGGAGGAGCGACGGCACCGCGCTCGGCACGACCCAGGTGCTCGACCTCTTCTCCGGCGCCGGCAGCGGCTTCGGCTTCATCATGGACAGGTAGCGGGCGGCGCCCCCTCGGAGGCATGCCCCAGCGCCACCAGGCGAGTCGTCGGGCGCCGGGCGTGCGAGCGGCTCCTCGAACTGCCGCTTGGCGCTGAAGGCGACCTCGCCTCGAACTCAGGAGACTGACTGCCCTGCTCCTGGGCGCGAGGAGGGAGCCGACCACCTTGAGGAGCCCGTCCGGGAGACGCTGGAGGCGCGGCTGGTGCCGCGCCCAGACCACCACGGTCGCGAAGGACGGGCGGCCCCGGCTGGCCCGGCGAGGTGCTCCGGCGCCACCCCGGGGGCAGGACCACCGTGAGCACACTGGCTGCCGCAGCGACCATGTCGTGGGGCGCCTCGCCCGTGCCATCATGGCGCCCGTCCCCTGCGGAGGAGGTCCATGGCGGCACGGCCCATCAGCGTCCGGCTCGGCGATCGGACCTTCGAGGTCCGCCCGCGGGAGACGGTGCTGCAGGCGGCGGAGCGCCACGGGGTCCCCTTCCCCTCGAGCTGCCGGGTCGGCGGCTGCGGCACCTGCCGCTGCCGGCTCCTCGAGGGGCGGGTGCGCGAGCTGACCGAGACCGCCTACCTGCTCACGGCCGAGGAGCTCGAGCGCGGCACCATCCTGGCCTGCCAGAGCGTGCCGCTCGGCGACGTCACGGTGGCGCTCGACCAGGCGCCGCTGGCCGCTCGCCGCGGCGCAGGCGCCGCGCGGGCGCAGGCCCTCGGGGCGCGGAGCCCGGCCGGGCCGCTCCAGTACCTCAAGTTCTTCGGCTTCCACGCCGTCGGGCTCCTCGCCGTGGCGTCCCTCCTCGCCGGCGGCTGGTGGACCACCGCCGGGCTGCTGGCCATCCTGGCCTTCTACCTGCTGGGCGACGCCGTCTGCGGTGACGACACCACCACGCCGTCCTACCGCCACGCCTGGCTCCTCACGGTCCAGCTCTGGCTGGCCCTGCCGCTGCTGTCGCTGGTGGTGCTCGCCGCGCTCTGGGGCGTGAGCCCGGGCGATCCGCTCGGCCTCGGGGCGTGGCTGTCCGGCCCCACCGGCCACGACCTGCTGGCGGCCCGCGCCGCGGCCGGCGCCGGCCACCGGGTCTCGGCCTGGATCCTGACCGGGCTCATGATCGGCATGGTGGGGACCATCCCGGCCCACGAGCTGACCCATCGGACCTGGGACCCCGTCTCCATGCTGGTGGGGCGCTGGCTCCTCGCCTTCAGCTTCGACACCACCTTCGCCATCGAGCACGTCTACGGCCACCACCGCTACGTCTCCACCAGCCTGGACCCGGCCACCGCCCCGCGCGGAAGGAGCGTCTACCACCACGTGCTCGCCTCGACCTGGAGGGGGAACGCCAGCGCCTGGCGCATCGAGGTGGAGCGGCTGCGCCGGCGGCGCCGCTCGGCCTGGTCGCGGCACAACGCCGTGCTGCGCGGGGCGCTCATGAGCCTGGCCCTGCTGGCGGGCGCCTTCGCCCTGGGCGGGTGGCGCGCCGCGGCCTTCTTCACCGCGAGCGCCCTGTGGGGCAAGGCGCTGCTGGAGATCGTGAACTACATGGAGCACTACGGCATGGTGCGGGCGCCCGCCGAGCCCGTGAAGCCGCGCCACTCCTGGAACACCAACCGGCGCCTCAGCTCCTGGACCCTCTTCAACCTGACGCGCCACTCGCACCACCACGCGCAGGGCGAGGTGCCCTACCAGGCGCTGCGGCCGCTGCCCGGGGCGCCCCAGATGCTGAACGGCTACCTCACGACCATCGTGGTGGCGCTCGTGCCGCCGCTCTGGCACCGGCTGATGTCGCCGCGCCTGCTGGCCTGGGACCGCGACCACGCCAGCGCGGAGGAGCGGCGCCTGGGCGCCGAGGCCAACCTTCGAAGCGGCATCCCGGCGCTGATCCGGGCCGCGGCGCCCTGAGACCGGGCGGCCGGGGCGTCGGTGGCGGAGAAGGAGGTCACGCCTCCGAGCACGGCCAGGTGCGTTGCTCTCCCGCTGGCGTCTGGCCGCGGGCTGGAGGAGCTGAGCTGGTTGATGTCCCTCACCAGCCGGGAGCCGGCCGGCGTACCGTCGATGAGGAACGGCTCGGAGCCGGTGGCGCCGTCGTCGGCGCCGAGCATGAAGGTCGGGAGCGGCGGTGTGGCCGCGCCGGACCGGACCGGGCCGCGCCCGAGGTAGGCTCCCTCGACCCGCCGCCACCGCCGAGGGGACATGGACCAGCCGAGCGCGCCGCTGCACCCCGAGCCGACCCTCGACCCCGAGCAGGCCTGGCTCGACCGGACCTACCAGCCCCACGCCACCCAGCTCACCGTCCGGGCGGTGCTGGTCGGGATGCTCCTCGGCGGGGTGATGTGCCTCTCCAACCTCTACGTCTTCTTCAAGACCGGCTGGTCGATGGGCGTGACCATCACCGCCGCCCTGCTGGCCTTCGCCCTCTTCCGGGGCCTGGAGGCGGTCGGGCTGGTGAAGCGGCCGCTCACGGCGCTGGAGAACAACGCCCTCACCACCGTCAGCTCCGGGGCCGGCTACATGACCGGCGGCGGCAACATGGCCGCCTTCGGGGCGCTCATGATGGTCACCACCATCCGCCCGGACTGGGGGCCCATGGTCGGCTGGTTCGCCGCCATCGCGGCGCTGGGGGTCTTCACCGCCATCCCCATCAAGCGCCAGCTCATCAACCGCGAGGCGCTGCCCTTCCCCACCGGCACCGCCACCGCCGAGACCCTGCGGGCCATCCACGCGGCCGAGGGGGCGGCCGGCGTGGCTGGGGATGGCTCGCGCCAGGCCGGCGCGCTCGGCCTGGCGGCCCTGGCGGCCGCGGCCATGACCTGGCTCCGCTCCGGCAAGGTCGCCTGGATGCCCTGGAACCTGCCCGAGGCCTTCGCCCTGCCGGTCACCCTGGCCGGGCGGGCGCTCAAGGACTGGACCTTCGTCCTGAAGACCGAGGTGGTGCTGGTCGGCGCCGGCGCGCTCATGAGCTTCCGCACCGGCTGGTCGGTGCTGCTCGGCGGGGTGCTCACCTACGGGGTGCTGGCGCCCGCCTTGGTGGCGGCCGGGGTCCTCACCACGGTGAGCTACAAGGCGATCGTCGGCTGGACGGTCTGGCCGGGCGCCGCGGTGCTGGTCGGGGCCGGGCTCACCTCCTTCGCCCTCGACTGGCGCAGCGTGACCCGCTCGCTCTCCGGGCTGACCGCCCTCTTCTCCCGGCGGGGCGCCGCCACCCCGGTCGAGCCGATCGACGCCGTCGAGTGCCCCGGCTGGTGGTTCCCGGCCGGCTTCGTGGTGCTCGGGCCGGTGGTGGTGGTGCTGATGACCTGGCTCTTCCAGATCCCCT
Organism: Anaeromyxobacter sp.; assembly: GCA_016718565.1. NCBI lineage: Bacteria > Pseudomonadati > Myxococcota > Myxococcia > Myxococcales > Anaeromyxobacteraceae > Anaeromyxobacter > Anaeromyxobacter sp. Next base: position 131,273 of record JADKCZ010000001.1, on the reverse strand, counting down.
GGTGGGCCGGGATCATCGCCGTGCCGCTGGCGGTGGTGATGGGCTTCGTCGCGGCCCGGGTCACCGGCGAGACCGACGTGACCCCCACCAAGGCGCTCGGACCGGTCACCCAGCTCCTCTACGGCGTCATGACGCCCGGCAACCTCTCGGGCAACATCATGAGCGCCAACGTGACCGGCGGCATCGGCCTGCACGCCGCCGACCTCCTCACCACCTTGAAGACCGGCTGGCTGCTCGGCGCCAGCCCGCGGGTGCAGTTCTACGCCCAGCTCTTCGGCGTGGTGGCGGGCGCGGCCATCGTGGTGCCGGCCTACTTCCTGATCATCGGCTCCGACCCGGCGGCGCTCGGGTCGGAGGCCTGGCCGGCCCCGTCCTGCCTGGTCTGGGCCGGCGTCTCGCAGGCCTTCGCCGGCGGGGTGGGCGGCCTCGGGGGGCTGGCCCGCTCGGCCATCGCGGCGGGGCTCCTGCTGGGCATCGCGCTGGCGGCGGCCGAGAAGCTGGCGCCGAGGCGGCTGCTGCCCTTCGTCCCCTCGCCCGCCGGGCTCGGGATCGCGATGGTGATCCCGGGCAGCAACGCCTTCGCCATGTTCCTGGGCGCCGCCCTGGCATGGGGCTGGCGTCGCTGGTGGCGCCCCTCGGCCGAGCGCTACGTCACGCCCATCGCCTCCGGCCTGATCGCCGGCGAGAGCCTGATGGGCGTGGTGATCGCGCTCCTGATCGCCGCCGGGGTGCTGGCGCGGTAGCCCGGGTGCGGCGGGCGTGGAGCCCGACCGCCCCGCCGGGCGCGGTCCCCCGTTTGGGGTGGGATCCCGGCGCCGCCACCCTGGTGATGCGGACGGCCCGCGACAACGTCGCGCACCGACGGTGGCGATCTGCCACCACGGGACAGGACAGACTGCAGGTACCATGGGTCTCCCTTGGCGGCCTGGGGGGCACCGATGGCGGCGGAGAACCAGCCAGGGCCTGAGTCGACCGACGCGGCGCCAGCGCCGACGACGGTCGCGCCCGGTGCGCTCTCCGCGCTGCTGGCGGAGCTGGTCCGCGCGCCCCGGGAGGCTCCCGCGGAGCCGCCGGCGGGGACGATCATCGGGCGCTTCGAGCTCCTGAGGAAGCTGGGCATCGGCGGCTTCGGCGTGGTCTGGGAGGCGCGCGACCGACAGCTCGGCCGCTCGGTGGCCTTCAAGCTGGTCCGGCCCGGCGAGCAGGCGGACCAGCGCGAGCAGACCCTGCTGCGGGAGGCCGAGGCGGCGGCGCGGCTCTCCCACGACAACCTGGCGGCGCTCTACGACGTGGGGAAGAGCGCGCACGGCCCTTACCTGGTGTTCGAGCTGCTGCACGGCAGGACGCTGGCGGAGCGGCTGACGGCGGGGCCGCTCCCCCGCGCCGAGGCGCTCCGGATCCTGCGCGACGTCACCCGCGGGACGGCCCACGCCCACCGGGAGGGCGTGGTCCACCGCGACCTCAAGCCGGCCAACGTCTTCCTGTGCGACGACGGCCGGGTGAAGGTGCTCGACTTCGGCCTGGCCCACGCCTTCGGGCTGCGGCGGCTGTCGGGCGGGACGCCGGCCTACATGGCCCCGGAGCAGTGGCGGGAGGCGCCGGAGGACGAGCGGACCGACGTCTTCGCGCTCGGGGTGATGGCCTACCAGCTCATGGCCGGGACGCTCCCGTTCGCCGACGAGAAGGGCACGATCGGGAGCCGGCCGGCCCCGGCGCTGGTGGTCCCGGGCGCGCCGGCGCTCGGGGCGCTGGTGGCCCGGATGCTCGAGAAGGATCCGGTGAGGCGGCCACGCGACGCGGGAGCGCTCCTCGAGGTGCTCGCCGCCACCACGGCGGCGCTGGAGCGCGCCGGCGCCGAGGCGGAGGCGGCGCCGGTCCGCACCCGGCGCCACCCACGCTGGCGGGTGGCTGGGCTGGTGGCCGGCGGCGCGCTCCTGGGGCTCCTGGCCGCCGGGGGGCTGCTCCTGGCCCGGCGCCCTGCGCCGACCAGCGACGGCCGGGTGGCGGTAGCGGTGGCCGACTTCGCCAACCCCACCGGCGACCGGGAGTTCGATGCACTCTCCGGCCTGCTCATCACCTCGCTCGAGCAGTCGCGCGGGCTCCGGGTGGTGACCCGCGGCCGGATGCTCGACGTGCTCAAGCAGGCGGGCAAGGGCCGGGTATCGCTCATCGACGAAGGCCTGGCGCTCGAGGTGGCCCGGCGCGAGGGGGTGGCCGCCCTGCTCCTCCCGTCGGTGCGGCGGCTGGGCGACCAGTACGTGGTGGAGCTGCGCGCCCTCGACCCTTCCCTCGATCGCACCCGCTTCTCCGCCCGCGAGACGGCGGGCTCCAAGGCGGGGCTGCTGCCGATCATCGACCGGCTGGCCGAACGCACCCGCGTAGAACTGCGGGAGCCCGGTGGCCGGAGCGAGGCCGCGCCTGCCCCCGTGGCGGGGTCGGTCACCGCCTCCCTGGAGGCGTATCAGCACTACTTCCTGGGGGAGCAGCTCTACGACGAGCTGAAGATCTCTGCGGCGCTCCCGGAGTTCCAGCAGGCCCTCTCCGCCGACCCCACCTTCTCGCTCGCCCACTACGGCATCTCGCGGTGCCAGTGGTTCCTGGCGGCCCCGGCCGCCGACTTCCATGTCCACGCCGACGCCGCCGCAGCGGCGGCCGACCGGCTGCCCGCCAAGGAGGCGCTGCTGGTGCGGGCCTGGCGGGCGCGGGTCTACGCGCGGCGCCCGGAGGCCAGGGCCCTCTACGACCAGGCGCTGGAGCGCTATCCGGAGGACAAGCACCTGCTGCTCTGGGCCGGGAACGTCGAGCTCAACGGAGGCGACCCGGCCCGCGGCCTCGACTTCTACCGCCGCGCGCTGCAGCTGGACCCCGGCTCGCGGAGGATCCGCAGGAGCCTGGTCATCTTGCTGAGCCGGCTCGGCCGCCTGGACGAGGCGACCGACTTCGTGCGCCGCTGGGAGGTGGAGTTCCCGGGGCAGGCGGCCACCTGCTCCCTCGTCGAGGTGGAGGTGGCCCGGCACGATCTCCAGGCGGCGCTCGCCGCGGCCCGCCGCTGCCCTGACGAGCAGCTCTCGACCGGGAACGTCTGGCGCCAGTCGGAGTTCTGGGTGGAACTGCTCCGGGAGGACCTGGCGGCGGCCGCGGCCGTGGCCGGTCGCGGGAGATCCCCGGGCAGGGCGCCGACCTGGGAGGACGCCTTCCTGGCGGCCGCGCAGGGGCGCCAGCGAGAGGCTGAGCGGCTCGCGCGCCAGGCGGATCAGGGGGAGAAGCTCACCGTCGCCTTCCACATCAACCTCCTGGCCGCGCGAGGGCGGACCCCGGAGCTCGCCGACGCCGTCCGGAAGCTGCGCGCCTCCACGCACCAGATCGATCACTCCTTCGCCGGCGTCCTCGCCGCTGCCCACGCCTCGGATCCGAGCGTGGAGAGGGAGTCGGGAGGCGACGAGCGCTGGCCCGGGCAGCTGATCGAGGCGGCCGCGCTCGCGGACCAAGGGGACCTGGCGGGCGCCAGGGTGATCCTGGAGCGCCGGTTGGCGGATCCGCTGGGGCTGGATCGCCTCCCGGCGGCCTACGCGCTCGCCGAGACCTGCCACGCGCTCGGCGACGCCCGCTGCGTCCTCGCGGCGGCCGAGGCCTTCAGGTACCCCGATCAGTGGTTCGAGTTCTACTTCGCCTGGCGCAGCTGGGGGTGGCCCCGGGCCCTCTACTGGTCGGCCGCGGCCCACCAGCGGCTCGGCGAGCTCGACCAGGCCCGCGGCAAGGTCGAGCGGCTGCTCAGGCACTGGAGGAGGGCCGATCCGGACCTGCCCCTGCTCGGCGAGGCGCGGGCGCTCTGCGTGGCGCTGGGTTGCCGCCCCTGACGGGCGCGGCCACCGGGGGCGACTCGTCCGCGCGGCCGGGATTCGCAGGCCGCCGGGACTCATGCTTCACTGGCGACGTCATGCCGACCTCGCTGAAAGCCTGCGGTGAGCTCGCGGGGACCGCACGGCGCCGGACCGCCTCCAGGGCACGCGGCCGGATTGGCGCCCCCGATCGGCCCGGCGTTCTGCTGGTGTCGCTGGCGCAGGTGCGGCGCTGCCTGACGTTCGCCCTGCTGTTCGCAGTCTCCGCCGCCTCTTCCGGCTGCACCAGGCAGGCCCCGGAGCTCGACGCCGCCAGGGCCTGCGCCCTGGTGCGCGCCGCCACGCAGGCGGGCGACGACCTCCTGCTGGCGCGGTCCCTCGCCGAGGAGCTCGGGCTCAAACCCTCCAACCTCTGGATCGACCGGAACGGCGTCTTCGTGAGGACGGGTGGCTTCTTCCCGAAGGAGCAGGGGCTCTTCCTGGCGCGACCCGGCGTGGCGCCGCCCGCCGGGGGGACCGACCCGTCGTTCACGCTGGTGAGCGACTGCGTCTATCGGTACGCCATCAAGGGGTAGGAGGCCGGCCGGAGCCCGGCGTTCAGCTGCAGCGCCAGGCCGAGCCCGAGGAGGCCCCGTCCCGCGGAGGCCCCGTCCCAGAGACGTTTCCGCGGAGGCCCGGAGGCCCCGTCCCAGAGACGTTTCCGCGGACCCTCTGGTCCGCGGCGCGGACCAGCAAGCGCCAGCCATCGCTCCAACCCATCTGAACCACTCGGGCTGGCCTCCGGTACGCTCCGTGCGATGCCGAAGGTACATGACCGCACCGCGACAAGTGCTGCCCGGCGTCACCTACCTCATCTCGCGACGCTGCTTCGGCCGGATGCTCCTGCTCCGGCCGTCGCCGGGAGGCCCCGTCCCAGAGACGTTTCCGCGGAGGCCCCGTCCCAGAGACGTTTCCGCGGAGGCCCCGTCCCAGAGACGTTTCCGCGGACCCTCTGGTCCGCGGCGCGGACCAGCAAGCGCCAGCCATCGCTCCAACCCATCTGAACCACTCGGGCTGGCCTCCGGTACGCTCCGTGCGATGCCGAAGGTACATGACCGCACCGCGACAAGTGCTGCCCGGCGTCACCTACCTCATCTCGCTGGAGGCCCCGTCCCAGAGACGTTTCCGCGGACCCTCTGGTCCGCGGCGCGGACCAGCAAGCGCCAGCCATCGCTCCAACCCATCTGAACCACTCGGGCTGGCCTCCGGTACGCTCCGTGCGATGCCGAAGGTACATGACCGCACCGCGACAAGTGCTGCCCGGCGTCACCTACCTCATCTCGCGACGCTGCTTCGGCCGGATGCTCCTGCTCCGGCCGTCGCCGCTGGTGAACGCGGTGTTCGAGTACGTCCTCGCCGCCAAGGCGAAGGAGTACGGGATCCTGCTCCACGCCTACGTGGTCCTCTCGAACCACTGGCACTGCGTCCTCACCGACCCGCGCGGCCTGCTGCCGGAGTTCCAGCGGGACCTGGGCTCCACGGTGGCGCGGGCGCTCAACGCGGCGCTCGGGCGGTGGGAGTCCTTCTGGGCGCCCGGGTCCTACAGCGCCGTGGCGCTGCAGTCCGCCGAGGACGTGCTCGACAAGATGGCCTACGTGCTGGCGAACCCCGTGGCGGCCGGCCTGGTGCGGCGAGGGGCGGAGTGGCCCGGGCTGTGGTCGGCGCCCTCGACGGTCGGGGCCGGTGCGCGAGAGGTGAGGCGCCCCGACCACTACTTCCGCAAGGAAGGACCAGCGCCCAGGACCGCGCCGCTCAAGCTGGTCTGCCCGAAGGGACTCGGATCGGTCGAGGCGCTGCGGCGACGCCTCGCCGTTGCGCTCACCGAGCGTGAGGACCGCGCCGCCCGTGAGCTGGCCGAGGCGGGACGGTCGTTCATGGGGGGCGCGAAAGGTGCTCGCCCAGAGCCCGTTCGCGAGGCCGGCGCCCGGCGAGCCGCGGCGGGGACTGAAGCCGCGCGTGGCCAGCCGGGACAAGTGGAAGCGCCTGGAGGCCATCGGGCGGCTCAAGGCCTTCCTGGCGGAGTACCGAGAGGCCTGGAGCTCCTTCAAGGCCGGCGCGCGGGAGGTGGTCTTCCCGGACGGGACCTACGGGATGCGCCAGTGGTGCGGGGTGGCCTGCGCATCGAGCGCCTGACGGTCCAGGTTCCGGACCTGCACAGCATCATGAGGCGAAGCGCCGCTGCGCCTCGCCTGGTGGTGCTGGCGCAGCCCCGCCAACGGCGGAGGCTCCAACGGGAATCGGTCGAGCGAGGACCCGCTTCGCCGCCGCATGGTGGCCTGAGGAGCCGCGCCCCGGTTGGTCGGTGGCCTCCCGGCGCACGATACGTTCGGTGTACGCGGGCGTGCCGGGTGCGCCACGACAACTTCTCTGGGACGGGGCCTCGCTGGGACGGGGCCTCGCACTGCGGAGGCTGCTGGTGAAGGACGGGCGCGGCGGTGCCCTCAGCGCGATGGCCGACCCTGGTGCGCCCTGGTTCGGTCTCACCTTCACCTGGCGGCCGGGTGGGGGCCGGTGAGCGCACGCACACCGTCGTAGGCCTGGCGGGGGCACGGTGCCGTACGAGATGCCAGGCCGGCTGAGGCCGTGAGCGGGCTGCCCTCGATCAACGGGGTGGAGCGCCCGCCGGCGGCCCGCCCTGCCCCGGAGCCGGCCCGGGCCGGTGGGCGTCCAGCTTCCTCGCCTGCGTCTCGGTGAGCGACGGGCGAAGCTCCGCCTCGTAGCGGTGACGGATGGCCTCGAACCTGGGGAAGGTCTCCTTGAGGACGGCCTCCATCTCGGGGCGGAACCTGTCCATCAGCGCCCGGGCGGTCTTCTCCTGCTCGGCCGTGAGCTCGAGCTCCCGGAGCCCCGGAGGGAGTGGGGCGCCAGCGGGCGGGAAGAGCCCGGCACCGTGGCCGGGTGGCCCGAACGGTCCACCAGGCCGGAACAGGTGGACGGCCCCAGCGCCGGTGGCCGCGCCGGCGAGGAAGATGGCGACGACGGCGAGGCCGGTCCAGAGGCGGAGCTTGCGGGTGGTGGCGTCAGCGGGCATCGGGAGCTCCGGACAGGGCGAGCAGGTTGGCGTCGGTCGGGATGGCGCCGGCCTGCGCCCAGGCGGCCACCTGGAGGACCGGGTCCACCGCGCTGGAGGCGGTGGCCTGGGGGGGGCTATCCGAGGACCAGACCGGCAGCCAGGTGACCAGCGCCAGGATGGCGGCCACGGCCACCGCGCCCCGGCTCCAGCGGGTGAACTCCTGGAGGAAGGGGTGCGGCGCGGGCCTCAGCGCCGCGGCGGCGAGGGCGGCCACCTGCCGCCGGTAGCGCTGCGGATCGCCGTGGCGGTCGAGCGCCGAGAGGTCGAGGGGCTGGTCATCCATGGTCGGCGTCCTCCGTGGACGGGTTGGCGAGGTCCTCGCGCATGGCGCGGCGGGCGACGAAGAGGTGCTGGCGCGACATCACCTCGGAGAGCTCGAGCGCGACGGCGATCTCCGGGTGGGTCCAGCCCTCCAGGTCGTGGAGCAGCACCACCTCGCGCTGGGTCGGTGAGAGCCGCTCCAGGGCGGAGAGGAGCCGCTGCCGCAGCACCACCCGCTCGGCGTCGGCCTCCACCACCGCGCCGCGCTCGGCCTCGTCGGCGTGCCGGACGCGGAGCCGGCGGTGGGAGACCTGCTTGAGCGCCCGGTGGCGGACGCTCTGGAACAGCCACGCCGCAAAGCGGGCGGGGTCGCGGCACTGGTCGAGGCTGCGCAGCGCCGTGAGGAGGGCCTCCTGCGAGGCGTCCTCCGCGTCGGCCGGGTGGCGGAGGACCGAGAGCGCCACGGCGTAGCTGGCCCGGAGGTAGCGGTGGGCGAGCGCCTCCATGGCCGTCGCGTCGCCGCGCCGTGCCCGCACCACCAGGTCGCTGTCGGAGGGCTCCGAGGTCACCGCGTGAGAGGAGAGCCCGGGCCTGCGCCAGGTGTTAGCCCAGGCCCCAAATGGGATGGGCTGCAGTCCAGGGCAGGTGGTCGCGGATGAGTTCGCCATCGGTGGCAGTCAGGTCCGGCACCCCGCTCGAGCGTTAGCCGCTGGCCATCGGCACCCGTGACTAACGGTCTGGCCGCCTCCGAGACCTACCGGGCTCCATCCTCCTCAGCGTCGGGGAAGGCGCGCAGGCGCCGCCTCCGACCAAAGGTGAACCACCGTGACCGACCGGACGCAGCGCCTCAAGGACCTCGCCGTCAGCGAGAGTGGCTTCCTCTTCGACCCCTACACGGGGCTCACCTTCAGCCTGAACCAGACGGGCCGGTTCATCCTCGAGCGGCTGCGGGGCGGGCTCACCGAGCCGGCCATCCGCCAGGCCCTCGAGGCTGGCTACCAGACCGGGCCCGGCGACGACCCGCTCCGCGACGTCCGCGAGTTCCTGGAGCAGCTCCGCGAGAGCGGGCTGCTCCCCGCCGAAGAGCGCCCCTAGCCACCCCTCACCGGAGCGCCCCCATGTCCAGGCACGACCTCACCATCGCCGTCACAGGGCTCAACGCCACCGACAACCCCGGCCCCGGCGTCGCCGTCCTCCGCTCCATCCGCCACGAGCCCCGCTTCTCGGGGCGGCTCATCGGCCTGGCCTACGACACCCTCGACCCCGGCCTCTACAGCGAGGAGCTCGGCCTGGCCGGCGCCTTCCTCATCCCCTACCCGAGCCAGGGCATCGACGCGCTCCGCGAGCGGATCCGCTACGTCCACTCCAGGTTCCACCTCGACGTCATCATCCCCACGCTCGACTCGGAGCTGCCCTCCTTCATCGCCCTCGAGGAGGAGCTGCGGGCGCTCGGCATCAGCATGTACCTGCCCACCCGCGAGCAGTTCGAGCTGCGCTCCAAGGTCCGGCTGGCCGAGCTCGGCGCGAAGGCCGGCATCGAGGTGCCGGCCTCGCAGGTGCTCTCCGACGTCCGCGAGCTCCACACCGTCCACGAGCGGGTCAGCTACCCGTTCATGCTCAAGGGGATCTTCTACGGCGCCCACCACGTCGCCTCGCTCGACGAGGCGCTCGGCTCCTTCCACGCCACGGTGGCGAAGTGGGGCCTCCCGGTGATCGCCCAGAAGTTCCACGCCGGCGAGGAGTACGACGTGGTGGCGGTGGGCGACGGCCTGGGCGGCCTGGTGGGCGCGGTGCCCATGAAGAAGATGTCCCTCACCGACAAGGGCAAGGGCTGGGCCGGCGTCGCGGTCAACGACCCCCACCTCATCGAGATGACCCGCAAGTTCATGGCCGCCACCCGCTGGCGCGGCCCCTGCGAGGTCGAGGTGATGCGGACCCCGGAGGGGAGGTACTTCCTCATCGAGGTCAACCCGCGCTTCCCGGCCTGGGTCTACCTCGCCGCCGGCGCCGGCCAGAACCTGCCCTACGCCACCGTGCAGCTGGCCGCCGGCCAGGCGCCGGCGCCGCTCCCCGACTTCAAGGCCGGCACCATGTTCGTCCGCATCTCGCTCGACCAGATCCGGAGCATGAGCACCTTCCAGGCGCTCGCCACCACGGGCGAGCGGCTCGCTGGCTGACCGCCGCCGCCCCTCCACTACCCCCCCCCACATCCGCAGAGGCCCGCATGTCACTCGTCCGCTACGAGCGCCCCACCTTCGTCCGCCACCAGCTCGGGATGCTGAACAAGTTCGCCCGCGCCCAGGCCACCCGCCCGCTCACCGAGCTCGAGGGCGTCCCGGTCCGCGAGCTGGTGGCCAGGTACGGCTCGCCGCTCTTCGTCTTCAGCGAGCGCTCGCTGGTCTCGCGCTACCGGGAGCTGCGCGACGCGCTGGCCCTGCGGCTGCCGCGGGCCCAGCTGGCCTGGTCCTACAAGACCAACTACCTCGACGCCATCTGCAAGGTCTTCCACCGCGAGGGCTCCTGGGCCGAGGTGGTCAGCGCCATGGAGCTGGAGAAGGCCCTCCACCTCGGCGTGCCCGGCCCGCAGATCCTCTTCAACGGCCCCTTCAAGCCCGACGCGGCGCTGGAGAAGGCCTTCACCGTGGGGGCCCGCGTCCACCTCGACAACTTCGACGAGATCCTGCGCGCCGAGCGGGTCGCCCAGCGGCTCGACCTGCGCCCCACGGTGGCCATCCGGCTCAACATGGCGGTGGCGGGCACCCCGGCCTGGTCCCGCTTCGGCTTCAACCTGGAGAGCGGCCAGGCCGCGGACGCGGTGCGGCGGCTCCGCGCCGGCGACCGGCTGGTGCTGGCCGGCCTGCACTGCCACATCGGCACCTTCGTGCAGGACGTGGAGGCCTACCGGCAGGAGGCGGCCAAGATGGCCGAGTTCGCCAACCAGCTGGCGCGCGAGCACGGCCTCCACCTCGACTCCCTCGACCTCGGCGGCGGCTTCGCCTCGCGCAACACCCTCCACGCACAGTACCTGCCCGGCGAGCAGACCACGCCGGCCTTCAGCGCCTACGCCGAGGCCATCGCCGACGGGCTGGGCGCCCTGCAGTACCCGCCGGAGAAGGCGCCCACCATCTTCCTGGAGACCGGCCGGGCCCTGGTGGACGAGTCTGGGTCGCTGGTGGCCAGCGTCCACGCCAACAAGCGGCTCCCCGACGGCCGCCGCGGCGTGGTGCTCGACGCCGGGGTGAACCTGCTCTTCACCGCCAACTGGTACAAACACGACGTCATCCCCGCCCAGGAGCTGAGCGGCACCCCGGAGCCGACGGTGATGTACGGCCCGCTCTGCATGAACATCGACGTGGTGCGGGAGAACCTGCTCTTCCCGCCCGTGAGCCCCGGGGACCAGCTCGTCTTCCGCAACGTCGGCGCCTACAACGTCACCCAGTGGATGCAGTTCATCCAGGAGCGGCCGGCGGTGGTGCTGATCTCCCGCCAGGGTGAGGTCTCGGTCATCCGCAGGCGCGAGACGGTCGACACCCTGCTCGGGCAGGAGGAGGTCCCGGCGTGGCTGTCGTGACCGCCGACCGCGCCGCCCTGGCGGAGGGCGTCGGGCCGTCGCCCCGGCCAGCCCTGCACCCCTCCGCCGCCGGCGCGCTGGTGGCCTACGCCCAGGTGCTCTTCTCCGACCACCCCGGCGTCGGGGCGCTGCTGCTCCTGGCCACGGCGCTGTCGCCGCGCCTCGGCCTCTCCGGCCTGACCGCGGTGCTGCTCGGCCAGGCCCTGGCGCGGCTGCTCTCCCTCGGGGAGGCGGCCACCGCGCGCGGCCGGTACGGCTACAACCCGCTGCTGGTCGGCCTGGCCGTCGGCGCCCTCTTCGAGCCGGGGGCCGGGGCCGCGGCGCTGCTGGCGCTGGCCGTGGTGGCGGTGGTCTTCCTGGAGGCGGCCCTGGAGTCGGCGCTGGCGTCGGTCTTCGCCCTGCCCCTCCTCTCGCTCCCCTCGCTGCTGGTCACCTGGCTGGCGCTGGCCGCGGCCCCGCTGGTCGGGGTGGTCTCGCGGACGGCCGCGCTGCTCACCCACTCGGCGCCGCCGGCCTGGCTCCCGGCGCTGGCGGCGCTCTACCTGCGCAGCCTGGGGGCCATCTTCTTCTCTCCGACGCTCTGGGCCGGGGCGCTGGTGCTGGGGGCGCTGGTGCTCCACAGCCGCATCGCCACCCTGCTCTCCCTGGTCGGGTTCGGCGTCGCCGCGGCCCTGGCCGCCGGCGTGGTGACGCTGGCCAGCGACGCCTCGCTGCTGGTGCTCTGCGCCAACGCCATGCTCACTGCGGTGGCGGTGGGCGGCGTCTGGTTCGTCCCGCAGCGCGCCGCCTTCCTGCTCGCCGCCGGCGCGGCGCTGCTCACCGGGGTGGCCACCGCCGGGGCCACGGCGCTGCTCGGGCCCATCGACCTGCCGGTCCTGCTCCTCCCCTTCAACGTCACCGTGCTGGTGGTGCTGCTGGCGCTGCGGCAGCGGGTGCGCGACGCGGCGCCCAGGGCGGTGGACTTCGCCGCCGGGACGCCGGAGGTAAACCTGGCCTACTACCGGACCCGGGTGGCCCGCTTCGGGCCGGGCCACGGCGTCCGCTTCACCCTCCCCTTCGCCGGCCGCTGGCTGGTGACGCAGGGGGTGGACGGCCGGCACACCCACCGCGGCCCCTGGCGCCACGGCCTCGACTTCGAGGTGGCCGAGGCCGACGGCACCACCCACGCCGCCGGCGGGCTGGAGCTGCGCGACCACCGCTGCTACCGGCTGCCGGTGCTGGCGACGGCCGACGGCACCGTGGTGAAGGTGGTCAACGACGTGCCGGACAACGCCCCGGGCACCCGCAACGCCCGCGAGCCCTGGGGCAACGTGGTGCTGCTGCAGCACGGCGTCGGACTCTATTCGCTGGTGGCCCACCTCGCCCCGGGGACGGTGGAGGTGCGTGAGGGCCAGCTGGTCCGGCAGGGGGCGCGGCTCGGTTTGTGCGGCAACAGCGGCCGGTCCTTCGTGCCGCACCTCCACTTCCAGCTGCAGGGCAGCCCCCGGCTCGGGGCGCCCACCCTGGAGGCGACCTTCTCCGACGTGCTCTCCGGGGGCGAGGACCAGCCGGTGCTCCACCGCTGGCTGCTCCCCGCCGAGGGGCAGTCCGTCCGGGCGCTGGTGCGCCGCGAGGAGGGGACCGCCTCCTTCTGCTTCGGGATCGGCGCCCCGTTCGCCTTCGAGGTGACCGGGGCGCGGGGGCGGACGCAGCGGGAGCAGGTGGACTCCCGCATCGGCCTCTTCGGCGAGCTCTTCCTGGAGTCGCCGTCGATGGGCGCCACCCTCTGGTTCGAGAACCACGGGCGGCAGTTCGTGGTCCACGACCAGATCGGGCGCCGCGAGAGCGCGCTCCACCTGCTGGCCACCGCCGCGCCGCGGGTCCCCTACGAGCTACCGACGGGGCTGCGATGGGACGACGTGCTGCCGCGGCGGCGGCTGCGTCCGCGCTGGATCCGCTGGCTCTCCGACCTGGCCGAGCCGTTCCTCCCCGAGGGCGGGGTGGCGGTGGCCTACACCGCGGCGCGCCGCGGGGCCCGGCTGGAGATCCGCGGCGCCGGCCGCGCCGGCGGCCGCGAGCTCCGGACGCTGGCGGTCTTCGACGCCGCCGGCCCCCTGGAGCTCGAGGTTCGGGTGGGCGACGAGGCCCGCCGGGCCCGCCGGGTCGAGGCGGTGGCCCGTGGGTAGCCCACCTGCGGCGCGGCGCCTGGGTCTCCTCCATGCCGGCGGGCTGCCGGCCGCCGGGCCGGCGGTCCGGGCTCGGCCAGCTTCACCTGCTCCTTCACGCACCCGACTCGAGGTGAACGTCATGTGCACCACACCGCCCCGCTTCGCCCTGCTCCTCGCCGCCCTGCTCGCCGCCCCGGCCGCCCGGGCCGAGCGGGCCTCCGCCGACCTCTTCCGGCAGTCCTACGCGGCCGAGGCCCGCGGCGACTATGCCGGCGCGCTCGACCTCGTGGAGCGGCTCGGCCCGGCCGGTGAGGACTACGTGGGCCTGCTCCGCAAGGGGTGGCTCCACTTCCTGGCCGGCCACCACGCCCCCTCGGCCAGCGCCTACCAGAAGGCCGCGGCGCTGGAGCCGGCGGCGGTCGAGCCGAGGCTGGGCGCCATGCTCCCGCTCATGGCGCTGCGGCGCTGGAAGGAGTCGCAGGCGCTGGGTGAGGAGGTGCTGCGGCTCGCCCCCAACGACTTCACCGCGGTGAGCCGGCTGGCCTGGATCCACTTCAGCCAGCTCCAGTACGGCGAGGCCGAGCCGCTCTACCGGCGGGCGGTGGCCGCTTACCCGGCCAGCGCCGAGATGCGCACCGGGCTCGGCTGGACGCTGCTCAGGCTGGGGCGGAGCCGCGAGGCGCGCGTGGCCTTCGAGGCGGTGCTGGCCTTCGCCCCAGATCAGCGCTCGGCGCGCGAGGGGCTGAGCCAGATCCCCTGATGGAGCCGGCGCCGGCGCCTAACGGTATGGCCGGCTCGGAGACCTCATGGGCTCACGAACCGAACGAGGAGCGCCCTGATGCCCCCGCCGTCCGATCGCCGCACCGCCCTTCTCCCGCTGCTCGCCGCCCTGGCCTTCGCTGCCCTGGCCGGCTGCGCCGGCGCGGGCTCCAGCTCCAGCTCGGGCGGGTCCACGCCCTCCACGCCCCGGGCCTTTCTGGTCGTCGACACCGGGCAGGTGAAGACCTTCGACGCGCTCGGCGAGATCGCGCCGCCGGTCGCCGAGCAGCCTTTCTACGGGCAGGATGCCCAGTTCACCGGGAGCCGGCCCAGGTACTCCCGGAGCGCCGACGGCCTGACGGTCCTCGACGACGTCACCGGCCTCACCTGGCAGAAGAGCCCGGACACGAACGGCGACGGCACGATCGATTCGATCGACAAGATGACCCTCGCCGAGGCCAGGGCACGGCCCGCGGTCCTGAACGCGGCCAGGTACGGCGGCTACGACGACTGGCGCCTGCCCACCATCAAGGAGCTCTACTCGCTCATGGACTTCGCCGGCGCCGATCCGAGCGGCGCCACCGGCAACGACACCTCCGGCCTCACGCCCTTCATCGACCGCGCCTCCTTCGACTTCGGCTACGGCGACACGGCGCGCGGGGAGCGGATCATCGACATGCAGTACGCCTCCAGCACGGTCTACGTGAGCACGACCATGCTCGGGAGCCCGACGATGTTCGGCGTCAACTTCGCCGACGGCCGGATCAAGGGCTACACGCTGGACATGAGCTACCAGGGCCCGGGCGACGCCAAGTTCCCCGTTCGGCTCGTCCGGGGCGCTGCCTACGGCGAGAACGACCTCGCCGACAACGGCGACGGCACCATCTCCGACCGGGCCGGCGGCCTCACCTGGACGAAGGGTGACAGCGCCGCGGGGATGACCTGGCCCGAGGCGCTCGCCTGGGTCCAGGCGCGAAACGCCGACAACCACCTGGGCCACTCCGACTGGCGGCTGCCGAACGCCAAGGAGCTGCAGAGCATCGTGGACTACACCCGCTCCCCGGACACCACCTCGTCGGCGGCCATCAGCCCCCTCTTCACCAGCACCGGCATCACCAACGAAGCCGGCAAGGCCGACTACCCCTACTACTGGACCAGCACGACGCACGAGTCGCAGGCCGGCGGCCCCGGCGGCGTCATCGGCGGCGCGGCCGTCTACATCGCCTTCGGGCGGGCCATGGGCTACATGACGGCCCCTTGGGACCCGACGCTCGGCGCCTGGCTCGACGTCCACGGGGCCGGGGCGCAGCGCAGCGATCCCAAGGAGGGCGACCCCGCCGACTTCCCTCAGGGGCGCGGCCCCCAGGGAGACGCCATCCGCATCTACAACTTCGTCCGCATGGTTCGCGGCGGCAGCTCCTACCCGCTCGTCGATACCAGGCAGTCGGCCTGCTACGACACCTCGGCCCCGATCACCTGCCCCGCCCCGGGCGGCGCGTTCTACGGCCAGGATGCCCAGTCCGCGGGCGCCCAGCCCAGCCACACCAGGAGCGGTGATGGCCTGACCGTCCACGACGCGGTGACGGGGTTGACGTGGCAACAGGGCTACACCTCCCGCGTGGGCTGGACGGCGGCCATGGCCGTTCCTGCCACCCTCAACGCCGCCCGCTTCGGCGGCTACTCCGACTGGCGGCTGCCTACCATCAAGGAGCTCTACTCCATCTGGGATGCCAGCCAGGGCTGGCCCTACCTGGACACGACCTTCTTCGCCCACGACCCGGCGGCTGTACCGCACGGGATCCTCTGGAGCAGCACCCGGTTCACCGGGCTGCTCGAGAGCACCACCGACCCGACCGTCGGCGCGGCGATGGCGTTCGGCGTGAACTTCGACACCGGCCACATCAAGGCCTACGCCATGGAGGTGGGGCCGACGCACGGCGTCCGCTGCGTCCGCGGCGACCGCTACGGCGTGAACGATCTCCAGGACCATGGCGACGGCACCATCACCGACCAGGCCACCGGGCTCATGTGGGCGCAGGCCGACAGCGGGGCCGGCATGGACTGGGAGAACGCCCTCGCCTACGCCCAGGCCATGAACGCGGCCAGCTACCTCGGGCACGCCGACTGGCGGCTCCCGAGCACCAAGGAGCTCCAGAGCATCGTGGACTACGGCCGCTCTCCCGGCGCGACCGACCCGGCCCGGATCGGTCCGGCCATCGACCCGCTGTTCAGCGCCACGCCCATCACCAACGAGGCCGGCGACGCGGACTACCCCTGGTACTGGACGGGCACGTCGGCGAAGGCTCAGGCGAGCGAGCCTTACACGTCTGCGTGGTACGTGGCCTTCGGGCGCGCCGTCGGCAGCGATGGAAGGGACCTCCACGGCGCGGGGGCGGTGCGCTTCGACGCCAAGGTCGCCGGGGCCCCTGGGGGCGAGGGCCGGTACTTCAACTTCGTCCGGCTGGTCCGGAGCGCCCGCTGAAGCGTCGGGCGCGCCGATGCGGGGTGGGAGGGCCGGGGCCTCCGGCTCCTTCCACCCTGGCGTCGGGAAGCGGATGGACCGCGGCTCGGTCGGGCCGGGGCTCGCCTCGCCGGCGATGCATCGCTCCCGAGAAGCAGAAGGCCCCGCGAGAACTTGCGTTCACGCGGGGCCGAGATGTCGGACGAGATGAAAGTGCCTGGACCCGGAATCGAACCAGGGACACGGGGATTTTCAGTCCCCCCGTCCAGACCCTCAAGGCCGCGACTTCACGTCGTTTCCCCGAGGGTGCGGCGGAGCGGGTAGCGGATGGGTAGCGGCGCGGGTGCTCCCCTGGCAACCAGGGCAGGTTTCGGGAGAGGCACAGGGGATGTTCGGTCGGTTCCTCTACCTCATGGAGAGACCGAGCTCCAGTTCGGTGCGTCGAGGAGGTCGGCGCGGTTGAAGGCGAATTGGTCCTGGTCGTCGTTTGCCAGTCCATGGGTCGTGCAGGCCTTGATGAGCCACTTCCAGCGCGCCGCGTCGAGCGCCGCTGTACTCGCCAGGAGCTTGGCTGCGTAGTCCGTCGGAGACAGACCATAGAAGGCTGAGAGGTTGGGGTCCTTCGTGCAGCCCACGAACGCCTTCCGGTCGTTCGGGTACCACCTGTAGAGGAAGCCGTGGAGGAGGAAGGGAGCGTCGACGCACTCGGGGCAGTCCGCACCGATGGTGTCTTGCAGGCCCCAGGCTGCGACGGCCTCGGGCCACGACGCGACCGGGTTGGGACCTGGGAGGAAGAGCCCGGAATCCACTGCGAGGTAGGCCTTGGCGTCCGGCCAGAAGAGGCGAACCGTGTCGTAGTTGACCGTCGCCCCGAACCCACCTGCCGAGTAGCCGGCAACCACGAGCCTGGAGGGGGTGGGCCAGGTGGCGGCGATGCGCTCCAGGAAGGCGACCAGGTTGGAGTGGCCCCGGTGGTGGATCGTGTGGGACCCAGTCGAGAAGGCGTAGTCCGCGTCCCTGGCCCCTCCGTGTAGGTCTGCGGTGCAGTACGAGACCCAGACGACAGTAGCCGCCGGAAGCGGGTTTCGGGCGTCCCGGAAGAAGGGCGTCAGCCCGGCCTCGATCACCTGGAACTGCGTGGCTCCGTCCCGGAGCCCGCCGGCCCCGAGCGAAAGTTCACAGCTGGCGGCGTCTGTGCAGTAGTCACCCCCGGCCAGGTAGATGTGGAGCTCGCTCGACGTACCAGGAAGGACGGCGAACCCCGCCTGTGTTCCGTCTCCGCAGGTCGCGCCCGGAACGTCGATCCAGGTCCACTGGTCCACCGTGAGCCCCGTCAGCGGCGCTCCGAGCGTCGGTGGTGTCCGGGAGCGTGGCGCCAGTGCCGAACAGACGCTGGGAACTCCGTGGCACTCGAAGCCAAGATCCACCAGGCTCTGCGGGGAGCATCCGTCACCAGCGGTGACGTTCCCGTCATCGCAGACCTCCGGACCAACGAGGACCCCGTCGCCCGAGATCGGCGTGCAGGCCGTCCTGCCGCCGGTCGGGGTCGTGCAGTTCCAGCCTGGCTCCACCTTGAGAGCCGACGAGCAGCCGTCGCCGGATCTGACGTTTCCGTCGTCGCAGACCGCAACGCCGCCGTCAGAGTCTCCGCCGCCGCCACAGCCTGCGCCGAGGAGTGAGAAGGCAACCGGGACCAAGGTGGTGAGCAGGAGCTTCGTGACGGTGGGTCTCATGGTCCCCTCCCCACGGGAAGCGCGCCCGTGTTGATACAGTACGGCCAACAGCGGGCGTGGAGGGCGCGCCGATCGTGCCGGCGCACTTGGCCTTCCCGATCGACGGCTCCCGCCGGACCAGCGGCCATGGAACTGCCTCCTGCGAATCAGGATCGGCTTCCTATGTGGATCCGGCAAGCGCCCCGCTGTCACGGCCCGGCGAGGTCGACCCAGCATGGTGAACCGGCGCGGGTGCGCCAGTTGGTCACCCTCGAGCGTCGAGACCGTTTACGCAGGACTGGATGCGCCCCCCAAAGGCTAAGAACGAGGTGCCGCCTCTGGCGCCTCGTCCAGCTTCATCTGGTAGCGCTTCCTCAACAAGTAGCGGTGATCGGCCGGCCTCGCGCCTTGCGCTTTCTCTTCGCCACCACGATGCCCGCGTGCTGGGCCAGGTCCGCGTCCAGGGTGTGGAGCTGCTTGAACACGCTGCTGATGGAGCAGTCGCCGCGCTGCGCCAGTTCTCGCAGCGAGTGGCCCGACAGGCGACCCGCCAGGAGTTCCCGGTTGGCGTTGGCGAGCCGCGTGAGCCACGCACCGAGGTCGATGGCCGAGTCGAGGTACGGGGCCGGATCGCGGCTGGTGCGGTGTGAGAGGGCCAGGTGGACGGCGCGGTCTTCCTCGTTGGCGAAGTCGCCGTCCTCGTCGAGCAGGCCGTCGAGATGGAGCACCTCCGCCTTGCCGTCCACGTAGTTGCTCCGGTGCATCACGTCCCGCCGCGCCTGGCCGCCACGCGGAAGCTGCCGCCGGAGATCCTGGGCCCGGAGCCGAACAGCGTATACGACGAGCGCGTCGTCGAGCCGGATGCCTGCCTCCGCCTTCCGCCGGGCGAGGGCCCAGACCATGCCCAGCGCCTCGGCGAGCCGGTCGTCGGCGTCGAGGGGTGACAGCCGCCGCTGGATCGCGTCGAACGCGCCGTTGGTCATCAACCTCGTGAACTGCTCCTTCAGCGTCTCCGCCATGAGGGAACTCCGCCTTGGCCTCGGGCGGACGGAGTCCACGCGGGAGGGCGCGGGCATCCGCGCCGACCTGGGCGTGATGGGGGTGACCTGGACTACCGGGCCGGAGGGACCACCCCTCGGGCTCGACAGCCAGAGAGCCTTGGCACTCCTGAAGTACCTGGGCCTACGTCCTTATCCCCAAGAATCCCGGGCATTTGCCTTGGCTGTCGGCGGCCTGGGTCCCCAGCGGCCCGGTTCCTGGTGGAGCCCCAGAACTTTGGAGGCGGGGGCCGACCCACCCCCCTCGGTCGCCGAGGGCCGCCCCCACCGGCCGAGCTGCCTGGCAAGCGGGAGAGCTGGCCGACCAGAAGCAGGACTGCCAGGGCCGCTGGACCCCCTCGTGCGAGGCCCCGGCACGCTCCACCCACTCCCCCTTCGGTTGGCTGGAATCGTTTTCGCGGTAAGCCTCGCGATTAGCGAGGCTCGGCCCGGCCGACGACTCGGAGCTCGACCTGCCAGGTGACGGACGAACCCGGGCCCGTGGCGTCCTGGCCTGCCGTCAGGTCGCGAACGAGCTTGAGAGCCCGGGCGTGCTGTTCCAGCTCCCGGCCGAGCCGGGCGCGGTGCCGGTCGAGCCGACGGGCCTCCTCGCCGTCGCCGAAGAGGACCACCTCGGTGAGCCGCTCCCGCTCTCGTTCGAGGTCGGCCTTCAGGACCACGAGTCGCTCGACGATGGCCGCCTCCACGTTGCGGGCGGCCACCGCCACGGCGGCGAAGCCGTCGGCGGTGACCTCGATGAAGGCGTCGAGCACCAGGCCCTCCAGCGCCTTGGTGAGCGAGATGGTGACGCCATGGGTAGGTCGAGCTTTCCCGCCCGCTCCGCCACCACCTCCATGGCAGGCATGAGCCGGCGCACCGCGTCGGCGTCCACGGTGGGCGGCACCGACTCTGCCAAGGCCACAAGCCCCTGGACGGCGGCGAGCACCTCGGTGGCGTTGGCGACCGCCACCTGCGCGGCCGAGCCCTTCACCTGATCCTCCACGGAGCTCGCCACCAACCGCTCCTCGGCGCGGGCGAGTCGCCCTTGCCTGAAGTCCGTGTCGGCGAGCCGGGCCACCAGCTTCGCCTCGCCGGCGGTGGCCGGGCGGAGCGACTCGAACCAGGTGGCCAGGTTGGCCTCGTACATCGCCGGCGTCTCGCCCACCATGAGCGCGCCGTGGGCGGCGAAGCCGTGGACGATGCCGTTGGCGGCGCTGGCCACCTTGCCGAGGGCGGTGACCGGGCCGGCGGAGCGAGCGCCGTTCAGGCGGCTGGCAGCAGCCTGGGCGGGGGTGCGGGGAGGCGGGGCCGAGGGGTCCATTCCTTGATGGTCCGCTTCGCCGAGACCTGTGGGAACATTAATGATGTCGGATGCTTGTCCTGCCGAAGCCCCTCGGCCAGCTCGGTATGAACGCACATGTCCCGTTCATATCGAGCATTCCTCGGCTGGCGGTGGCGCGGTCGGCGCGGCGTCCGGCCTGGGCTACAATGCCGCCATGTCCTCGAGGCTCCAGCTCGACCGGGAGGCGGTCGCCGCGTTCTGCCGGCGGCACCACGTCCGGCGGCTGGCGCTCTTCGGCTCCGTGCTGCGGGACGACTTCACGCCGCAGAGCGACGTGGACGTCCTCGTCGAGTTCGAGCCCGGCCACGTCCCTGGCCTCGCCTTCTTCTCGATGGAGGCAGAGCTGTCGGCGCTCGTCGGCCGGAGGGTGGACCTCAACACCCCGGGCTTCCTGAGCCGCTACTTCCGCGACCAGGTGCTGGCCGAGGCCGAGACCCAGTATGTCGCGGCATGACGACTCCGTCCGGCTGCGCCACATGCTCGACGCCGCCGTGAAGGCGGTGGCGCTGACGGCCGGGAAGTCGAAGACGCAGGTGGCGGCCGACGAGATCGGCCAGCTCGCCCTGGCCCGCCTGCTGGAGATCGTGGGCGAAGCGGCGGGGAAGGTCTCCCCGGAGTACCGCGCCGCCCACCCCGAGCTGCCCTGGGCCGAGATGAGCGGCCTACGGAACCGGCTGGCGCACGCCTACTTCGACATCGACCTCGATGTGCTGCTCGACATCGTGGCGAAGGACCTGCCGCCCCTCATCCGGCAGGTCGAGGGTCTGCTGGGCGAGAAGCCCGCGTAGCCGTTCACACGGCCCGCCGCGCCTTGTCTGCGTAGGGGCGGAGCTTCTTGGGCGAGCAGGGCGGCGGCAGGCGGCCGCAGTCGAGCCAGCTCTGGATGGCCAGGTCCACGGCGGTGGTCTTCTTCATCTTCGCCATGAGGCCCACGGGGACCTTCACCTCCCCGGCGGCGGCGTCGAGGTCGAAGTGGTGCTTCACGAGGAGCCGCACGACAGCCGCCTCGCCCGGCGTGCAGCCGCGCCGGATGCGGCCGAGGTCGAGGAGGCGGTCTCGGCGACACGGACGAGACGCGGGCGGCGGGATCTTCTCGCCGCTGTCCAGGTGGTCGAGCTCGGCACGGAGGCGCGGAAGAGCGGCGGCGAGCACCTTTTCGGCGGCGACGAGGTCGCGCACCGGCGGCGGCGTGGCCGGCCCTGGGTTCGGCGGGGACGAGGGCCCGCTCGTGGAGCGCGCCGCCTCGATCCACGCCCTCAGCTTCGCCGCGTCCTCCGCTCGCTGCGCCTCACGGGCGAGGAGCTGCTCCCGGTAGCGTAGCTCCTCGATGAAGCCGAGCTCCCTGACCTCGGCCTCGGCCTGCGGCCGGTAGAGACCGCCGAGGTGCCAACGCTTCCGGTACGTGAACTTCTGGCGCTTGGCCGCGTGGGCGAGGCCGTGGGCACGAGGCGTCCCGATGCCGAGGTTCGAGATGGTGGCGTTCAGCTTGTCGCAGTCGATGTGGTGGATGACCTCGCCGTCCTTCTTCGGGCGGAGGTTGCCCTTGAAGAAGTTCCAGGTCGCGACGTGGAGGGGTTCGATGGGCCCGTCTGCGTCGAAGAGCCAGGGGTAGTTCTCGTCGTAGGGGACCTCGTCGCCAAAGCCGACGGAGATCCCGCCCGAGTGGACGGCGGCCTCGAAGAGGCGCGGCTCGATCTTGATGCCGTTGACGTCCACGTACTTCAGCCTCTTCTTCATCTTCATCTCCTCGCGCAAGAGAGCGCGTCAGCGGGGCGCTTCGAGGGGGCTCCCCGGGTTGGTGCCGGAGAGGACGTGGGCCGCGAAGCGGCCGAGTCCCCTGGTTCCAGATGCACCCGTGGGGAGCCCCCTACCTGTTGGTGGGGGTGCTCACCTCGCTCCGGGGGTTAGGACCAGTCCTCGTCGAGTGCGGGCACACGGGCTGGGACCACTCCGACCGAAGGTCCTGACGCTCTCCAGTCCGGTCGAGCCGGGGGGTTCCCGAGAGCGCCGTGGCGTGAGCCACCGAGGACCATGTTGCGCCCGGGGGTGGCCGATCTATGGTGACGCCCCGGGGGTGGGGATGGACGACGGCCTGGAGATCGAGCGGGTCCTCAAGCGGCTGCGGAGGCTCCGGCGCTTCTCCGGCGTGGAGCTTGAGGCATACCCGGAGGGCGCGGAGGAGGCCCTCTTCACGGCGCAGCTTCCCCTTCCCCAGGCGGTGGCCATCCTGGAGCGGCTCCGGCGGCTGCCGGAGGCGGCGTCTCGTCGCCCGGCCGACGACGAGATCGAGCGGGTGTTCCGCGAGGTGCTGGCCCCCGGCCTGCCGGCCGACCTCGACATCACCATCGAGATGGACGCCCTCTTCGGATACGCGCCGGGGGAAGACGTGGCCCCCACGGCGGTTGAGCTCCGCGTCCAGCTCCCCAAGCCGCGCCCCGCCCGGAGGGATGCTCGGCCTCCTTCGCGGCGGGCGTCCACGCGCCCCTCGCCACGGAGCGAGGCGGAGGTCCGTGAGGCCGAGCGCAAGAGAAGGGTGCGCGCCCGCTCGCAGAAGAGACGCGCCAAGGCCCGCGCCGAGCGGGAGGCGAAGACGGGCCGGCCGGTGAGAACGGGCAAGGTGGGTTACGTCACCCTGGCGTTCGACCAAGCGACCGGCCTGGAGGTCTGGGTACCGTCCACGCCCAGGGCCCGCACCGTCCTCCGTGCCGCCGACCGCGTCTGGAAGCGCGGCGTCGAAACCGGCGGGGCCTTGGCCCGCTACCTCAACGGCCGTGACGTGAAGCCGCTGGAGGGCGAGACCTTCAACCGCACCATGATGCCCCGGGTGATCGACGCGCTCGTCCGCTACCGGCGGTCCAAGGTCGTCCTGCGTCACCATGAATCGGCCAGGTGATCTGAGAAGCTGATCGGGCGTGACGGTGCCGGGCTGCGCGGGGAGGTCCCGCCCGCCGTCAGGCCCACCGGAGGATCGGCCGATGGCTCAGCAACACCAGCACCCACCCGTGACACCGGAAGTCCGCCCCGCCCCTCGGCACAAGGACCTGGGCGGCTTCATCACCGTGTTCGACCGGCTCCGGCCGCTGTCGGTGGCGGTTCGGACCCCGTTCGAGCTGTGGCGGGCCTCCCGGCCGCCCTGCCCGTCCGTCCTGCATCGGCCTCGACTGGCGCTCCCTCGGCCGCTGCGCCGCCACCGCGCCGTTCGCCAGCGCCGGCATCGTCGCCCTTGTGGTACCGCCCGGCGCGTCGCCGGTGATGACGCCGGCGGCGACGACCCTGCCCCACCAGCCTCACCCCACGTCAGCGCGGGGGCGCGACCGTGAAGCCGCATCTCACAGTGGCGCAGGTGTCCGCCGCCCTCGGCGTCCACCCGAGCGTCGCCTACCGAGAGATCCACGCCCACATGAAGTTCGTCGTGCTGGGCGTCCACTCCATCCGCGTCCCGCAGGAGTCGCTCGACGCCTACCTCAAGAGCAGGACCAAGGAGCCCTCATGTCCAGGAAGCGCAGCCGCGAGCGGCTCTACCAGAAGAAGGCCGGCGGCACGTACTACTGCTGGTTCTTCGCCCCCGATGACGGCCGGCGGGTCGTCCGCTGCACCAAGACCCGCGACCGCGAGCTCGCCCGCCTCTTCCTCGCCAAGGCCGAGCGGGACGCCTTCGAGGCCCACGCTACGGGTCGTCCAGCCCCGCACTCGGGCGCGGACCACTCCGTCGCCGACGCCCTCCAGCAGTACGTGACGCTCGGCGGCTCCGACCTCTCCGACGCCACCTGGAAGATGGTGGGCGTGAAGTCCGGCCAGCTCCTGCGGCTCCTCGGCGACCACGATGTCACTGCCCTCACCATCGACCACCTCCAGGGCTACATCGAGACCAGGCTCGGCGAGGGTGCGGCCCGCGAGACAATCCGCAAGGAGCTCTCGGTGCTCCGCCAGGTGCTGAAGCTCGCCCACGAGCGCGGCAAGCTGCGCCACGACCCGCGCCTCCTCTTCCCGCGCTTCCGGGTCCGGTACGTCCCCAGGGAGCGCCACCTCACGCCGTGGGAGGCCGAGGCTCTCTTCCAGCACCTCCCGGAGGATCGGCGGCTCTGGGTCCTCCTGGCCGTCCTCCTAGGCCCCCGCCTCTCGGAGGTGGAGCGGGCCGACTGGCGCGACGTGGACCTCGTCGGCGGCTGGTTCCGCGTGCGCGGCACCAAGACGCTGCTGGCCCACCGGCGCGTCCCCATCCCGGCCCCGCTGCGGCCGCACCTCGAAGCGGCGCAGCGCCCCTCGGGCCCCATCGTCGGCCGGTGGCGGAACTCCTGGCGGGATCTCGCCCGGGCCTGCCGCCGCGCCGGCATCGAGCGGGTATCGGCCAACGACCTGCGCCGCACCTTCGCGAGCTGGATGAAGCAGGGCGGCGAGGACTCCGCCGTGGTGGCCCGCCTCCTCGGCCACAGCTCCACCCGCATGGTGGACCTCGTCTACGGCAAGCTGAACGCCGAGAACTTCAAGACGGCGGTGGCGCGGCTGCCGGCGCTGGCCCTGCCGTCGGCGGGTAGCACATCGGTAGCAGAACCGGCCCCAGCCGAGAGAACGGCGAGAGCCAGGAGAACGTCGGAGCCGCCCACCGACGCCACCTCCGTGGAGCCAGAAAACGTTGAGGCCCCAGGGACTTTGCGGTCCGTGGGGCCTCGGTGTTCGAGCGATGTTGGAGTGCCTGGACCCGGAATCGAACCAGGGACACGGGGATTTTCAGTCCCCTGCTCTACCAGCTGAGCTATCCAGGCGTGCGGCTCCCCCCGGCTGGCGCCGAGGGGGGCCTGTTTTACGATCCGGCGCCCGGGGATGCAAACCCCAAATCGCTAGTCGCCGCCCATGCCGGCGGAGGGAGCCTCGGGGGGCCGGCCGGCCTGGCCGGCGGGCTCGTCCAGCGGCGGGGCCGGGAGCAGGGCGGCCGCGGGCCGGCGGAGGAGTCCGGGGTCGAGCCCAGCCAGGGTGGCCAGGCGCGGCGCGCGCGCCTGCGCCCTCAGCGCCCGGGTCTCGGCCTCCAGGCGCGCCATGTCGTCGGCGTGCCAGGCGTTCCCGGCGCAGGCCAGCGCGGTCACCCCGGCGTGCCGCTGGCGCTGCTCCTCCCAGTGGCGCACCCGCGCCTGCCCCACCAGCAGCCGCGCCTGCAGGTCGTCGAGCGACCCGCGCAGCGCGGCCTGCTGCGCCTCGCCCGTGGCCCTGGCCTTCGCCCTGCCGTCGCGCGTCGCCGAGAGGTGCACCCCGGTGGCCACCAGCGCCACCAGCGCCGCCGCCGCCAGCCCGCCCGCCACGGCCGGGGCCGCGACGGACCGCAGCGTGCGTCCGGCCTCGCCGCCGCCCGCAGCCGCTCCCGGCTCCATCGTCCCGGTCCCCTGGCCCATCGCCACCTCCCGCCACCGCCGCTGGCGAGTCGAGACCTGCGGAGGGGCGTGGCGTGGCGCATCACCCGGGTGGAGGCACCGCCCCGAGAAGCACCCAGCGTGACTGGGACCGAACGTTTACTTGTCACCGGGGCGCGGCACGCGCCGGTCGAGGCGAGCACGCCCGCGGGCGCGCTCAGCCCTTGCGCGGCACCGCGGTGAGCTTGGCCTTGCCGTCCTTGATGACCACCTTGAACTCCACGGCGCTGGCGTCGTGCTGCCTCATGATCTCGGGGATCTGCTTGGTGACGCTGCGCGAGACGGCGTCGTAGGTGAGCCGCGAGGTGTCCTCGTTGCAGCGCTTCTTGGCAGAGATGTAGGCGTCGTAGAGCTCGCGCAGCTGGGCCTCGCCGAGGCGGCCGGCCGCGGCGGGCGAGGGGGCCTGCGCGGCGGGTCGCGCCGGCGGGGAGGCCGAGGCCGGGGCCGCGGGCTTCACCGGTGGTGACACCCCCGGCCCGGCCGGGCGCGGGGCGCGGCGGGCGTGGGGTGACCGCGCCGCCGGGCAGCGCAGCTGCGGGCGCCGGGGGGGGCGGCGACGTCGGCCCGGCCTGGAGCCCCGCTCCGCTGGCGGCCGCCGGCGCGTCGCCGAAGTCGGAGAGGTCCACGTCCTCGCCGGCGTGCTGCTCGAGCCCGGTCGCGCCGGCCTTCGCCCTGGGCGCGCCCCGCGCCGCCTCGGCACCGGCCCGCCCGCGGGCGTGCAGCCTGGCCTTGAAGAGGTCGCGCCGGTAGGTGCCCTCCTCGCGCTCGCGCGCGCTGCGCAGCCAGAGCCGCTCGTAGGAGATGAAGCGGGCGTGCAGCGACTGCACCCGGAAGCGCAGGCCGGTGTTGCGCGTGAACTGCTCCTTGAGGCGCAGCACCCGCTTGCGCACCTCCTCGCGCCACTTGGCCGGCTCCCGGAGCTCCACGCCCAGGAAGTACATCTCGTACTTGGCCTTCAGCTCCTCGACCTCGGCCTCCAGGGCCGTGCAGGCCTCGACCAGCTCGTCGCCCGCGCTGCGGGCGCGCCCGGACGAGTCCTGGGGGGCCTTGGGATCGAGCGGCGGTGCTCTGGGCGGGGGGGCGGCCACCGGGCGAGTCTATCGGCCGGTCAGGGCTGGAGCAACGCGCCGGCCGGGCCGCGCCGGCCGCTCAGGTGGCCTCGGCGGCCAGGCGCGCCTGGCGCTTGCGCCAGCCGGTCGCGAACACGGCGGCGCCGGCGGCGAAGATCACGATCGAGGTCCACTGCCCGACGCCCAGCCCGAGCACCACGCCGCGCTCCACGTCGCCGCGGAAGGCCTCCACCACGGTGCGCAGCACCGCGTAGGCCATCAGCCAGGTGGCCAGCACCTCGCCGTGGAAGCGCTTGCGCGGCCGCACCCAGAGCACCAGCAGGAGGAACAGCCCCAGCTCGCCGAACGACTCGTAGAGCTGCGTCGGGTGCAGCGGCAGGGTGTGCAGGCGGTCGGCCGCCAGGAAGGCGGCCGGATCGGGGCGGCCGGCGAAGGTCTGGAAGGCCAGCGACTCGGGCGGGAACTCGGCCAGCCACGGCAGGTGGGCGTGCGCCACGTCGCCCCAGCAGCAGCCGGCCCCGAAGCAGCCGAGCCGCCCGAAGAAGTGGCCGATGGCCACGCTGGGGATGAGGGTGTCGGCGTGCGCCAGGAAGTCCATCCGGTGCTTGCGCAGGTAGAGCCAGGCCGCCGCCGCCGCCCCCAGGAAGCCGCCGTAGAAGACCAGCCCGCCCTCCCAGATGGCCAGCACCCGCGGGATGCGCCCGAGGGGCGTCGCCACCAGGAAGGTGCCGGCCTCGAAGTAGTCGCGCCAGTTGACCAGGATGAAGTAGACGCGGCTGCCCACCAGCGCCGCCACCAGGATCCAGAAGGAGAGGTCGGCGATCCGCTCGGGGTCCTGGCCGCGCCGCCTGGCCTCGCGCTGCGCCAGGCCGATGCCCACGATGAAGCCGGTGGCGATCAGCAGGCCGTAGGTGTGCAGCGGCAGGCGCAGCTCACGGTCGAGCAGGCCACCCCGCCAGAGCCCGAGCCCCGCCGCCACCAGGGCCGCGATGACCCAGGCGTCGTCCTTGAGGGCCTGCAGGAAGGAGACCGGGTGGCCGTCGGCCTTGGCCCGGCGCAGGTAGGCCAGGGCGCGGCCCACCACCAGCACCAGCACGGCCAGGCCCACCGCCGGCTTGGCCAGCCAGGCCGGGATGACGATCGAGAAGAGGACGGGGAGCATCGTGATCCTTCGGGGGAGAGAAGGCGCGGGGGCCCGGGTTCATTCCCGGGCGGCCGGGGCCTCCGGCTTCGGGCCGGGGAAGAGCAGCAGCAGCGCCACCCCCACCACGATCAGCGAGTCGGCCACGTTGAAGGTGGGCCAGGCGAGGTCCGGCCGGCGCCACCAGTGCCAGTCCACGAAGTCCACCACGTAGCCGCGGGCCAGCCGGTCGACGTAGTTGCCCCAGGCCCCGGAGAGCACCAGGGAGAGCGCCGCCTGCTGCAGCCGCTGCCCCGCCGGCAGGCGCTTCACGTAGAGCAGGATGAAGGCCGTGGCCGCCAGCACCACCGCCCCGAAGAAGAGGGTGCGGGTGCGCAGGTCCATGTCGCGGAGGAAGCCCCAGGCGGCCCCGGGGTTCTCCACGTAGCGCATGCGCCACATGGGCGCCCAGACCACGTGCGGGTCGGTGGCGTACCGCTCCAGGTGCTGCAGCGCGTAGAAGCCCTTCACCCGGTCGGTCAGCCCGGCGCCGGTCCGATCGAGCGCGGTGGTGAGCCGGTCCACCGCCAGGAACTTGCTGGCCTGGTCGGCCAGCAGGCCGGTCACCAGGATCACCACCAGCAGCCGCCACCTCGACATGCCGCCTCCGCTCACGCCAGCGCCGCCAGGCACTTGCCGCAGATGGTGGGGTGCTCGGCGCTGGCCCCCACGTCCTCGGCCTGCACCCAGCAGCGGGCGCACTTCTGGCCGGGCGCCAGCGACACCACCACGCCGGGCGGGCCGTCGGCCAGCACCACCTTGGAGACGATGAGCAGCGCCGGCAGCTCGGCCCGGTTGGCCTCCAGCAGGGCCCGCTGCTCGCCGCTGCTGGTGAGGGTCAGGCAGGCCTCCAGGCTCTTGCCGATGAGCTTCTGCTCGCGGGCCCGCTCCAGCGCCGGCCCCGCCGCCGCCCGCAGCTCGAAGAGGGCGCCGTAGCGCGCCTCCAGGGCGTCGGCGTCGGCCGGCCGCTCGCGGCGCGGCAGGCCGGCCAGGAACACCGACTCCTCCTCGCGGCCGGGCAGGTGGCCCCAGGCCTCGCTGGCGGTGAAGGAGATGACCGGGGCCAGCAGCACCATCAGGTCGTGCGCCACCGCCCAGAGCACCGTCTGGGCGCTGCGCCGCGCCTTCCCGTCCTGCCGGGCGGTGTAGAGCCGGTCCTTGACGATGTCGAAGTAGAGGGCCGACAGCTCCACCGAGCAGAGCTGGATGGTGGCGTGGTAGGCCACGTGGAACTCGTACTCCTCGTAGGCCCGGGTGACCTTCTCGGCCCAGGCGGCCAGCCGCCCCATGGCCCAGCGATCCAGCGGCTCGAGCTCGGCCAGCGGCACGGCGTGGCGCGCCGGGTCGAAGCCGTCCACCGCGCCCAGGGCGTAGCGGATGGTGTTGCGGATCTTGCGGTAGCCCTCCGCCAGGCCGGAGAGGATCTCGTCGCTGACCCGCACGTCGTCGCGGTAGTCGGAGGCGGCCACCCACAGCCGCAGCACGTCGGCGCCGTACTTCTTGATGACCTCCTCGGGCGCCACCGTGTTGCCCAGGCTCTTCGACATGGCCTTGCCCTGGCCGTCGAGCACGAAGCCGTGGGTCAGCACCGCCCGGTAGGGCGCCTGGCCGCGGATGGCCACGCCGGTGAGCAGCGAGGAGTGGAACCAGCCGCGGTGCTGGTCGGAGCCCTCCAGGTAGAGGTCCACCGGCGCGCCCATGCCCGGGTCGCGCTCGGCCACCGCCGCCCAGGAGACGCCCGAGTCCCACCAGACGTCCAGGATGTCCTGCTCGCGCCGGAAGGCGGCGCCGCCGCAGCCGGCGCAGGTGGCGCCCTGGGTGAAGTCGCCCGGCGGCCGCCGGTACCAGGCCTCGATGCCCTCCTGCTCGAAGGTGTCGGCCACCCGGTTCATCACCGCCGGCGACACCAGCGGCTCGGCGCAGCCCTGGCAGTAGAAGACCGGGATGGGCACGCCCCAGGTGCGCTGGCGCGACAGGCACCAGTCGGGGCGGTTCTCGATCATGTTGTGGATGCGGTCTCGCCCCCAGTGCGGGATCCACTGGACCTTGTCGATCTCGGCCAGCGCCTGCGCGCGCATGTCGAGGTGGTCCAGCGAGAGGAACCACTGGTCGGTGGCGCGGAACACCACCGGGTGGTGGCAGCGCCAGCAGTGCGGGTAGCTGTGCTCCAGCTTGGCGCCGGGGTCGGAGAGCAGGTGGCCGGAGGCGAACAGGTCGGCCACGATCTCCTTGTTGGCGTCGAAGATCTTCTTGCCGGCGTAGCGGCCGGCCGCCTCGGTGAAGACGCCGGCGCCGTCCACCGGGTTCAGGACCTCCAGCTTGTACTTCAGGCCCACCTGGTAGTCCTCGGCGCCGTGCCCCGGCGCGGTGTGGACCAGGCCGGTGCCGGCCTCCAGGGTGACGTGGTCGCCCAGGATCACCGGCGACCGCCGCCCCATGAACGGGTGCTGGTAGGAGAGCCCCTCCAGCTGCCTCCCCTCGAAGTAGGCCAGCACCCGCTCCGGGTGGCGCAGCGCCGCCACCGCCAGCACGCCGCCGCCGCCGGTGGCCGCCCCGTGGGCCGCCGGCGAGTGGGGCGCCGGCACGTCCTGGGTGGTCAGCTCGCCGGGCGCGCAGTCGGCCAGGAAGCCGGCCAGCAGGTCCTTGGCCACCACCACCACCGTGCCGGAGAGGTCGTAGGCCACGTAGGTGAGGTCCGGGTGGGCCGCCACCGCCAGGTTGGCCGGCAGGGTCCAGGGGGTGGTGGTCCAGATGACCAGCCGGGCCGCCCGGCCCGCCAGCCCGGCGTCGGGCAGCGGCGCCGTGAGGTCGAAGGCCACGTAGATGGAGGGCGAGACGTGGTTCTCGTACTCCACCTCCGCCTCGGCCAGCGCGGTCCGGTCGGTGATGCACCAGTAGACCGGCTTCTTGCCGCGGAAGAGGAAGCCGCGCTCGGCGGCGCGCGCCAGCGCCCGCACCGTGTCGGCCTCGTAGCCCTTGTTCATGGTGGCGTAGGGCGCGTCCCAGCGGCCGAAGACGCCCAGCCGGCGGAAGGCGTCGCGCTGCCGCTCGATCCACTTCTGCGCGTAGCTGCGGCAGGCGCCGATGACGGCCGGCCGGTCCATCTCGCGCTTCTTCGGCCCCAGCTCCTTGTCGACCTTCAGCTCGATGGGCAGGCCGTGGCAGTCCCAGCCGGGGACGTAGTCCGCCACCTCGCCCTTCAGGTTGCGGTACTTGACGATCACGTCCTTGAGGATCTTGTTGAGGGCGTGGCCGATGTGGATGTCCCCGTTGGCGTAGGGCGGCCCGTCGTGCAGCACGAACCGCTTGGCCCCCGGGCGGGCCGCGTTGCGGGCCACCACCCTGGCGAAGAGGCCGGACGCCTCCCAGCCGCGCAGGGTCTCCGGCTCCCGCTGCGCCAGGTTGGCCTTCATCGGGAAGTCGGTCTTCGGCAGCTGGATCGTGTCCTTGTAGTCCACGCTTGTCCCTCGGAAAGACAGCGGTTCTAGCAGCGGCGGCCCATCCGATCAACGAAGCGGGCCGCCCGCGCGCGGCGCGCAACGCCGCGTTGCCACCCGCCGGGCGCGGGGCTACCCTCGCCTTCCCCATGGCGAGCGCCAAGTCCCGGGCCGTGAAGCCCCCCGCGCGCCGCCGCCGCGCCGCCCCCACCCGGCTGGGCGTGGTGATCCTCTCGCGCAACGCCAAGCTCCACTCCACCCGGCGGCTGGTGGCGGCGGCCCGCGCCCAGGGCCACGCCCCGCGGGTGCTCGACACCCTGCGCTGCGACATGGTGCTGGGGCGCGACCGGCCGCGCCTCTTCTACCGCGGCGAGGAGCTGGAGCCGCGCCGGGTGCACGTGGCCATCCCGCGCATCGGCGCCTCCATCACCGGCTACGGGCTGTCGGTGGTGAACCAGCTCGACCTCATGGGCGTGCCGGTGCTGGCCGCCGCCACCCCCATCGCCCGCTCGCGGGACAAGCTGCGCGCCCTGCAGCTCCTGTCGCGCTTCGGCATCGACATCCCTCGCACCGCCATGTGCCGCTACCGCGACGAGGTGCCGGCGGCGGTGGAGATGATCGGCGGGCTGCCCTGCATCGTGAAGCTCATCCAGGGCACCCAGGGCGTGGGGGTGATGATCGCCTCCACCATGGCCGAGGTGGAGGGGCTGCTCGACACCCTCTGGACCCTGGGCCAGGAGATCATCCTGCAGGAGCTGGTGGCCGAGTCGCGCGGCAAGGACGTGCGGGCGCTGGTCATCGGCGACCGGGTGGTGGCCGCCATGCGCCGCACCGCCCGCGCCGGCGAGTTCCGCTCCAACATCCACCGCGGCGGGGAGGCCACCGCCCTCGACCTGCCGCGCGACTACGCCGAGGTGGCGGTCAAGGCGGCGCGGGTCATGGGGCTGGAGGTGGCCGGGGTGGACATGCTGGAGGCGCGCACCGGCCCCAAGATCATGGAGGTGAACAGCTCCCCGGGGTTCGAGGGGCTGGAGGCCGCCACCGGCCTCGACATCGCCTCGCTCTACGTGGGCCACGCGGTGGAGTTCGCCTTCGCCCGCACCAGCGGCCCGGCCGGCGGGCACCTGCTCTAGGCGGGCGGGGCGGCGCCTCGGCCGGGGCGTCCCGGGGCGCTGCGGCCCCCTGACGCGCCGCGACAATCCCTTGCGCTCCCGCCCTGAATGGCAGAGCCTCCCGGAGCGTCCCCGCTGGCAGAGGGTCCCCCCCTCGCGGAGGAGTCCACCCCATGAAGCGCACCCTGCTCGCCCTCATCCCCGCCGTCCTGCTGGCTGGCTGCTACGTCGGCCACGGCCCCTACGACCCGGTGGCGGTCGGCGCGCCGCCGCCGGCCCCGCTGCCGCCGCGGCCGGTCCAGATCTCCTACTGGGACCAGCACTTCATCCCCGAGGCCTTCGGCGGCGGGTGGTGCTACCTGCAGGGGCCGCACACCCACGAGTACGGGCCGGACCGCGAGGACTGGTACGAGCGCGACAACGGCTACCTCTACTACCGCGGGCCGTTCGAGTTCCTCTACGACACCGGCCACCCGCTGCCCGGCGGCGGCTGGTGCCCCTTCAGCGGGCCGCACCGGCACGACTACTACCCGCCGCGCAGCGGCGACTGGCACTGGCAGAGCGGCCGGGGCTGGCGCTACCGCGGCGACTACAACCCTGGCCGCCCGCCGCCGCCCGCCTACTGGCCGCGCCCGCTCCCCCCGCCGCCCCGGGTGGCGCCTCCCATCGCCCGCCCGCCGGACCGCCCGGCGCCTCCTGGCTGGAGCCCGGTCGCGCCGCCTCGCCCCGGCCCGGGCCCGGTGCGCCCCGAGCCGCCCCGTCCCAACCCGTGGCCGCCGCGCGACAACGACCGGGACGACGATCGCGACCGGGACCGGGGCCGCGACGACGGCCGCGGCTCCCCGGGCCGCTCCGGCGAGGCCCCCGGCCACGGCGCCCTGCCCCCCGGCCACGGCGGCACGCCCCCGGGCCAGGTCACGCCACCCCCCGGCCGCCCCGAGCCACCCCGGTTCGATCCCCCCCGCGGTGGGCCGGTGACGCCGCCGCCCGGCTTCCGGCAGCCAGGGCAGCCTCCAGCCGCCCCCCCGGTCGTCGCCCCGCCGCCCCCCTCGGCCCCGCCCAGGACGCCGCCGCCCGTCTTCCGCACGCCGGTCGACCGGGGCCGCGAGAAGGGCAAGGTCCCGGACCTCGAGAAGCCCAAGGACAAGGACAAGGACAGGAAGGGCGACAAGGAGAAGGACGACCAGGCCCCGCCGCCCAGGTCCGACCGCCCACGGCCGCCCTCGCCGCGCTGACCCACCCATGAACCCACTGCTCACCGCGGCCCTGCTGCTCCTCGGCGGGGCCGCCTTCGCGGTCTCCGCCTTCGTCCGCCTCGCCCCGCTCCTCGCCCTTCGGCGGGTGGACCGGGTCTCCGATCCGGAGGCACGGCTCGGCTCGCTCTTCCGCTTCGGCTTCGGCCAGCGGCGGCTGCTGGACCCGGAGGAGTGGGTCCCCGGCCTGCTCCACGTGGCGCTCTTCGCGGCCTTCGTGGTGCTCGGCGCGCGCACCGTCACGCTCTTCGGCATGGGCTTCGCCGAGGACTTCCACCTGCCCGGCCTGGCGCCCGGCTCGGCGCTCGGCGAGGCCTATGCGCTGGTGAAGGACGTGGTGGTCTACGGCGCCATCGTCGGCGCCGTCGGCTTCCTCTGGCGGCGGCTGGTGACCAGGCCGGACCGCGTCACCGCCTCCACCGAGGGCACGATCATCCTCGGCTTCATCCTGGGCCTGATGCTCAGCGAGCTGGCCTTCGAGCGCGCCGAGGCGCTCGGCGCCCTGGGGCTCTCCCCCGGCGGCGTGGAGTTCTTCCGCCAGGGCGGCTTCTGGCTGCACCTGGTGCTGATCCTGGTCTTCCTCAACGTGCTGCCGCACGGCAAGCACTTCCACATCGTCACCGCCCTGCCCAACGTCTTCTTCCGCCGCTCGCCCCCGCTGGCGCGGCTGGAGAAGCTCGACCTGGAGTCGGAGGGGGCCCGCTTCGGCAGCGCCACCGTGAAGGACCTCTCCTGGAAGGAGGGCTGGGACGTCTACAGCTGCACCGAGTGCGGCCGCTGCCAGACCCACTGCCCCACCTACGTGACCGGCAAGCCGCTCAGCCACAAGGAGGTCAACCGCACCCTGCGGCGCCACCTCGGCGAGGTGGGGCCGGACCTGGTGGCGCTGGTGCGGGCCCGGGATCCCGCGGCCCGGGAGGCGCTGGCCGCCACGCTGCCCCCGCTCTCCGAGGTGATCCCGCCCGAGACCTTCTGGGCCTGCACCACCTGCGGCTGGTGCGAGACCGCCTGCCCGGTGCTCATCGAGAACGTGCCCCGCCTCATCGACCTGCGCCGCCAGGCGGTGCAGGTGGACTCGGTCTTCCCGGACGAGGCGGCCCGCATCTTCAAGGGCATCGAGACCCAGGGGAACCCCTGGGGCATCGGCTCCAACAAGCGCACCGAGTGGTGCGAGGATCTCGACCTGCCCCGCGCCTCCTCCGGCGCGCCGTTCGAGTACCTGTTCTTCGTCGGCTGCGCCGGCGCCTTCGACGACCGGCAGAAGAAGGTCTCGCGCGCCATCGTCACCATCCTGCGCGCGGCCGGGGTCTCCTTCGCCATCCTGGGCGAGGAGGAGACCTGCACCGGCGACGCCGCCCGGCGGCTGGGCAACGAGTACCTGTTCCAGCTGCAGGCCGCCGCGCTCACCGAGACGCTCAACGGCCACGGGGTGAAGAAGATCCTGGTGCAGTGCCCCCACTGCCTCAACACCATCAAGAACGAGCTGCCCGACTTCGGCGGCCGCTTCGAGGTGGTGCACCACGCCGAGCTGATCGCCCGGCTGGTGGCCGACCGGCGGCTCACGCCCGGCCAGGCTGAGGGGCTCTCCGGCACCGCCGTCACCTTCCACGACCCCTGCTACCTGGCCCGCTGGAACGGCGTGGTCGAGCCGCCGCGCGCGGCGCTCCGGTCGGCCGGCATCACCCCGCTGGAGATGGAGCGCAGCGGCCGACAGGGCTTCTGCTGCGGCGCCGGCGGCGGGCGCATGTGGCTGGAGGAGACGCTCGGCACCCGCATCAACCGGAACCGGGTGGACGAGGCGGTGGCCACGCTCGGGGAGCAGGGCGGCGTCATCGCCACCGGCTGCCCCTTCTGCCTCACCATGATGAAGGACGGCATCGCCGACGCCGGCAAGGAGGAGACGGTGCGGGCCATGGACGTGGCCGAGCTGGTGGCGCTGGGGCTGCCGAAGGTCGAGGCGCCGCGGGGCTGAGGCGGCCGCACCTGCTCCTGGGAGCCCCCTCACCCCTGCCCTCTCCCCCAGCCTGCTGGGGGAGAGGGAGCAGACTTGTTGAGCCTCCACCCGGTGGAGGCTTCCTCCGGTAGAGCCTCCCTGGTTGAGCCTCCCTGGTTGAGCCTCCCTGGTTGAGCCTCCCTGGTTGAGCCTCCCTGGTTGAGCCTCCCTGGTTGAGCCTCCCTGGTTGAGCCTCCCTGGTTGAGCCTCCCTGGTTGAGCCTCCCTGGTTGAGCCTCCCTGGTTGAGCCTCCCTGGTTGAGTTTGAGCCTCCCTGGTTGAGCCTCCCTGGTTGAGCCCCCCCTGGTTGAGCCTCCCAAGTTTGAGCCTCCCTCTCCCCCTCCGGGGGAGAGGGTCGGGGTGAGGGGGCGCCCAGATTGAGCCCGCGCTCCTCCTCAGTTTGAGCCTCCCTCTCCCCCCTGGGGAGAGGGCCGGGGTGAGGGGGCGTGGGGCGGGCCGCTTCACGTTTCGACACCGCGCCGCAGCCCGCCCTTCAGGCGGCGTCCCTATCTCTCGGGCGTGCCGTTCCCACCCACCCGGAGATGATCATGAGCCCCTTCCTCGCAGGCGCCCTCGGCGCCCTGGCCCTCGTCGTGACCCTGGGCGTCGCCCGCCGCCTCGTCTGGTTCCGCCGCATCCGCCGCTGGCGCGCCGGCGGTCCCCTCCCCGTCCGTCACCTGGCGGCGCGACTGAAGCTCCGCCCCGATCAGGAGGGCGTGCTGACCACCCAGCTCGAGGCCCTCTGGGGCGAGGCCTCGCAGCTCAAGGCCGACGGCCGCGCCCTCCGCGAGGACCTGGCCGC
This sequence comes from Anaeromyxobacter sp., assembly GCA_016718565.1. Taxonomy (NCBI): domain Bacteria; kingdom Pseudomonadati; phylum Myxococcota; class Myxococcia; order Myxococcales; family Anaeromyxobacteraceae; genus Anaeromyxobacter; species Anaeromyxobacter sp. Next base: position 94,784 of record JADKCZ010000001.1, on the reverse strand, counting down.
GCTGCTCTCGGCCGAGTCGCTCGACGCCGCCCAGATCTCGGCCACCCTCGACGCCCGACTCGGCCGGCTCGACGCGCTGCGCGCCCGGCTGGCCGAGGGGCTGGCGAGGGTCCACGCCACGCTCGACGCCGAGCAGCGGACCCGCGTGGCGGCGCTGGTGCGGAGCGGGCCGGGGCTCCGCCGTCACGGACACGGGCGTTGCTAGCGTCCTTCGCGCCCTACCAGGGCGCCGGCCGGTAGTCCTTGTAGAAGTGGCCGGCCTGGTGCCGCCCGGTCTGGAACCCCTCCACGATGGGGGCCACGATGCGGGCGGCGCCGTCGATGATGTCGAGCGGCGGGCTGAAGGCGTTCTCCTCGGCCTTGCGCGCGGCGATGTGGGCCGGGTCCTCGTCGGTGACCCAGCCGGTGTCGACGGCGTTCAGGTAGATGCCGTCCTTGCGCAGGTCGGGCGCGCTGGTGCGGACCAGCATGTTGAGCGCCGCCTTGGCCATGTTGGTGTGCGGGTGCCGGTCGGTCTTGAGCGACCGGTAGAACTGCCCCTCCATGGCCGAGACCAGCACCACGTGGCGGGCCGCGTCCCCGCTGGTGGCGCTGCCGGGCGGCGGGGTGGCCGAGCGGGCCATCAGCGGCCGGAGGCGGGCCGTCATCACGAAGGGGGCGGTGGCGTTGACCAGCAGCACCTCCAGCAGCTCCAGCGTCGGCACCTGGTCGAGGGCCAGCCGCCAGGAGTTGGTGGTGCGCAGGTCCACCTGCTGCAGGTCCTGGTCGAGCACGCCCTTGGGGAAGATCTCCAGGTGCGCCGGGCCGGCGCCCGCCAGCAGCAGGTCGGCGTCGCTGGCCGCCTGCGTCAGCTGCGCCGAGCGGGTCAGGCCGGCCGCGCTGTGGCGCCCGGCGTGCTCGGCCTTGATGGCCTCGTCGCTGCGCAGGAGGTCGCGCACCCCGGCCGGCAGCTCGGACACCGGGCGGTGCTCGTCGTCGAGCAGGTGGCCGTAGAAGCCGGGCGGCCGGCGCACCGTCTGGCAGGCGTTGTGGACCTGGAAGTCGAGGCGCGGCAGGGTCTGGTCCAGCCAGTGGCACAGGTGCTCGACGCTGGGGGTGTGGCGCAGGTCCACCCCGTGCACGATGAGCCGGTCGCGCCAGGCCTCGAAGTCCGGCTCGGCGGCGTAGCGGACCGCCGCGTCGCGCGGGAAGCGGGTGCAGGCCACCACCGTGCACCCGGCCCGCAGCAGCAGCAGGGCGCCCTGGAAGCCGATCTTCACCCGGGCGCCGGTGACCAGCGCCACTCGGCCCCTGAGGTCCACCGTGGCGGTGCGGCGGCGCTCGTTCTCGTCGCCGCAGGCGGGGCAGAGCTGGTCGTAGAAGTGGTGGAGGCGGCGGTACTCGAGCTTGCAGACGTAGCAGCTGCGCGGCGTGGCCAGCTCCGGGCCGGCGGCCGCGCCGGGCTCGGCGGCGGCGGACGGGTCCGGCTCGGCGCCGGCGGCCACCCGCAGGCCGGCCGCGGCCACCCGCTCGCGCTCCAGCTGCTCGGCCTCCACCGAGCCGTGCAGCACCGGCCACCACTCGGAGGCGTCGGTGCCGCGCGGCGGCAGCACCGGGAAGGGCGGCCGGAAGACCGGCTCCTCGCGGAGCTTGCGGATCCCGGCGCTGCGCCGCAGCGCCTCGTCCCCCTGCTTCTTGGCCTCCTGCTTCTTGCGCAGGATGGCGCGCAGCAGCCGCTTGCGCGACTTGAGGTCCGGCCCGGCCAGCTCCCCGCCGGCGCGCAGCAGGGCCTTGCGGGTCTCGTCGCCCACCGAGGCCAGCAGCGCCGGCTCGGCCACCAGGGCCGACAGCACCCGCACGGCCGCCTCGATCTCGGCGGGTGAGGGCGCAGGCGCCGCGACCGGGGAGGCAGGGCGCGGCGTGTCGGAGGGTGAAGCGGAGGGCTGCTCGGTCTCGTCGGGGCTGGACACGGGGGCTTCTTTACCCGGAGCGCGCCGCGGCGGAAAGGGCCGGGGGTGGGCCAGGCCGCGCCTGGGGCGGCGCCGCGCCGCGGCCGGCCCGCCACGGGCGGGAGCTCCTCCTCGGCCGCTCAGGCCGGGCGGCCGGCCCCGGCGTGGGCGCCCGACTGGGGGAACGCCGCCGCGCAGGCCTCCAGCCGGCGCCGCACCTCGCCCTCCAGCAGGTCGAGGTCGTTGCCGCTGCGCGGATCGGCCCCCACGCAGGTGAGGATGGTGTCGTGGGGCGAGGTCCGGCGCGCCAGCGCCTCGTAGTCGATGCGGCGCGGCACCGGCTCTCCGTCGCGCCCCGGCTTGAAGGCCCCGAAGAGCCCCTCCGAGCCCGGCTCCAGCTCCTCCTTGAGCGCCAGCAGGCCGGCCAGCGCCGCCCGGAAGGGCGCGTGCTCCAGGTGGCGCCGCTCCACGCCGGCCCCGGTGAGCGCCGCCACCGCGCCCAGGGCGGCCCTGAGGAAGGGCACGTCGGTCACCACCAGGCCGTAGAGGTGCCAGCCCCCGCAGGCCTGCTCGCACAGGGCCGCCTCGTCCTCGCCGAGCCAGGCGTGGCTGGGGCAGAGGAAGGCCTCGCAGGTGAGCACGTCGTAGGCGCCGGCGGCCCTGAGGTCCGGCCCGCCGGTGGCCAGGGGGTGGGCCAGGCAGCCGATGCGCCCGCCGGCCTCGTCGAGGAAGCCGAGCAAGGGGCAGAGGCGCACCGAGGGGAAGAGCGGGGTCGGGCCGTCGGCCGAGAGCCTGGCCGCCGCGGCGCGGAAGGCCGCCTCCTCCCGCGGCACCCGCGCCAGCGCCCGGGTGCGCCGCCACAGCTCGGCCTCCACCGCCGGGCGCGAGTGGTCCTCGGCGTTGTAGAGGCCGCAGCAGGCGCCGCAGCTGGCGGCGGCGCGCTGGCAGAGCTTCACCGGCACGCCCTAGTGCTCCAGGCCCAGGGCGTTGCGGCAGCCGTGGCACAGCGCCGGCTGCTTGCGGTCCACCTCCACCAGCTCGCGCGAGAGGAACATGGCGCAGCGCTGGTCCTGGCAGTGGCCCAGGCCGAGCAGGTGGCCGGCCTCGTGGATGGCCTCCACCCGGGCCCGCGCCAGCAGCAGCGGCAGGTCGCGGGTGGCCAGCCGGGCGGTGGAGACCAGCGCGGCGCCGGCGTCACGGTCGGCGTCGCCCAGCACGAAGCTGGCGTCGGGCAGGAAGAGGTCCACGTCGGCCAGCCCCAGCACCGGCACCGGCTCGGCGCCCGGGCGCATGGCCGAGAGCCGCCGCAGGATGGCGGCGGTGTGGTACTGGCCGCGCGCCTCGTTGTAGGCGTACTGGGGGCGCTGCAGGGCCGGCCCGGCGTCGGCGTCGAGGTGCAGCGCCTGGTGCAGCGCCAGGCGCACCCCGGAGAGCAGCCGGCCGCCCACGTCGCCGAGCGCCACCAGCACCAGCCGGCGCGGGCGGCGCTGCGGCCGGACCTCGGCCCTCAGGTTGGCGGGCTTGTTGGAGGTGGTTGAGGCGGAAGGATTCGAACCTTCATAGGCGGAGCCAAAGTCCGCAGTCCTGCCATTGGACGACGCCTCAGCGGATTCGCGTCTGTACGGCATGCCCACGGGGAGCCTCGTACGTGCCTGGCGCTCCCCCGGCGCCATGTCTGAGCCTGGCGGACCCCTCCGCCCGCCACCAAGAACGCGCTACCAGCGTACCAGGGCGCTGGCCCAGGTGAAACCAGCCCCGAAGGCGCACAGCGCCACCAGGTCACCGCGCGCCACGCCGCGCGCCTCGAGCCCCTCGGCCAGGCAGAGCGGGATGGAGGCGGCGGTGGTGTTGCCGTACTTCTGGATGTTGTTGAAGACCTGGTCGTCGCGCAGCTCGAGCGAGCGCTGCACCATCTCGGCGATGCGCAGGTTGGCCTGGTGCGGCACCAGCAGCTTGATGTCGGCGGTGGTCAGGCCCTGCGTGGCCAGCGCCTCGCGCACCACCTCGGGCATGCGCACGATGGCGTTCTTGAAGACCTTCTGCCCCTCCATGCGCGGGTAGACCAGCCCCTCCTCGATCTGCTTCACCGAGACGCGCGGGTGGTAGATGGCGCCCGGCGCCGCGCCGGAGAGCTCCTGGGTGTAGCGCCCGTCGGCGTGCAGCCGCACCGTCAGGACGCCGCGCCCGGGGTCGTCGGTGGCCTCCAGGCAGGCCGCCCCGGCGCCGTCGCCGAAGATCACGGCGATGTCGCGGCCGCGGGTGCTGAGGTCCAGGCCGGTGGACTGCACCTCGGCGCCCACCAGCAGGACGCGGCGGTACTGGCCCGACTGGATCCAGGCGCTGGCCACCGAGAGGCCGTAGAGGAAGCCGGAGCAGGCGTTGCGCAGGTCGAGGGCCGGCACGCCGGGGATGCCCAGCCGGGCCTGCAGGTAGCAGCCGTCGCCCGGGAAGACGTGGTCGCCCTGGATGGAGGCGAAGACGATGGCCTCCACGTCGGAGGGCTGCCAGCCGGCCTTCTCCAGCGCCTGCCGCGCCGCCCGCTCGGCCAGCTCGGCCACCCCCTCCCCCTCCTTCACCCAGCGCCGCTCCTTGATCCCGGTGCGCTGCTGGATCCACTCGTCGGTGGTGTCCATCAGCCCGACCAGGTCCGCGTTGGTGACGACGCGCTCGGGGACGGCGGTGCCGATGGAGACGAAGGCGGCGCGGGTCATGGGCGGCTCCTGTCGGGAGGGTGGCGGGGTGCGATCGGTCAGATGTCCAGGTTCTGCACGTCGAGGGCGTGGCGCTCGATGAACTCGCGGCGCGGCTCCACCGCGTCGCCCATCAGCACGCTGAAGACCTCGTTGGCCTCGATGGCGTCGTCCACGCGGACCTGCAGCATGGTGCGGCGGGTCGGGTCCATGGTGGTCTCCCAGAGCTGCTCGGGGTTCATCTCGCCCAGCCCCTTGTAGCGCTGGATCGACTGGCCGGCCTGCGCCAGGCGCTTCAGCGCCTCCACCGCGGCGAAGACGTCGGCCACCTCCTCGTCGCCGTCCGGAGAGAGCAGGCGGTAGGGGCCGGACCCGATCTCGGCCAGCGTGCCGTGCAGCACGGTGAGCTCGCTCCACTCCGGGCCGGCCAGGTAGACGTGGTCCAGGCGGGTGTCGCGGGGCGCCCCGGACATGGTGGTCTGGAAGACCAGCGCGTCGCAGTCGTGCTCCACGTCGCGCTCGATCCTGGCCAGCCGCACGTCCAGCTCCGGGTGGGCCGCCCGGGCGCGCTGGTAGATCCGCTCGACCTGCTCCTTCACCGCGTCGTGGTGCTTGAGCAGCCCCAGGTCGAGGTCGCCCAGCTTGACGGCCGCGTCCACGATGCGGGCGTCGCGCCGCCGGTCCACCCGGGTGAGCAGGCCGCGGTAGGTGATGGCGTCGCGCGCCAGCTTGCGCAGGTCGTCGCCGCGCAGCTCCAGGTCGCCCGCCACCAGGGTGGCCTTCTCGGTGCCCAGGCCCAGGAGGTACTCGTCCATGGCCTCCTGGTCCTTCAGGTAGCTCTCCTTCTTGCCCTTGGCGATCCGGTAGAGCGGCGGCTGGGCGATGTAGAGGTAGCCCCGCTCCAGCAGCTGCGGCATCTGCCGGAAGAAGAAGGTGAGCAGGAGCGTGCGGATGTGGCTGCCGTCCACGTCGGCGTCCGTCATGATGACGATCTTGTGGTAGCGGGCCTTGTCGACGTCGAACTCCTCCGACCCGATCCCGGTGCCCAGGGCGGTGATCAGCGTGACGATGGCGTCCGACGAGAGCATCTTGTCGAAGCGGGCCTTCTCCACGTTGAGGATCTTGCCGCGCAGCGGGAGGATGGCCTGGACCCGCCGGTCGCGCCCCTGCTTGGCGGAGCCGCCGGCGGAGTCCCCCTCGACGATGAAGAGCTCCGACTCCGAGGGGTCCTTGGACTGGCAGTCGGCCAGCTTGCCCGGCAGCGAGGCCCCGTCGAGCGCCCCCTTGCGCCGCACCGTCTCGCGGGCCTTCTTGGCCGCCAGGCGGGCCCGGGTGGCCTCGGCCACCTTGGCGCAGATGCGCTTGGCCACCGGCGGGTGCTCCTCCAGGAAGGCGCCGAGCTTCTCGTTGAGCATCGACTCGACGATGGTCTTGGCCTCGCTGTTGGAGAGCTTGGTCTTGGTCTGCCCCTCGAAGCTGGCGCCCGGCAGGCGCATGGAGATGACCGCCGCCAGCCCCTCGCGCATGTCGTCGCCGCTGGGCAGCTCGTCCTTCAGGTCCTTGAAGAGGGCGTTCTTCTGGCCGTAGGCGTTGATGCTGCGGGTCAGCGCCGCCTTGAAGCCGATCAGGTGGGTGCCGCCCTCGTGGTTGTGGATGTTGTTGGCGAAGGCGAAGACCTTCTCGTCGTAGCCGTCGTTCCACTGCAGCGCGATCTCGACCACCGCGGTGCCGCGCTCCACCGGCACCTCGCCGCGCAGCGAGATGGGCGGGTTGAGCACCTCGCGCGCCTTGTTGAGGTAGGCCACGAACTCCTTGATGCCCTCCTTGAAGAGGAACTCGTGCTTCTTCCCGGAGGCCCGCTCGTCCTCGATGGTGATGCGCAGCCCGGCGTTGAGGAAGGCCAGCTCGCGCAGGCGCCCCGAGAGCGTCTCGAAGCTGAACTCCTTGACCTCGAAGATGGTGGCGTCCGGCTTGAAGGTCACCTTGGTGCCGCGCCGGAGCGTCTCCCCGACCAGCGTGACCTGGCCGGTCGGGTTGCCGCACTCGTAGCGCTGGGCGTGCACCTTGCCGTCGCGGTAGACCTCGACCTTGAGCCACTCGGAGAGCGCGTTGACGCAGGTGATGCCCACGCCGTGCAGGCCGCCCGAGACCTGGTAGGCGTTCGACTCGAACTTGCCGCCAGCGTGCAGCTTGGTCATCACCACGTCGAGCGTGTCCATCCCCGTGACGGTCGGGTGCGGGCCGACCGGGATGCCCGAGCCGTTGTCGAGCACCGTGATGGAGTTGTCGGCGTGGATGGTGAGGTTGATCTCGTTGCAGCGGCCGGCCATGGCCTCGTCGACCGAGTTGTCGACCACCTCGTAGACCAGGTGGTGCAGGCCGCGCTCCCCCACGTCGCCGATGTACATGTGGGGCCGCTTGCGGACGGCCTCGAGCCCTTCGAGCACCTTGATGGCGTCGGTGCCGTACTCGCTGCCGTCGTTGCCGGCGGTCTCGGTGTTGTTCTCGGCTGGTTCCAGGGGCGACCTCGTACGGTTTCTCCGAGAGGTTCCCGGAGCTTAGGCAACGTGTGGATATAGCAGAGGCAGGGTGTCCCAGCAACGGGGAATCCGGGACGCAAGGGCCTGGAACGGCTCAGGAAAGGAGCGGCGCGATGGCGCCCGCCTCGACCCGGAAGAAGCGGGTCTCGGCGCCGGCCGCCGGCTCGATGAGCCGCCGGTCGGTGGCGGTCAGGAACGCCTGCGCCGGCAGGCTCGCCACGTAGGCCAGGAGGAAGCCGTTCTTGGCCGGGTCGAGCTCGGAGGAGACGTCGTCGAGCAGCAGCAGCGGCGGCCGCGCCAGCACCAGGCGCAGGTTCTCGATCTCGGCGATGCGCAGCGACAGGACGTAGGCGCGCTGCTGCCCCTGGCTGCCGTAGGTCCGCGCCGCCCGGCCGCCGATGGCCAGCAGGACGTCGTCCATGTGTGGGCCGCAGGTGGTGTACCCGCGCTCCAGGTCGCGCGGCAGGCGGACCGCCAGGGCCTCGGCCAGCCGCCCCTGCAGCGCCGCCTCGTCGCCCTCCAGCGAGACCCCGCCGCTCGGCCGGTAGGCGATCTCGGCCAGCGGGGCGCCCGGTCCGGAGATCTCGGCGAAGGCCGCCGCCAGCCTGGGCTCGAGCTCCGTGAGGACGTCGCGGCGCCGGCGCAGCAGCCTGGCCCCGGCCCGCACCAGCGGCTCGCGGAAGCTCTCCTCGACCGGCCCGGCCCCACCCCGCAGCGCCGCGTTGCGGGCCCTGAGCGCCCGCACGTAGTCGCGGGCCTCGCCCAGCACCGCCGGCCAGCGGTTGAAGGCGGCGCGGTCGAGGAAGCGGCGGCGGCCGTCCGGTCCGCCCTTCACCAGCAGCAGGTCGTCGGGAGAGAAGCAGACCGCCGCCAGCCCGTCCAGGTAGCTGTCGAGCCGCTCCACCGCCTTGCCGTCCAGCGTGGCGCTGCGGGCCCCCGGCACCACCTCCACCGCCAGGGTGCGCTCGCCGCCGGCCCCCAGCACCTGCCCGGAGACCACCGCCCGGCCCTGCCCGAACCGCACCAGCTCACCCAGGCGCGAGGCGCGCAGCGGGCGCAGCGTGGCCAGCAGGTAGACCGCCTCCAGCAGGTTGGTCTTGCCCTGCCCGTTCTCGCCCAGCAGCACCGTCAGCCGCGGGGACGGCGAGAGGCTCACCTCGGCGAGGTTGCGGAAGTCCTGGAGGTGGAGCGCGCGGAGCCGCACCGGTGCTTCGGCGCCGCCCGCTCAGATGCGCATGGGCATCACGACGGCGGTGTAGCCGGCGTCTTCCGGCCCGGCGCCGCGGACCACGCCGGGCGAGAGGTCGTCGGCCAGCTCCAGCCGGAGGTCGTCGCTCTTCAGCACGGCGGCCACGTCGGTCAGGTAGCGGGCGTTGAAGCCGATCTTGAGCGGCTCGCCGGCGTACTCCACCGGCACGTCCTCCCTGGCGTCGCCCAGGTCCGGGTTGCTGGAGCGGACCGTCAGCACCCCGGGGGCCAGCTCGAGCTTGACCGGGTGCGACTTGTCGGCCGAGAGCACCGAGACGCGCCGCAGGGTCTCCAGCAGGCGCTGCCGGCCCACCGTGACGATCTTCTCACCCTGCTTCGGGATGACCTGCTTGTAGTCCGGGAACATCCCCTCGATGAGGCGCATCACCAGCACCACGCCGGGCCGGCGGTAGATGGCGCTGTTCTCCGCGAAGCCGAGGCGGGTCTCCTGCTGCTCCTGCCCGGGCTCGGCGCCTTCGCCGAGCAGCTTCCTCAGCTCGTGCAGCCCCTTGCGCGGCAGGATGACGCCCTTCTTGAGCGCGTAGTCGCCGGCCAGCGGCTTCTCGGCCAGGGCCAGGCGGTGGCCGTCGGTGGCCACCATGCGCAGCACCGCGCCCTGCGGCTCGAAGAAGACGCCGTTCAGGTTGTAGCGGGTCTCGTCGGTGGAGGCGGCGAAGCTGGTGCGCTCGATCTGCTCCAGCAGCTCGGCCGGGTTGACGTCCACGAAGGTGACCTTGTCGAACTTGGGCAGGGCCGGGAAGTCCTCGGAGGGCAGGCCCACGATGCGGAACTCGGAGGGGCCGCTCTTCACCTCCAGGTAGTTGTTGCCGGCCTTCTTGAGCGTCACCTGCTGCTCCGGCAGCGAGCGCACGATCTCGAAGAGCTGCTTGGCCGGCACGGCCACCGCGCCCTCCTTGGAGACCTCGCAGGCGTGCTCGGAGGAGACCGAGAGGTCGAGGTCGGTGGCCGACACGCCCAGGACGTTGCCCTTGCGGGCCTCGAGGAGGACATGGGAGAGGATCGGCATGGTGGACTTCTTCTCCACGATGCCCTGGGACCGGCCCAGCGCCCTGGCCAGCTCCTGTGCGCCGATCTTCAGTTCCATCAGGATCCCTCCTTCTTCTTTCTGATCATCTCAGTAGCAGGGGCCGTGGAGATGTGGAGAAGCGGTCCGGGGTCCCGGATCGACTCCGCTTTCCGGTCGGCACAACCACCCGGACAACTCCGGGTCGAGCTTGTGTAGCGTGCGGTGAAACTGGGTGTCAACGACGGTCCACCGGCGATCCCCGGCCCGATCCCGGCGCCCTCCACCGGTGATCCACGGGCTGTCCCGGGGGGCCCTAGGGCGTGAGCTTCTGGGTCAGCGACGCCACCGCGGCCTGCACGGCGGGCTCGGTGGCCAGCAGCTCCTCGATCCGCTCCTTGGCCGAGATGACGGTGGAGTGGTCCTTCTTGTTGAACTTCTCGGCGATGAGCTGGAACGTCTCCTTGGCCAGCTCGCGGCACAGGTACATGGCCACCTGGCGCGGCAGGGCGATCTTCTGCTCGCGCGAGGCGCTGGTCAGCTTGGCCACGGTGAGGCCGTAGTGGGCCGCCACCAGCTCCTGGATGCGCTCGATGGAGGGCTTGTAGCCGGGCGGCGGGATGACGTCGGAGAGCACGTCGCGGGCCAGCCGGACGCTGATGGGCTCGGCCTTGAGGGAGGCGAAGGCCGCCACCCGCATGAGCGCGCCGTGCAGCTCGCGGACGTTGGAGCGGATGTGGGTGGCCAGGAGCTGGGTGACCTCCTCCGGCAGGTCGATCTGCTCCAGCTCGGCCTTGCGCTTGACGATGGCGGCCCGGGTCTCGAACTCCGGCACGTCGATCTGGACGCGCATGCCCCACTCGAAGCGCGAGCAGAGCCGCTCCTCCAGCCCCTTCAGCTCCTTGGGGCTGCGGTCGCTGGAGAGGACGATCTGCACGTTCTGCTCGTAGAGGGTGTTGAAGGTGTGGAAGAACTCCTCGGCCGTCTTCTCCTTGCCGGCCAGGAACTGCACGTCGTCCACCAGCAGGGCGGCGCACTCGCGGTACTTCTTGCGGAACTCGTCGAGCGTGCCCTTGCGCAGGGCGTCCACGAAGTCGTTGGTGTAGCGCTCCGAGGAGACCACCGCGACGCGGCCGCCCGGGTTGGCGGCCAGGATGGCGTTGCCCACCGCGTGCAGGAGGTGGGTCTTGCCCAGGCCGGAGTCGCCGTGCAGGAAGAGCGGGTTCCAGGCGTGGCCCGGCTTCTGCGCCACCGCGTGGGCCGCCGCGTAGGCGAAGCGGTTGGACTCGCCGACCACGAAGGTCTCGAAGAGGTAGCGGGAGCTGGGGCGGGCGTCGCCGCGCCCCTCCACGGGCCCGGGCGGGGGCGCGGCGTGGTGCGGCGCGCTGGGGCCGCCGCCGCGGGGGCGGTCGTCCACCACGAAGACCACCCTGAGCGGCGCGCCCGCCACCTGGGGCAGGAACTCCTCGAACCAGGGCCGGTAGTTGTCGTCGACGAAGTCGCGGTGGAACTTGTCGGGGGCGGCCACCTGCAGGCGGCCGTCCTCCACCCCGGCCGGGCGCAAGGCCGCGAACCAGCGGTCGTAGAGCTCGGGGCGCAGGCGGGCCCTGAGGAAGGCCTCCACCCGGCCCCACGTCTCGTCCAGCGCGCTCGGTGCCACAGCGCCCTCCGGTGCGTACATCCTGAGTCCCTCGGTTGCCGTGGCCTGGAGCCCGAGCAAGGCGCCGCCCTGCTGCGGATCGGCCTGATCCGCTGCCGGGTCGGCACCTCGGGCTGCGAGGCATGTGTCGAAAGCGGTGCGGTGTTGCGGGCGGAACCTAGCCAGGGATCGCGTGCCGGATCAAGGGTGACGATGAGGTGCCGGCGAGGTGGGCGGAAGGCTTGCGGATTCACCGCGCGTGGCGGGACCTTGACAGGGCGCGCCCGATCGTGGAGGTTGCCGCGCCATGAAGCGCACCTACCAGCCCAAGAAGATCAAGCGGAACCGCACCCACGGCTTCCGGAAGCGTTCCTCGACCCCAGGCGGCCGCAACGTGCTGAAGCGGCGCCGTGCCAAGGGGCGCAAGCGGCTGACGCCGTCGGCGCCGATCAAGTAAGAGGCGGTGAAGCTGCCCAAGGCCGCGCGCCTGCGGCGCCGCCGCGAGTTCCTCGCGGTCCAGGAGCGCGGCACGCGGCTCTACGCGGGCGAGGTGCTGGTCCTGGTGAAGGGGCCTGGCGCCGGGCGGGCCCGGATCGGGATCACGGTGTCGTCGAAGGTCGCGAACGCCGTCGGCCGCAACCAGGTGAAGCGCTGGGTGCGCGAGGCGTTCCGGCGGCTGCAGCCGGAGCTCCCCCCCGTCGACCTGGTGGTGATCGCCCGCACGGGCGCCCCTGCCATGGGGCTGGCCGGCGTGGTGCGGGCCCTCGAGGCCGCCCGCGACCGGCTGCGCCGGGGGGCCGGGCCGTGATGGCCTGGCTGCTGGTGCGGCTGGTCCGCTTCTACCAGGTGTTCATCGGGCCAGGCCTGCCGAAGGCCTGCCGGTTCTATCCGAGCTGCTCCTGCTACGCGGTCGAGGCGCTGTCGCGCCACGGCGCGTTCAAGGGGAGCTGGCTCACCGTGCGGCGGCTCGGCCGCTGCCATCCTTTCCACCCCGGGGGCGTCGATCCGGTCCCCTGATCCACACGTGAGGTCGCACCGTGGGCCCTGAGAACCGCCGCATCCTGATCGCCACCCTCGCCTCGGTGGTCATCCTCGTCGCCTGGCAGTTCATCTTCCCGCCGGCGCCCCCGGCCCCGGTGTCACCCAAGGTGAACGTGGTGGCGCCCGCTGCCGCCCCGGCCGGGACCGGCCCCGGGGTGGTGGCGCCGGTGGCGCCGGCCCCGGTGCCGGACGCCCCCGAGGAGCTGGTGACCCTCACCGGCGAGCGCTTCTCGGTGGTGCTCACCTCGCACGGCGGCGCCATCGCGCGGCTGGCGCTGGCGGACCCGAAGTTCCAGCGCGACCAGGACGGCCAGACGGTGGCCATCGACCTGGTGCGCGCCGGGAAGGGGCTGCCGCTGCCGCTGGCGCTGGCCGCCTCGGCGGAGCTGGGCGGCGGCAGCGACCTGCTGGGGGATCCCAGCTCGCGCGCCGCCATGCGGGTGGTGGCGCGGGACGCCCGCAGCGTCACCTTCGAGGGGCGCGTCGGCACGGCCGCGGTGCGCAAGACCTTCCGGCTCACCGGCAAGCCCTACGAGCTGGCGCTCGAGCTGGCCGTCACCGGCGCGCCGGTGGCCGGCTCGGTGGCGGTGCTCTACAGCGGCTTCATGCCGCCCTCGACCTCGAGCGGCGGCATCTTCTCGGGTCCGCCGCTCGACTTCGTGCGGCCGGTCTGCCGCGCCGGCGACAAGACCGAGCGCTTCGACGTGGCCGGCGACGAGGTGGTCAAGGTGCTGCCGGGCGCCGCCGGGTGGGCCGGCATCGACCAGCACTACTTCACCGCGGCGCTCTTCCCGCAGCCGCAGCCCGGCTACGCCTGCACCTTCGTGAAGGGCGCCGAGAAGGGCGGCGGCGCGGTGGCCCTGGTGGTGCCGGTGGCGCCGGGGGGCACCAGCGCCGGCTTCCTGCTCTACGCCGGCCCCAAGCAGCTGGAGGGGCTCAAGGCCTACGGGCGCGGCTTCGAGACCGCCATCGACTACGGCGCGGTGGCCAACGCCTTCGCCTTCTTCGCCCAGATCCTGCTGGGGGTGATGCGCTGGTTCCAGGGCTTCGTCGGCAACTGGGGCGTGGCCATCATCCTCCTGACACTCACAGTGAAGTTGCTGCTCTACCCGCTGACCCTCAAGTCGATGCAGTCGATGGCCGGGATGCGCCGCCTGCAGCCCGAGATCGAGAAGCTCAAGGCCAAGCACGGCGACGACAAGCAGGCCTTCGCGCAGGCGCAGATGAAGCTCTTCGCCGACAACAAGGTCAGCATGACCGGCGGCTGCCTGCCCATGCTGCTGCAGATGCCGGTCTGGTTCGCGCTCTACGCCGCGCTGCAGACCTCGGTGGAGCTCTACCGCGAGCCCTTCCTGTGGATGAGCGACCTGACGGTGAAGGATCCCTGGTTCATCCTGCCGGTGGCCATGGGGGTGACCAGCTTCATCATGCAGAAGCTCTCGCCGCAGCCGGCCGACAACACCCAGGCCAAGATGATGCTCTACTTCTTCCCGGGCTTCTTCACGGTCATGATGCTCTTCGTGCCGTCGGGCCTGACGCTCTACATCTTCGTCAACAACCTGCTCTCCATCTTCCAGCAGCAGCTGGTGAACAAGATGATCGAGAAGCAGGCGCCCGTGAAGGCGTAGGGAGAGAGCCACCGCCCAGGGAGGCGCAGCATGCACGACGATCAGCGAGACCCGCCGCCGCCCCGCCACGCGCCCGAGAAGGTGGCGCGGGCGCGCGCCTTCTGCGAGGCGCTGCTGGTGAAGCTGGGGGGCGACGTGGCCGTGGAGGTGCGCGAGACGCCGGAGGCCATCGGGGTGGCGCTGACGCCGCGCGACGGCAACGGGCTGGAGCTCTCCTCGGCGCTGGTGGAGGCGGCCCAGACCCTGGTGAACCGGGTGGCCAACCCGCCGGCCGAGCCGCGCAAGTGGATCAACCTGGAGGTGGGCGGCTTCGGCGAGTCCGGCGATCCGGCGGTGCGCGCCATGGCCGAGCGGCTGGCGGCCACGGTGCGCCGCACCGGGCGGGCCGTGGCCATCGCGCCCATGAGCGCGCGCGAGCGGCGGCAGGTGCACCTGGCGCTGGTCGAGGTGGAGGGCGTGGCCAGCCGCAGCGACGGCGAGGGGCTCTTCCGCCAGCTGGTGGTGCTGCCGGACGCCGGCCCGAAGCCCACGCCGCGGGAGTGACGGTGGCCAAGCAGAAGACCATGGAGGAGCGGCTCTTCTCGGCGGCGGTGCTGCGGCGCTCCTTCGAGCTGCGCGGCGAGGAGTACGCCGAGGGCTTCCGCTTCGTCTACGAGGGCGTGCTGCGCGACCTGGGGATCCAGGACCAGGACGTGGTGGCCTTCCTGGGGTCGCACCGGGCCGAGGTCGAGACGGCGCTGGGCCGCAAGGGCTGAGCGGAGGTCGTCGGCGCCGGGCCCGCAGGTCCTGGCCGGTCGGTCGCGCCGGAGCGCCGCGGCGGGCGGCGGGCCGCCGGGGTGGCGCGGTGCCGGGTGCTGGAGGCGGCGCCCCGTGCCATCCTGTGCGGCGGGGCGGCGCGGCGGGACGAGGAGGCGGCATGGATCGGGCGTTCGACGAGGTGCTGCGCGCGGGCGTCGCGGCGCTGGCGCTGCCGGTGGACGAGGCCGGGCTGGCGCGGCTGGCCACCTTCGCCGACCGGCTCCTCACCTGGAACCGGAAGGTGAACCTGACCGCCATCACCGACCCGCGCGAGGTGGCCGAGAAGCACCTGCTCGACAGCCTGGTGCTGCTGCCGGCGCTGGCGGGGCGGGGCGCGCTGCTCGACGTGGGCAGCGGCGCGGGGCTGCCTGGCCTGGCGCTGGCCTGCGCCCGCCCGGAGCTGCAGGTGACCTGCTGCGACTCGGTGGGCAAGAAGGTGGCCTTCGTGAAGGCCACCGCGGCGGAGCTCCAGCTGCCGGTGCGCGGCCTGGCGGTGCGGGCCTCGGGCGACCCGGCCCGCGACGGGCTGCCCATCGGCCCGGCGGTGGTGAGCCGGGCGCTGGCGGATCCGGATCGCTGGGTGGTGCTGGGCGCGCCCTACGTGGCGCCGGGCGGGCTGCTGCTGGCCATGCTCGGCAAGGGGCTGGAGCGCTCGCACCTCGAGGCGCTGGGCGCGGCCCACGGGCTGGTGCTGCTCGGGGTGGACCAGTTCGAGCTGCCCTTCTCGCACGCCGCCCGCGCGGTGGTGCGCTGGCAGCGCCCCGAGGCCCCGGCGGCGCCGCGCGGCGGGTAGGGGCGGGAGGTCGGCGGCGCGGCAGGCGGATGTTCCACGTGGAACACCAGGCGGGCGCCGCGGGGCGGGGCGGTCCAGGTGGTCCAGCCGGTCCAAGCCGTCCAGGCGGCCCAAGCGGCCACGCCACGAGCACGCCCCCGGGTCCGGCCCGGCGCGCGTCAGCGGCCGGGTGGATGGGCCCCGGCGCGGAGCGAGCGGCGCGCCGCCCAGCCTCCTGCGGCACGGCCCCGCCCCTTCCCCGGCGAGGTCACCCCCCCCTGGCGGTCGTCGCCTGCCGACGCGGCCCCGCTCCTCCCCGGACACGCTGGGGCGCGCCGCCCCGCCCCGCGAGCGAGCACCGGGAGGTATCCCGCCCGGCCGCCCCGGACAGCGCCGGGCCGGAGCGTGGCGGCGCAGCGGGGCTCGACCTGGTCCAGGACCCCTGTTCCACGTGGAACACCCGGCGGATGTCGCGGGGCCAGGGCTGTCCAGGCGGCCCGAGCGGCCACCCCGCGAGCGAGCACCGGGAGGTATCCCGCCCGCCCGCCCCGGACAGCGCCGGGCCGGAGCGCGTCGGGGCAGCGGCCCGGACCGGTTCCGGACCCCTGTTCCACGTGGAACACTCCCGCGAGGCCCGGGCGCCCCCTGCCGCAGCCGTGACCCTACATGCCAGGCGGTGTCACCTCATCGGCGCCACGCCGGGCCGGCCCTGCCCCGGGCCGCAGGATCGGCCCCGCACGCCCCAGGCGCCCCCGGGAGCCCCGACGTTCCACGTGGAACTTGTCAGAGCGCTGAGGCACAGTCCGCCGCGCCGCACCCCCGCAGAACCACTGGAGGAGTCCCGCCTTGGCCAACGCCGCACCCCGGAGCCGCGCCCGCGCCCGCCCGGCCACCCCGCCCACCCGGGTCCTGACCATCGCCAACCAGAAGGGAGGCGTCGGCAAGACCACCACCGCCGTCAACCTGGCCGCCTCCCTGGCCGCCGCCGAGCGGCGCACCCTGCTGGTGGACCTCGACCCCCAGGGCAACGCCGGCTCCGCGCTCGGCATCCGGCGGGACGAGTCGGAGACCAGCATCTACGAGGTGCTGCTCGACGGCCGCCCGCTGGAGGAGGCGCTGCGCCAGACCGAGCTCAAGTTCCTGGACCTCGTGCCCGCCTCGCAGCACCTGGTCGGCGCCGAGATCGAGCTGGCGGTCCACGAGGACCGCGAGCGGCGCCTCCAGGCCGCCCTCGGCCCGGTGGCCGGCGCCTACGAGTTCGTCATCGTCGACTGCCCCCCCTCGCTCGGCCTGCTCACCCTGAACGGGCTGGTGGCCGCCCAGGGCGTCATGATCCCCCTGCAGTGCGAGTACTACGCGCTGGAGGGGCTGGCCGACGTGCTCAAGACCATCGAGCTGGTCAAGGCCTCCGCCAACCCCGAGCTGGTGGTGGACGGCATCGTCCTCACCATGTTCTCGCCCAACAACCTGGCCAACCAGGTGGCCGACGAGATCCGCAAGACCTTCGGCCGGCAGTGCTTCAAGACCGTCATCCCCCGCAACGTCCGGCTCTCCGAGGCCCCCAGCCACGGCAAGCCCATCCTGCTGTACGACGTCACCTCGAAGGGCTGCCAGAGCTACCTGGCCCTGGCCCGCGAGGTGGCCAGCCGCCTCGACAAGGGTGCCCGATGAGCCTCGCCGACAAGCGCCGCCCCGCCCTCGGGCGCGGCATGGCCGCCCTCCTCTCCAACGCCGCCCCGCCCCCCTCCACGCCGGGCGCCGCGGCCGGCCGCGGGCTGCTGCTGCTGCCGCTCGAGGCGGTGGAGCGCAACCCCGCCCAGCCCCGCAAGCGCTTCGACGAGGCCAGGCTCGAGGAGCTGGCCGCCTCCATCCGCGAGCACGGCGTGATGGAGCCCATCCTGGTGCGCCGCCAGGGCAGCCGCTACCGCATCCTGGCCGGCGAGCGCCGCTGGCGGGCCGCCCAGCGGGCCGGCCTGAAGGAGGTGCCGGCGCTGGTGCGGGAGGCCACCGACCGCCAGGCCTTCGAGCTGGCGCTGGTGGAGAACCTGCAGCGCGCCGACCTGAACGCCATCGAGGAGGCCGAGGCCTACGAGGTGCTGGCCTCCGACCACGGGCTCAACCAGGAGCAGATCGCCACCCGCGTCGGCAAGGACCGCTCCACCGTGGCCAACGCGCTGCGGCTCCTCAAGCTGCCCGCCGAGGTGCGCGACGCCGTGCGCGGCGGCCAGCTCGACATGGGCCACGCCCGCGCGCTGCTGGGCCTCTCCGGCGCCGAGGAGATGAAGCGGCTGGCCGCCCGCGCGGTGCGCGAGGGGCTCTCGGTGCGGGCCCTGGAGGGGCTGGTGCGGGCCCTCGGCAAGAAGCCCGCGAAGAAGGGCGGGCCGCCGGAGACCGCCTCCATCCGGGACCTGGCGGCGCGCCTGCAGCGCCGGCTCGGGGCGCGCTGCCGGGTGCACCAGAGGACCGCCACCACCGGGAAGCTGGAGATCGACTACACCTCGCTCGACGAGCTGGACGGCATCCTCGGCAAGATGGGCCTCTAGCCCGGGCGGGTGGCGCGGGGTGGACTCGCCCGCCCACCGGTGCTAGACCCGGCGGGTCGAGCGTGTCCGTCATACCGGGGACACCAGAGGAGCGACCACCACCATGGCGATTCTGAAGCGCGAAGACCTGCCGGCCTCCAGCGTCGGGGGCGGCAGCGACCTGAACGCCCTGCTGGGGCGCGGCTCCGAGTTCGAGGGGAAGCTCACCTTCGAGGGCACCGTCCGCATCGACGGCAAGTTCACCGGGTCGATCGTCTCCAACGACGTCCTGGTGGTCGGCGAGGGCGCCAAGATCTCCGCCGAGATCGCCTGCGGCACCATCATCGTCCACGGCGAGATCAACGGGAACATCAAGGCCAAGACCACCGTGGAGCTGCACCACCCGGCCAAGGTGCGCGGCAACATCGAGACGCCCGTGCTCATGATCGAGAAGGGCGTGATGTTCGAGGGGCAGACCAAGATGGAGGGGCTCGAGAAGCCGCCCGCCCGCCCCGTCGCCACGCCGGTCCCCATCAAGTAACGCGGCGCGTCATTCCTCGTCGGCGCCGGAGCCCCGGCCCTCCTGGAGGGTCCGGGGCTTCGTCGTCTCGCCACCCCGCGCCGCGCCGCGGCCGCTCAGGCGACCGGGGGAGGTCGCCCGCGGCCGCTCAGGTCACCTTCACGCTGATGGGGCGCGGCTTGGCCTCGGCCTTCTTCGGCAGCGTCACGGTCAGGACCCCGTTCTTCGCCTCCGCCTTGATCTTCTCGGCGTCCACGACGGCCGGCAGCGAGAAGGAGCGGGTGAACGACCCGTAGGACATCTCCACCCGGTGGTAGTTCTCCTTCTTCTCCTCCTTCTCCTTCCTCCGCTCACCCCGAAGGGTCAGCACCCCCTCCTCGAAGCGGATGTCCACGTCCTTGGGATCCACCCCGGCCAGCTCGAAGCGCAGGGTGAGCGCCTCCCCGTCCTCGTAGATGTCGCAGGCCGGGGTCCAGCCCATGGACTCCCCGCCACGCAGGCCGTGTCGATCGTCGAAGGTGCGGGCCACCTCCTCCTGCAGCCGCGCCAGGTCACGGAAGGGGTCGAATCTCGTCAGCATCGCCATGATTTTTAACCTCCTTTCGGCGATCCGAACGTAAGGCGGACGCAGGGCCTGTCAAACCGCGCCCAAGTCCCCGGACTCCGGAGGCAATCATCCTTGACCACTCGCTGCGGGACGTGCTACGTGGCGCGTCCCTTATGATCATGGGTTCCATCGCCCGCCGTTATGCCAAGGCCCTCTTCAGCCTGGCCGTGGAGAAGGGTCGCGTCGAGGCCTGGAGCGAGAGCCTCCTGGCCCTCGGGAAGGCCGTCGAGGCCGCCCCCGAGCTCCGCGACGTGCTCCAGAACCCGGCCTATTCCCGCGAGCAGCGTCGCGCCGTGGTCGAGCAGCTGGCCGGCGCCATGAAGCTCGACGCCGAGCCGTCCCAGCTCCTCTTCCTGCTGGGCGACCGCAACCGCCTGCCGGCCCTGCGCGACATCGTGGCCTCCTTCCGCGAGCTGGCGGACGGCGAGCTGGGCCGCCTGCGGGCCCGGGTCACCACCGCCGTGCCGCTCGACGACGCGGCCGCCGCCGCCATCGCCGAGAAGCTCTCGGCCTCCACCAAGAAGCAGGTCATCGTCGAGCGCGCCGTCGACCCCGCCATCCTCGGCGGCGTGGTGGCGCAGGTGGGGAGCCTCGTCTACGACGGGTCGCTCCGCGCCCAGCTCGAGGACCTCCGCAAGACCTTGAAGCAGTAGCCCTCCTCACCGGCCTGACCGGCTCCCCCGGAGATTGACCGCAATGGACATCCGCGCCGACGAGATCAGCCGCATCATCCGCGACCAGATCAAGGACTACGGCAAGAAGGTCGACGTCGCCGAGACCGGCACCGTGCTCAGCCAGGCCGACGGCGTGGCCCGCATCTACGGCCTCTCCGGCG
Source organism: Anaeromyxobacter sp. (assembly GCA_016718565.1). Taxonomy (NCBI): domain Bacteria; kingdom Pseudomonadati; phylum Myxococcota; class Myxococcia; order Myxococcales; family Anaeromyxobacteraceae; genus Anaeromyxobacter; species Anaeromyxobacter sp. The sequence continues at coordinate 74,992 of JADKCZ010000001.1, read as the reverse complement.
CGGCCGCCGGCGAGCTGCTGGACTTCGGCAACGGCGTCTCCGGCCTGGTGCTGAACCTGGAGGACGACAACGTCGGCGCCGCCATCATGGGCGCCTACGAGCACATCCGCGAGGGCGACCCCGTCAAGCGCACCGGCAAGATCGCCGAGGTGCCGGTGGGCGAGGAGCTGCTGGGCCGGGTGGTCGACGGCCTGGGCAACCCCATCGACGGCCGCGGCCCGCTCAACGCCAAGCACACCCGCAAGATCGAGATCAAGGCGCCCGGCATCGTGCAGCGCAAGTCGGTGCACGAGCCGATGCAGACCGGCCTGAAGGCCATCGACGCCCTGGTGCCGATCGGCCGCGGCCAGCGCGAGCTCATCCTGGGCGATCGCCAGACCGGCAAGACCGCCGTGGCCATCGACACCATCATCAACAACAAGGGCCAGGGCCTGCACTGCTTCTACGTGGCCATCGGCCAGAAGCAGTCGACCGTGGCCCGGGTGGTCGAGACGCTGAAGAAGTACGGCGCCATGGAGTACACCACGGTGGTGGCGGCCAACGCCTCCGACCCGGCCCCGCTGCAGTACCTGGCGCCCTACACCGGCGTCACCATGGCCGAGTACTTCCGCGACAGCGGGCGCCACGCCCTCATCGTGTACGACGACCTCTCCAAGCAGGCCGTCGCCTACCGGCAGCTCTCCCTGCTGCTGCGCCGCCCGCCGGGCCGCGAGGCGTACCCGGGCGACGTCTTCTACCTCCACTCCCGCCTGCTGGAGCGCGCCGCCAAGCTCTCCGACAAGGAGGGCGGCGGGTCGCTCACCGCGCTCCCCATCATCGAGACCCAGGCCGGCGACGTCTCGGCGTACATCCCGACCAACGTCATCTCGATCACCGACGGCCAGATCTTCCTGGAGTCCAACCTCTTCTTCCAGGGCCAGCGGCCCGCCATCAACGTGGGCATCTCGGTGTCCCGCGTCGGCGGCTCGGCGCAGATCAAGGCCATGAAGCAGGTGGCCGGCTCCCTCAAGCTCGACCTGGCCCAGTACCGCGAGCTGGCCGCCTTCGCCCAGTTCGGCTCCGACCTCGACAAGTCGACCCAGGAGACCCTGGCCCGCGGCGCCCGCCTGGTGGAGGTGCTGAAGCAGGGCCAGTACGATCCCATGTCGGTGGAGAAGCAGGTCATCCAGATCTACGCCGCCACCATGAAGGACGAGAACGGCCAGAGCTGGATCCGCGCCGTGGCCGTCGACAAGGTGGGCAAGTACATGAAGGAGCTGCTGGCCTTCCTGGACGGGCGCCACCCCGAGATCGCCAAGTCCATCGCCGAGAAGAAGCAGCTCGACGACGCCGTCAAGAAGTCGCTGGACGGCGCCCTCAAGGAGTTCCGCGGGATCTTCCAGGCGTAAGGGGCGCACCCCCCCCGAGCGAGGACCCACGTGCCTTCCCTTCGCGACATCCGAACCCGGATCACCTCGGTCAAGTCGACCAGGCAGATCACCAAGGCCATGAAGATGGTGGCCGCGGCCAAGCTGCGCCGCGCCCAGGACGCCATCCTCCGGACCCGCCCCTACGCCCAGCTCCTCGACAAGGCGCTCGGCCGGGTGGCGGCCAGGGCCATCGCCGACGAGGCCACCGTGCACCCGCTGCTGGCGCCGCGCGCCCAGCGGGTCGCCGAGGTGGTGGTCATCACCTCCGACCGCGGCCTGGCCGGCGGCTTCAACTCCAACATCATCCGGCGCACCCAGCGCTTCCTCACCGAGAACGGCGAGGCCTTCGAGAAGGTCGAGCTGGCCACCGTCGGGCGCAAGGCCAAGGACTTCCTCCGGGCCCGCAAGCTCGAGGTCCGCAAGGACTTCGTGGGCGTGCACCAGGGGCTGACCTACCTGAAGGCCGAGGCCATCGCGCAGGAGTACGTGGCGCGCTACCTGGCCGGCGAGGTCGACGCCGTCTACCTCTGCTACAACGAGTTCAAGAGCGCCATCTCGCAGACCCCGGTGGTGTTCCAGCTGCTGCCCATCCAGCCGCCGGCCGCCGAGTCTTCCGCCGGGGTCGACTTCGTCTACGAGCCGTCGCGGGAGGGCCTGCTGCAGGACCTGCTGCCCCGCCACGTCGCCATGCAGGTGTGGCGTGCGCTCCTCGAGTCGGCCGCCTCCGAGCACGGCGCACGCATGAGCGCCATGGAGTCGGCCACCAAGAACGCCGAGGAGATGATCGCGGCGCTCACCCTTCAGTACAACCGCGCGCGCCAGGCCTACGTCACCAAGGAGCTCATGGAGATCGTTGGCGGCGCCGAGGCGCTCAAGTAGCCGCGAGAGAGGACAACATGACCACCGCGACGAACGTCCAGAACGGCAAGATCACCCAGGTCATCGGCCCCGTGGTCGACGTGGAGTTCCCACCGGGCGGGCTGCCGGAGATCTACACGGCCTGCACCGTCACCAACCCGGGCATCAACGACCGGGCCGACAACCTGACCATCGAGGTCTCCCAGCACCTGGGCGAGAACACGGCGCGCTGCATCGCCATGGACTCCACCGAGGGCCTGGTGCGCGGCATGGCGGTGCGCAACACCGGCGCCAACATCTGCATGCCGGTCGGCAAGGAGGTGCTCGGCCGCATCCTCAACGTGGTGGGCGAGCCGGTGGACGAGCGGGGCCCGGTCAAGGCCACCCGCAAGTTCCCCATCCACCGCCCGCCGCCGCTGCTGGTGGAGCAGAACCCCAAGATCGAGGCCTTCGAGACCGGCATCAAGGTCATCGACCTCCTCGCCCCGTACCTGCGCGGCGGCAAGATCGGCCTGTTCGGCGGCGCCGGCGTGGGCAAGACGGTGCTCCTGATGGAGCTCGTCAACAACGTCGCCAAGGAGCGCGGCGGCTTCTCGGTGTTCGCCGGCGTGGGGGAGCGCACCCGCGAGGGCAACGACCTCTATCACGAGATGATGGAGTCGGGCGTCATCAACAAGGACGACCTGGAGAAGAGCCAGTGCGTGCTGGTGTACGGGCAGATGAACGAGCCGCCCGGCGCCCGCGCCCGCGTCGCCCTCTCGGCCCTCGCCATCGCGGAGTACTTCCGCGACGAGGAGAACCGGGACATGTTGCTCTTCATCGACAACATCTTCCGCTTCACCCAGGCGGGCTCCGAGGTGTCGGCGCTCCTCGGCCGCATCCCCTCCGCCGTGGGCTACCAGCCCACCCTCTCCACCGAGATGGGCGAGCTGCAGGAGCGCATCACCTCCACGCAGAAGGGCGCCATCACCTCGGTGCAGGCCATCTACGTGCCGGCCGACGACCTGACCGACCCGGCCCCTGCCACCGCCTTCGCGCACCTCGACGCCACCACGGTGCTCAACCGCAAGCTCACCGAGATCGGCATCTACCCGGCCGTGGACCCGCTCGACTCGACCAGCCGCATCCTCGACCCGTTGGTGGTCGGCGAGGAGCACTACAAGGTGGCCCGCGCCGTCCAGGAGACGCTGCAGCGCTACAAGGACCTGCAGGACATCATCGCCATCCTCGGCATGGACGAGCTCTCCGAGGACGACAAGCTGACGGTGGCCCGCGCCCGCAAGATCCAGCGCTTCCTCTCGCAGCCCTTCACCGTCGCCCAGCAGTTCACCGGCAACCCCGGCAAGTACGTCAAGCTCCCCGACACCATCCGCGGCTTCAAGGAGATCGTCGAGGGCAAGCACGACGACCTCCCGGAGCAGGCGTTCTACATGGTCGGTGGCATCGAGGAGGCCGTGGAGAAGGCCAAGAAGCTGGCCGCGGGGTAACACATGGCGCTCACCCTCGACATCGTCACGCCGGAGCGGCGCGTCCTCTCGGTCGCGTGCGACGAGGTGCGCGCCCCCGGCGTCCAGGGCGGCTTCGGCATCCGCACCCGCCACACCCCGTTCATGAGCGCGCTCGAGCCGGGCAAGCTCACCTACGTGGAGGGCGGCCGCGAGCACCACTTCGCCGTGGGCGGCGGCTTCCTGCAGGTGGCCGACGACAAGGTCATCGTGCTGGCCGACACCGCCGAGGCGGCCTCGGACATCGACGTGGACCGCGCCGTCAAGGCGCTGGCCGACGCCCAGGAGAAGCTCAAGAAGCTGACCCAGGACGACCGGACCCACGCCGAGGAGATGGCCCGGGTGCGCCGCGCCGCGGCCCGCCTCGGGGTGGTCGGCAAGTAGCCGCGCCGCAGCGCCGGCCGGTCCGCGAGGGGAGGGCCCACGGCCGGGTTCTCCCCTCCGCACGTCCGGGACCTGCGCGGCCCGAACCGACCGGGCACCTCTCGCGATCACGCCGAGCGTCGCCTCGCCCTGGCGAGGCGACGTCGAGGGGCGCCCCTCGCCCTAGCTCCCCGGCGGCGCGCCCTGCCGCGCCGAGGCCCGCCGCGGCAGCCGCACCCGGAAGCAGGCCCCGTGGCCCAGCGTCGACTCCACGTGGATGTCGCCGCCCAGGCCGTGGATGATGCCGTAGGCCACCGAGAGCCCCAGCCCCATGCCCTGGCCGGCCGGCCGGGTGGAGAAGAACGGGTCGAAGATGCGCGGCAGGATCTCGGGGGCGATGCCCGGCCCGCTGTCCTGGATGGAGATCTCCACGCCCACGTTGAGCTGGCGGATGCGCACCTGCACCAGGCCGCCGGGGCCGGAGACCTGCACCGCGTTCTCCACCACCGGCACCAGCCCCTGGGTCAGGAGCCGCCCCACCGACTCCACCGGCGGGCCCGGCTCCAGGTCCATCTCGAGGCGCGGCATGGCGGGGTAGCGCGAGCGGGCCAGCAGGAAGGCCGACTCCACCGCCTCGGCCGGGTCGACCAGCTCCTCGGCGGGCGCGTCGGGCGAGGCGATGATGCGCAGGTCGCCGGCGATCCGCTCCAGCCGCCGGCTGCCGTCGGCCAGCTCGCCGGCCAGGTCGCGCACGTCGCCGAGCGCCTCCGCCAGCTCGGCCGAGGGGGGGCCGGCCGCCGGCGAGGCCAGCCGGGAGATCTCGGCCACGGCGCGCTCCAGCGCCCGCGCCCCCGCCTTGATGTAGGACAGCGGGTTGTTGATCTCGTGGGCCAGCCCGGCCGCCAGCGTGCCCACGCTGGCCAGCTTGCCGGCCCGCACCAGCGCCGACTGGGCCTGCCGCAGCGCCGCGTTGGTGGCCTCCAGCTCGCGGGTGCGGGCCTCCAGCGCCGTCATGGCGCGCCGCAGCCGGAGCAGCGACGCCACCCGGGCCCTGAGCTCGCGCTCGCGCAGCGGCTTGTAGAGGTAGTCGTCGGCGCCGGCCTCCAGCCCGAGGGCCCGCGAGGTGGCGTCGGCCAGGGTGGTGACCAGGATGAAGGGCACGTCGGCCAGGCCGGGGGTCTGGCGGATGCGCCGGCACAGCTCGCTGCCGGAGATGCCGGGCAGGATCAGGTCGGAGACGATGACGTCGGGCCGGAAGGCCGGGGCGCGGGCCAGGGCGTCCTCGCCCGTCTCCACCACCAGCACCTCGTGCCCCGGCTCGAGCAGCGAGCGGATGAGCGCCCGCATGGTGGCCGAGTCGTCGCAGACGAGGACGCGCGGAAGCGGCGCTGGCGGGGTCTCTGGCATCGGCTCCGGGCGGGGGTTCTCGAGCGCTGGGCCCGGCCCTCGACCATGCCCACGCCCGGTGGCGCTTTGCAAGCGCCGAGGGGCCCCCGGCGAGGGGCCAGAGACCCCCGAGAGCCTTGAGATTCTTGCGTTTCCCGGCTATGACCGACCCCTGCTGCGCGCCTGCCCGGAGCCCTCGCTCCGACCCCCGCGCCCGCACCCCGCACCGATGCCAGACGAGACCCTGCCGCCGCCCCCGACCGACGCGCCCCCGCCGCCCGTGCCCCCCGCGCCGCCGCCGCCCGGCGACCCGCACCGCGCCCAGGTCAACATCGAAGACGAGATGCGCAAGTCGTATCTCGACTACTCGATGTCGGTCATCATCGGCCGCGCCCTGCCCGACGTGCGCGACGGCCTGAAGCCGGTGCACCGCCGCATCCTCTACGCGATGCACACCGAGGGGCTGCACCACAACAAGCGCTACTCCAAGTGCGCCGGCGTGGTGGGCGAGGTGCTCAAGAAGTACCACCCGCACGGCGACGCCTCGGTCTACGACGCGCTGGTGCGCCTGGTGCAGGACTGGAACCTGCGCTACCCGCTCATCGACGGCCAGGGCAACTTCGGCTCGGTGGACGGGGACCCGGCCGCCGCCTACCGCTACACCGAGTCGCGCCTCGAGAAGCTGGCCGACTTCCTGCTCGCCGACATCGACAAGGAGACGGTGGAGTGGGGCCCCAACTTCGACGACACCACCGTCGAGCCGCTGGTCATGCCGACCAGGTTCCCCAACCTGCTGGTCAACGGCTCCTCCGGCATCGCCGTGGGCATGGCCACCAACATCCCGCCGCACAACATGTCGGAGGTCATCGACGCGGTGGTGCACCTGCTGCACGAGCCCAAGGCCACGGTGGCCGACCTGATGCGCTTCATCCCCGGGCCGGACTTCCCCACCGCGGGCATCATCCTGGGGCGCGACGGCATCAAGAAGGCCTACGAGGAGGGGCGCGGCAACATCCAGGTGCGCGCCCGCGCCACGGTCGAGGTCCACCCCAAGACCGAGCGCGAAGCCATCGTGGTCACGGAGATCCCGTACCAGGTCAACAAGGCCAAGCTGGTGGAGCACATCGCCGAGCTGGTGCGCGAGAAGCGGGTCGAGGGCATCAGCGACCTGCGCGACGAGTCCTCCCGCGAGGGCATGCGCATCGTCATCGAGCTGAAGCGCGACGCGCTGGCGCAGGTGGTCCTCAACAACCTCTACGCCCACACCGCCATGCAGTCCGGCTTCGGGGTGACGCTGCTGGCCATCGACGCCGGGCAGCCGCGCATCCTCACCCTGAAGGAGGTGCTGGAGCGGTTCGTGGCCCACCGGCGCGACGTGGTGACGCGGCGCACCCGCTACGAGCTGCGCCAGGCCCGGGCCCGCGAGCACATCCTGCTGGGCCTGCAGATCGCCCTCGACCACCTCGACGAGATCATCGAGCTGATCCGGGCGGCCGGCGACCGCGAGACGGCCCGCCTCGGCCTGATGGAGCGCTTCGCCCTCTCCGAGCTGCAGGCCCGCGCCATCCTGGAGATGCAGCTGCAGCGCCTGACCGGCCTGGAGCGGCAGAAGATCCTGGACGAGCTGGCCGAGGTGCAGGCCACCATCACCCGCCTCAAGGAGATCCTGGCCTCGGAGCAGGTGCTGCAGCAGGTGGTCATCGGCGAGCTGATGGAGGTGCGCCAGCTCTTCGGCGACGAGCGCCGCACCGAGATCCAGGGCGCCCAGGCCGACCTCGACACCGAGGACCTGATCGCCGAGGAGGAGATGGTGGTCACCGTCTCCCACGCCGGCTACGTCAAGCGGAACCCGGTCAGCCTGTACCGCGCCCAGCGGCGCGGCGGGCGCGGCCGGACCGGCGCCACCGCCCGCGACGAGGACTTCCTGGAGAGCCTCTTCGTGGCCTCCACCCACAGCTACCTGCTGGTCTTCTCCGACCGCGGCCGCGCCTACTGGCTCAAGGTCCACGAGATCCCGCAGGCCGGCCGCACCGCCCGGGGCAAGCCCATCGTCAACCTGGTGCAGCTGGCGCCGGGCGAGAAGGTGGCCGCCATCCTGCCGGTGCGCCGCCTGCCCGAGCCGCCCGGCCGCGGCGACGACGCGGCCGAGGCCGCCGACGCCGTCGAGCCGGCCGCTGCCGAGGGCGAGGGCGCCCCGGAGGCCCCCGAGGCCGGCGAGGCCGCCGAGCTGGAGGAGACCCCCGGCCTGGTGCACGTCTTCATGGCCACCCGGCGCGGCCTGGTGAAGAAGACCCGGCTGGACGCCTACGCGCGCCCCCGCGCCATGGGCATCATCGCGGTGGGCATCGAGGAGGGCGACGAGCTCATCGCCGCCCGGCTCAGCACCCCCGGCGACCACGTCCTGCTCTCCACGGCCCAGGGCATGGCCATCCGCTTCGAGGAGGCCAAGGTCCGGGCCACCGGGCGCGGCACCTACGGCGTGCGCGGCATCAACCTGGAGGAGGGCGACGAGGTGGTCTCGGCCGAGGTGCTGCCGGCGCCGCTGCCGGGCGCCCCGCTGCCCACCATCCTCACCGTCACCCGCAACGGCTACGGCAAGCGGACCGAGCTCGGCGAGTACCGGATCCAGAGCCGCGGCGGCAAGGGGCTCATCACCATCAAGACCTCCGAGCGCAACGGCCCGGTGGTGGCGGCGGCGCGGGTCCTCGAGTCGGAGGAGGTCATGCTGATCACCAACCGCGGCATGCTCATCCGCATGGCCGCCAGCGGCATCAGCGTCATCGGCCGCAACACCCAGGGCGTCCGCATGATCGCCCTCGAGTCGAGCGACGAGCAGGTGGTGGGCGTGGCGCCGGTGGCCGAGACCAGCCCGGAGGCCGAGGCGGCCGGGGTGGAGGAGGGCGGCGCCGAGGTGGCGGCGCCGGTGGAGACCGCGCCCGCCGACGAGGGCGGCAGCGAGGGGGAGGGGGAGGCGGGGGTGTGAGGCTGGCCCCCGCCCGCCGGCCCCGCGCCGCTGGCGGCGCCGCCACGGCGCGCCGACGCGCCCCGGCCCGGCGCCCCGGCGCCTGGTGGGCCGGCCTGCTGGCGGCCGCCCTGCTGCTCGGCGCCTGCAGCTCGCCCGAGTCCAGGCTGGAGGCGGCCGCGGCGCAGCGCCGCGCCGGCCAGCCCGGGCCGGCGCTGGCCGCCTACCAGGCGCTGCTGGGCAGCCTGGGCGAGGGGCCGCTGGCCGCCGCCGACGCCGCGGTGCGTCTCAAGGCGCTGCAGGCGGCCGGCGACCTCGCCTACCTGGAGCTGGGCGACTACGCCGGCGCCATCGCCTACTACCGCCGCATCATCTCGCTGGCGCCCGGCGGCCCCGAGGCGCTGGCCGCCCGCGGCGTCATCGGCGACATCTTCCGCGACCGCTTCCAGGACCGGCTGGCGGCCATCGCCCAGTGGGCCGACGTGGCGGCCAGCGACGCGCCGCAGGCGGCCGCCTACCAGCTCAAGGTGGCCCGCGAGTACCTGGAGCTGGGCAACACCACCCAGGCCCGGCTGGAGGCGCGGGCGCTGCGCGAGCGCTGGCCCGACTCGGCCGCGGCCGACGAGGCGCAGCTGCTCACCGGCCTCTCCTGGGCGCTGGAGCAGCGGCGCGAGGAGGCGCTGGGCGCCTTCCAGGCGCTGCTGGAGCGCCACCCCGCCCCCGAGCTGGCGGCCCGCGCCCTGGAGGGGCAGGCCCACCTCTACGCCCAGGGCGGCGCGCTCGACCGCGCGCTCGAGCTGTACGCCCTGGCGCTCCCCGTCCACCCCAACCCGGAGGCCATCCGCACCAACATCGAGGCGGTGCGGCGGCGGCGGGAGGCGGCCAGGACGGCCACCCCCGGCGACCGCGAACAGGCCTTCGACTTCGGCAAGCAGAAGCCCACCACCCGCGAGATCACGCCATGAAGACCGACCTCTCCGAGAAGCTGTTCCTGAAGGCGAACACCCTCTTCCCCGGCGGCGTCAACTCGCCGGTGCGCGCCTTCAAGGGCGTGGGCGGCACGCCGCGCTTCATCGCCCGCGGCCGCGGCAGCCACCTCACCGACGTCGACGGCAACGACTACGTCGACTACGTCCTCTCCTGGGGCCCGCTCATCGCCGGCCACTGCCACCCCGAGGTGATGCGCCAGGTCCAGGACGCCCTCAAGGAGGGCTCGTCCTTCGGCGCCCCCTGCCCGCGCGAGATCGTGCTCGGCGAGCTGGTGCGCGAGCGCGCCCCCTGGATCGAGAAGATGCGCTTCTGCTCCTCCGGCACCGAGGCCACCACCGCCGCCATCCGGGTGGCCCGCGGCTTCACCGGCCGCGACGACCTGGTGAAGTTCGACGGCTGCTACCACGGCGCCGGCGACCCCCTGCTGGTGAAGGCCGGCTCGGGCGTGGAGACCCTGGGCCTGCCCGACTCGCCGGGCGTGCCGGCCGACGTGGCCCGCCACACGCTGACCGCGCCCTACAACGACCTGCCGGCCCTCACCCGCCTCTTCGCCGAGCGGGGCAAGGACATCGCCGCCGTCATCATCGAGCCGGTGGTGGGCAACATGGGCGTCATCGTGCCGCGCCCCGGCTTCCTCGAGGGCATCCACGCCCTGTGCCGGCAGCACGGCGCCCTCTTCATCGTGGACGAGGTGATGACCGGCTTCCGGCTCGGCAGCGGCGGCGCCTGCGGCCTCTACGGCCTGCGCCCCGACCTGGTCTGCTTCGGCAAGGTCATCGGCGGCGGCCTGCCGGTGGGCGCCTTCGGCGGCCGCGCCGACGTGATGGACCGGGTGGCGCCGGCCGGGCCCATCTACCAGGCCGGCACCCTCTCCGGGAACCCGATGGCCATGGCGGCCGGCACCGCCACGCTGCGGCTCATGACCCCCGCCTCCTACGAGCTGCTGGAGGCCCGCGGCGCCGCGCTGGCGGCCGGGCTGCTGGAGGCGGCGGCCCAGGCCAAGGTGCCGGTGCAGCTCAACCGGGTGGGCTCGATGCTGACCGTCTTCTTCACCGAGACCCCGGTCTTCGACGCCGCCTCGGCCCGCCTGGCCTCGGCGAAGCGGTTCGGCGCCTTCTTCCACGCCATGCTGGAGGGCGGGGCCTACTTCCCGCCGTCCCAGTTCGAGGCCGCCTTCCTCTCCACGGCCCACACCGAGGGCGACCTCGACCAGACCCTGGCCGCCGCCCGGGTGGGCTTCGCGGCCGCGGCGAAGGTCCAGGCCTGACGCGGGGTTAGCCCCTCGGGGTGGGAGGCCCGCCCCGGGGGTGCGCGCCCGTTGACGGACCGTGTGCGCCTTGCTATACGGGCGTGCCCTGCGCCTCACCGAACCGTGCTTCTTCCCTGGTGATTTACCGGGTCCGGCGGCGCGGGGTCGAGAGGCAGGGCAGGGCATGGCCGACCCCGGCGATCGAGAGCGCCGGGAGCGGGACGAGGCAGGGCTCTCGAGCCTGGCGGCCGCCTACCGCAAGGCAGCGCCGTACACGGCGGCCTCGAGCAGCCTGGTGATCGCCGTCGGTGGCTTCACCTGGCTGGGCATCAAGGCCGACGAGTGGCTGGGCACGCGGCCCTGGCTGACGCTGGCCGGAGTCGCGGTGGGCATGACGGGTGGCTTCATCAGCTTCTTCAGGACGGTCCTCGGGAACGCCAAGAAACCGTGAAGTACCAAGTCGCCACCGCCGCCGCCGCCCTCCTCTTCGTGCTCGCCGCGACGCTGGTGGGCGCCCAGCGCACCGCCGCCGTCACCGGGGCCACCATCGCCGGCGCGACCGCGCTGGTCTCCATCTGGGCCATGGGCCGCGCCGCCCACGGCCCGGGCAACGCCACCCAGGGGATGCTGGCCGTCATGGCGGTGCTCTTCCTGGTGCGGCTGGTGCTGGTCGGGGTCGGCACCGTGCTGACGGGCCGCGCCGGCCTCGACGCCATCGCCTTCGTGGTCGCCTTCTTCGTGCCGTACTTCGCCTTCAGCGCCCTCGAGGGCGCCTTCGTCCACTCGCTGCGCCGGCAGGGGACCACCGCATGATCGCCTCCACCCTCGTCACCCTCGCGCTCCAGGCCCTGCTGGCCTCCTCCGACCCGGCCCACGCCGCGCCCCCGGCCCACGCGGTGGAGCAGGCGGCCGACCACGGCGCCGCCGCCACCATGGACCACGGCGCCCCCGCGGGCGAGCACGGCGCGCCCGCCGAGCACGGCGCCGCGGCCGGCGGCCACGGCGCGGTCCACGACGAGAGCCTGGGCGCGGTGATGATGCACCACGTCACCGACGGCTACGTCATCGAGTACCCGGGCCTCTGCGAGAAGGAGGGCGCCGGCGGCTTCCACTGGAACTGCGAGTGGAACCTGCGCCGCACCTTCGGCACCGTCACCGAGGTGGACGCGGCCGGCCACGAGCACGCGGTGTCCGGCCCGTTCGTCTTCGGCGGCCTCGACATGACGCCCAGCAAGCACGTCATCATGATGTGGCTGGCCACGGCGCTGCTCTTGCTGGTGGTCTTCTCGGCGCTGCGCAAGAAGGCCATGGTGCCCTCCGGGCTCTACAGCTTCGTCGAGGTGCTGGTGAAGTTCGTCCGCAACGACCTGGCGGTGGCCAACATCGGCAAGGAGAACGCCGATCGCTTCCTGCCCTACCTGCTGACGGCCTTCTTCTTCATCCTCTTCGTCAACCTCTTCGGCCTGCTGCCCTACTCCGGCACCGCCACCGCCAACATCAACGTGACGGTCTGCCTGGCGCTCTTCACCTTCCTCATCACCCAGTACGCCGCCATCAGCGGCATGGGGCTGGGCGGCTACCTGGCCCACCTGACCGGCGGCGTGCCCAAGTCGCTCTGGCCGCTCTGGTTCATCATGATCCCGGTGGAGATCCTGGGGCTCTTCACCAAGCCCTTCGCCCTCACCGTCCGACTCTTCGCCAACATGGTGGCCGGCCACTTCGTCATCCTGGCGCTGCTCGGCCTGATCTTCGCCATCTCGGTCTGGGTCTTCCCCGTCTCGGTGGCGCTGGCGCTGGCCATCTTCATGCTGGAGCTCTTCGTGGCCTTCGTGCAGGCCTACATCTTCACCATGCTCTCCTCGCTCTTCATCGGCGCCGCCTTCGCGCACGCCGGCCACGGCGACGAGCACGGCGAGGACCACGGCCACGGCCACGCCGAGGCGCACCACTAGCCTTCCCGCTTCACTGACGTGGCCCGGGGTGTTCCCGGGCCATGGGTCGTCGAGCGCAGCACGCGCCACGGGTCACGGCGGACCGTCCTTCACCGCCGCTGCTGCAGCACCAAGGAGTGACACCATGAACCAGTTCTCGCTCGGGTACTTCGCCGCCGGCATCGGCGCCGGCCTCGCCGTCATCGGCGCCGGCCTCGGCATCGGCAAGCTCGCCGCCGCCGCCATGGAGGGCTCGGCCCGCCAGCCCACCGCCGCCGGCGACATCCGCACCTCGATGATCATCGCCGCCGCCCTCATCGAAGGCGCCACGCTGTTCGCCATCGTGGTCACGCTGCTCCTCGCCATCGCCAAGTAGTCCGGCCCTCCGGCCAACACCGGCCGGACCCGGAAGGAGCCGTCATGGCCCTCAACGCTCTCCCCGCCCCGGTGCTGGCCGCCGGTGCGCTCACCGACATCAACCCGGGGCTCACGCTCTGGGCCGCCATCACCTTCCTGGTGCTGCTGGTGGTGCTCTCCAAGTTCGCTTGGGGCCCCATCGTCAAGATGCTCGACGCCCGGGAGAAGTCCATCCACGAGGCGATCGAGTCGGCCAAGAAGGAGCGCGGCGAGGCGGAGAAGCTGCTCGCCGCCCAGAAGGAGTCGCTGGCCAAGGCCACCCGCGAGGCGGCCGAGCTGGCCCGCCGCAGCCAGGAGGAGGTCGCGGCGTTCCGCCGGGACCTCACCGCCAAGGCCGAGAAGCAGGCCGCCGAGCTGGTGGCCGACGCCCGCAAGCAGATCATCGAGGAGAAGACCAAGGCCATCGGCGAGCTGAAGGTGATGGTGGCGGACCTCGCCATCGACGCCGCCGGCAAGCTGGTCAAGGCCAGCCTGGACGAGAAGGCCCAGCGCCAGCTGGTGGCCGACTACCTCGCGCAGCTCCCGGCCGGCCGCGCCTAGGCGGCAGGTCGAACCCGTTTCGCCGGCCCCGGCGCGCCCTCCCGAAGGGCCGCCGGGGCCGTTTTCATTGAGTCGCCCGCCGCTGCGGCGGGCGCGCACGAGGGAACACCATGGCGCTCGGCATCGGCATCGTCGGCCTCCCCAACGTCGGCAAGTCCACCCTGTTCAACGCCCTGCTCGGCACGGCGCAGGCGGCGGCGGCCAACTACCCGTTCTGCACCATCGAGCCCAACCTGGGCGTGGTGCCGGTGCCCGACCAGCGGCTGGCGGACCTCTCGGCGCTCTTCGGGCCGGAGAAGACCACCCCCACCACGCTGGAGTTCATCGACATCGCCGGCCTGGTGGCCGGCGCCTCCAAGGGCGAGGGGCTGGGCAACCAGTTCCTGGCCACCATCCGCGAGGTGGACGCCATCGCCCACGTGCTGCGCTGCTTCGTGGACCCGGACGTGATCCACGTGGCCGGCCAGGTCGACCCGCGCAGCGACCGCGACGTGGTCGAGACCGAGCTGATGCTCAAGGACCTCGAGACGGTCGACAAGCGGCGCGAGCGGACGGTGAAGAACACCAAGACCGCCGGCAAGGTGGGCGAGCTGGCCAAGGCCGAGGTGGCCCTGCTCGACGTGCTCAAGGCCGGCCTGAACGCCGGCACGCCGGTGCGCCGCCAGCGGCTGACGGACGAGGGCAAGGCGCTGGCCCGCGAGCTGGCGCTGCTCACCTCCAAGCCGGTGCTCTACATCGCCAACGTGGACGACACCGAGCTGGCGCCGGACGACCCGCACGTGGCCCTGGTGAAGGCGCTGGCCGACGAGGAGGGCGCGCCCATGGTGGTCATCTGCGGCAAGGTGGAGGCCGAGCTGGTCGAGCTGCCGCCCGCCGAGCGCGAGGAGTTCCTGAAGAGCATGGGGATGGCGGAGCCCGGCCTGAACCGGCTGGTGCGGGCCGGCTACGACCTCCTCAACCTCATCACCTACTTCACCTCCGGCGGCGACGAGTGCCGCGCCTGGACGGTGCACCGCGGCGACACCGCGCCCAAGGCCGCCGGCGTCATCCACACCGACTTCGAGAAGGGCTTCATCAAGGCCGAGGTCATCCGGGTGGAGGACCTGCTGGAGCTCAAGACCGACGCGGCCTGCCGGGAGAAGGGCAAGCTGCGCATCGAGGGCAAGGAGTACGTGGTGCAGGACGGCGACGTCATGCACTTCCGCTTCAACGTCTGACGCTCCCCCTCACCCCGGCCCTCTCCCCCAGCGAGCTGGGGGAGAGGGAGCAGAGCGTGCTGAGCCTCCCCCGTTGAGCCCCCTCTCCCCTCCGGGGAGAGGGCAGGGGTGAGAGGCACCTGCGTCCACCCGCGGTTGAGTCTCCCTCTCCCCTCCGGGGAGAGGGCAGGGGTGAGGGGTACCCGCGTCCGCCCGCGGTTGAGTCTCCCTCTCCCCTCCGGGGAGAGGGCAGGGGTGAGGGGTACCTGCGTCCACCCGCGGTTGAGTCTCCCTCTCCCCTCCGGGGAGAGGGCAGGGGTGAGGGGTGCCTGCGTCCACCCGCGGTTGAGTCTCCCTCTCCCCTCCGGGGAGAGGGCCGGGGTGAGGGGCTGTGCCCCGGTCCACCGCGGGCCAGGCAGGCCCCGGAAGACGAACGCCCCGGTGACCAGGGCGGTCGCCGGGCGTTCCAGGTGGCAGCCGCGGAAGGGCGGCCGCGGTGCGGCGGTGCGGCCTGGACCTTGGAGGCGGCCACGGCCTTCTCGGCCGGGGTGACCGCCTTGGTCAGCGCGCCGACGGCGGCGCCGGCGACGGCGCCCATGACGGCGAAGAGGGAGGCGATGCCGGTGACGCCGAGGACCATGCCGAAGACGATGAGGGCGCGGACCAGGAAGGTGGCCTGGACCGGGGTGCCGACGATGCCGCCGGCGAGGAGCAGGCCGGCGTAGCCGCCGTAGAGGATGGAGGGCAGGAGGGCCAGGGCCAGGAAGGCCGCCAGGCCGATGCCGGCGCCGACGAGGGCGAAGGTCTTGTTCTGGGGCTTCGAGTTCGTGGTCGTCATGGCGTTCTCCAGTTCAGGTTGAGGTGTGGGGCCGCGTCGCGCTGCCACCTGACTCCTCCCAAGTGCACCTGCCTTGCCAACCCGGCGCCCACCTGATTCCGGGGGGTTGCGCAACCGGCTGTCGGGATCCCCCGACGCCGCGCCGCGCCGGGGGGACGACCTTCGGTCAGGCCCCGCGGCGCGCCCGCACCCGGGCGATGCGCGCGGCCAGCCGGAGCGCGGCCACCATGCTGGCGGCGCTGGCCTTCCCGGTGCCGGCCAAGGAGTAGGCCACCCCGTGGTCGGGGCTGGTCCGCACGATGGGCAGCCCGAGCGTCACGTTCACCGCGGCGTCGCCCATCACCGAGTCGAGCAGCTTCACCGGGATGAGCCCCTGGTCGTGGTAGAGCGCCACCACCGCGTCGAACTCCCCGAGCGCGGCCCGGAAGAAGACCGAGTCGGCGGGGAAGGGGCCGGCCGCCGGGGTGCGGCCCCGCCGCGCCAGGGCCAGCGCCGGCTGGCAGAGCCGGGCCTCCTCGTCGCCCACCGTCCCGGACTCGCCGGCGTGCGGGTTCCAGGCCGCCAGGGCGATGCGCGGCCTGGCCACGCCGAGGTCCTGCACCAGCGCCCGGTGCGTCACCGCGATGGTCTCGGCGATGAGCGCCGGCGTGAGCGCGGCGCGCACCGACGAGAGCGGCAGGTGGTTGGTCACCAGCGCCACCTTGAGCCGCTGGCCCGCCAGCATCATCACCGAGCGCCCGCCGCCGCCGCGCGCCTCCAGCCACTCGGTGTGGCCCACGAAGCCGGGCAGGGCCAGGGCCACCTGGGCCTTGGAGACCGGGGCGGTGCAGAGCGCCGCCGCCGCGCCGTTCTGCACCAGGTCGTAGGCCGCGGTGAGGAAGGCCAGCTGGGCGGCGCCCCCCAGCGGCGCCGGCCGCCCCGGCGCCAGCGCCCGCGCCGCCAGCCGGGTCACCGCCACGAAGGCCCCGCCGCGCGGCAGCCGCTCGCCCGGCTCCAGCACCGGCAGCCCGAGCCGCCCGAAGCCGCGCTCCAGCAGCCCGGGGTCGCCGCACAGCAGCGGCGTCACCTCGCGGCCGAGCTCGCGCAGCGCGGCCGCGGTCACCTCCGGCCCGATGCCGGAGGGGTCACCCAGCGAGATGGCGATGCGTGCGCTCACGGGAGGTCTCCGCGGGCGCCACGGCGCCCGCCACGGGGGAGGGGTCCGGCCAGGGCGGCGCCGGGTGGGCGCGCCGGCGCGGGGTCGCCCTAGTCCTTCAGCTCGGGCAGCCGGAGGTCGATGACCGCGTCGCGCTTCAGCTCGGCCACGTACTGGTCGCGGTAGGAGGCGGTCTGCTCCTGCACCAGCAGGTCGCGGATCTCGTCCTTGGCCTCCTCGAAGGCCTTGCCGCCGGCGCGGCGCCGCTCCACCAGCTGGAAGAGGTGCAGCCCGGGCCCGGCCCGCACCGGCCGGGAGACCTCGCCGTCGGCCAGCGGCAGGTACACGTCCTCCAGGTCCTTCTGCACGTCGCCGCGCTTCAGCCAGCCCAGGTCGCCGGAGTCGCCCGGCGCGCCGCCGGCGTCCTTCGCCACCGCGGCGAAGGCCTCGCCGGCCACCAGCCGCCGGCGCAGCGCCTCGCCCAGCGCCTGGGCGGCCTGCTGCGCCGCCGGCGCGGCCCCCTCCGCCAGCGGCAGGAAGAGGTGGCGCACGTGCACCTCCTCGGCGCCGCCGAAGGCGGTGGGGCGGGTCTGGTAGTAGTTCTTCAGGTCCTCGTCCGAGACCTTCACCCGGCTGCGCACCTTGTAGTTGAGCACCTGCATCGACTCGAGCTCGCGCCGCACCTGGGCCTTGAACCCCTTGCGGTCGAGCCCCTGGCCGGCCAGCGCCAGGTCGAGCTGGGCGTCGTCGAAGCCGTTGCGCTTCTTGATGTCCTCCACCGCGGCGTCCACCTGACCGTCGGACACCTCCAGCTGCAGCGTCACCGCCTGCTCGCGGAAGAGCCGCTCGGCCACCACCAGCTCCCAGGCGCGGCGCAGCAGGCGCTGCACCGCCTGGTCGCGCTCCGGCCCGGGCGGCAGCTGGTCGGCGCGCAGCCACTCGCCGCCGGCCCGCTCCTGCAGCTCGCGCAGCGTGACCACCTCGCCGTTCACGGTGGCGGCCACCCGGTTGAGGACCAGGCGCGGCCCGGGCGGCGCCACCTCCGGCTCCCGCACCGGCGGGGGCGCCGGGGCCACGGGCGCCGGGGCCTTGCCGGCCCGGGGGGCCTTCTCGCTCCGGTGGGTCGGGTCGGGCTTCTGGCCCCGGGGGGCCGGCACGGCGGCGAGGGCGAGGACGAGGAGGGCGTGGATCACGGGGTCACCGCGGCGAGGGCCGCCTGGTCGATCTGGATGGTGGCGCGGGCGCGCAGCGTGGCGAGGTACTCCTCCTGCGCCCGGGCCCGCTTGTCGCGCAGCAGCCGCTCGGCGATCCCGGCGCGCGCCTGCTCCAGGGCGCGCCGCGAGGCCGGCTTCTTCTCCACGACCTTGAAGAGGTGGAAGCCGTAGGGCGACGGCGTCACCTCGGAGAGCGTGTTCAGCGGCAGGGTGAAGCAGACCTCGAAGACCTCGGGGAAGCCGGCGCGGTGCTCGATCCAGCCCAGGTCGCCGCCGTTCTTCCCCTCCGGGGCGATGGAGGCCCGCCGCGCCACCTCGGCGAAGGCGGCCGGGTCGCGGCGCAGCTGCTCGCGCACCCGCGCGGCCTCGTCGCGGCTGGCCACCACCACCTGGAGCACCCGCACCTTCTCGGCCTCCTGGAACTCGGCGGCGTGGTCGGCGTACCAGCGGTCCACCTCGGCGTCCTCCACCCGGACCCGCGGGAAGACCTCCTCGTGGAAGAGCCGCTCGACGGTGAGCTGGTCCTTGAGCCGGGCCTTCAGCTCGCCCTGGCTGAGGCGCTCCTGGGCCAGCATGTCGTCGAAGTGCGTGCCCGGGTACTCGTTGCGGATGCGCAGGAAGGCCCGCTCCACCTGGTCCTGGCCGACCACCACCGAGCGGGCCCGGGCCTGCTGCAGCAGCAGGGCCCGGTCCACCAGGTCGTCGAGGACGCGGCGCCGCAGGACGTCGCCTGGCCCCTCGCCCTCGCCGCCGGCCTGCGTCTGCCGGAGCTCGCGGGCCAGGGTGGCGGGGGCCACCGGCTCGCCGTTCACCAGCGCCACCGGCGTGGGGCCGGCCGGGGCCGCCGGCGCGCTCCCCCCGCAGCGGCCGCAGGCGGCGGCCGAGAGGGCGAGCGCGAGGAGGGCGGCCCGGCCAGCCACCGGCTACTTGTGGGCCGGGGCCGGGGGCCGCGCGGCCTCGGGCATGGCGTTGGCGGCGCCGGCGGGCATGCCGGGCATGCCGGGCGCGCCCGGGGGGGGGGCGGCGGAGACGGTCACCTTCTCCAGCTCGGCGTCGCTGACCACCACCTTGGCCTCCTCCTTCAGCTTCTTGACCAGCTCGTCGAACTCCTTGGTCTTCTTCTCGCGCTGCAGCTTGGAGCCGATCTGGGCCTTGACCACGTCGAAGGGCCGGTTGACCTCCTCCTGCACGCCGGTGGCCTTCACCACGAAGAAGCCCTGCGGGGTGCCGATCACGCCGGAGAGCTCGCCCGGCTTGAGCGCGAAGGCCGCCTCGGCCAGCGGCGCGCCGTAGGCCTTCTCCAGCTCGTCCTTGGTCTTGAAGTTCAGGTCGCCGGAGACCGCCTTGGTGGCGGCGTCGTCCGAGTACTGGGTGACGGCGGCGGCGAAGGCCAGGCTGTTGGTCTTCTCGGCGGCCTTCACCTGCGCCAGGGCCTTCTTGGCCAGCGCCTCCTTCTTGGCGCGGTCGGGCGCGCCGGCGGGGGCGGTCAGGACGATGGCGGCCAGGCGCACCTTCTTGGCCTTCTGGAACTCGTCCTTGTGGTCGTCGTAGTACTTCTGCAGCTCGGCGTCCGGCAGGGCGGCGGCGCCCGACTGGTCGGCGAAGTTCTTCTGGACCAGCTTCTGCACCATGATCTTGCGCAGCGTCAGCTGCACGTCCGGATCCTTGTCGAGGCCCTGCTTGGTGGCCTCCTTGGCCAGCACCTCGAAGCGGATCAGGTTGTCGAGGAACTCCTTCTTCCGCTCCAGGGTCGAGTAGCGGGCGCGGATGAAGGGCGACTGCTCGTCGAGGCGGGCCTTGAACTCCTCGGCCGTGATGGTGATGCCGTTGCCGGTGGCGACGGCCGGGCCGGACTTCTTGGGCCCGGCGGCCTTCTCGGAGCCGCAGGCGGCGAGCACGGCGACGAGGACGACGGGGAGGACGCGGCGGAGCATGCGGGGGACTCCTTGGACTGTTGGGAGCGGCAGGAACCTGTGGAGGTTGGTCCGGTGACAACGCGCGAGCCGGGGAAGGTGTTCCCCCCATGGGGGGCGCGCGGCGCTGCCCCGAGGGGCCGAAAAAGACCACGGAACGACGGCCGGATCAAGGATCGGCGCGCCCCGCCGGGCGGCGCCGGGAGGGCCTCGCCGAGCCCCAGGTCAGTCGGGCCTGGCGCAGCGGGCCAGGCCCCCGAGGAGCTGGCGCGCCGCGGCCAGCAGGGCCTTGCCGTCCATGGCCTCGGCGGCCGGGGAGGAGAGGGGCGCCAGGGCCGGGCGGGGCGGGGCGGCCAGCTTGCGCCCGGTGGGGCCGCGGGTCGGGCGGGCGGGCGGGCGGGCCGCCGTCGCCGGCCCCGCGGCCGCGGGGTCCGGGCCGAAGCGGGCCACCAGCTTCATGTCCGGGGTGAGCCGGAGGGCGCCGCCGGAGGCCTGCACGTGCTTGGCGAGGAGGAACGGGTCCAGCGCCGCCCCCTCGCCCAGGGTGAGCACGATGCGCCCCGGCCCGCTCTCCAGGGCACGGATGCGCAGGCCCGCAGGCGCACCTTCACCTTCATGACCTCCCCGAGCGCGTCCACCTCGTCCGGCGGGTCGCCGCAGCGGTCCACGATCTCGGCGCGGATCTCCTCCAGCTCCTCGTCGGTGGAGGCCTGCGCGTAGCGCTTGTAGAAGTAGAGCCGCTGGTGCACGTCGGGCATGTACGGGTCGGGGATGAAGGCCGCCACCGGCAGCGCCACGTCGGGGTCGACCTCGTCCTTGGGGGGCTCGCCCTTCAGCTCGCGCACCGCCTCGTCGAGCAGCTGCGCGTAGAGGTCGAAGCCCACCGCCTCGATCTGGCCCGACTGGTCCTTGCCGAGCAGGTTGCCGGCGCCGCGGATCTCCAGGTCGTGCGAGGCGATCTGGAAGCCGGCCCCCAGCTCGGTGAACTTCTGCAGCACCTCGAGCCGCTTGCGGGCGTCCTTGGTGACCGGGCGGCGCGCCGGCACCAGCAGGTAGGCGTAGGCCCGCTCGCGGCTGCGGCCCACCCGGCCGCGGATCTGGTAGAGCTGCGACAGCCCGAAGTGGTCGGCCCGGTTGACGATGATGGTGTTGGCGCTGGGGATGTCGAGGCCGCTCTCGATGATGGTGGAGGCCAGCAGCACGTCCAGCTGCTTCTCGACGAAGGCCGCCATCACCTCCTCCAGCTTGCCCTCGCCCATCTGCCCGTGCGCCACCCCGATGCGCGCCGCGGGCACCAGCTCGGCCAGGAACTTCTGCATCGAGCCGATGGAGCGCACCCGGTTGTGCACGAAGAAGACCTGGCCGCCGCGCTTCAGCTCGTTCTCGATGGCCTCCTGGATGGCGGCCGGGTCGAACTTCATGACGAAGGTGCGGATGGCGCGCCGGTCCTCCGGCGGGGTGGCGATGATGGAGAGGTCCCGCGCCCCGGCCAGGCTCATGTGCAGGGTGCGCGGGATGGGCGTGGCGGTCAGGGTGAGCACGTCCACCAGCTTGCGCAGCTTCTTGAGCCGCTCCTTGTGCGCCACCCCGAAGCGCTGCTCCTCGTCCACCACCACCAGGCCCAGGTCGGCGAAGGAGACGTCGGCCCCCAGCAGCCGGTGGGTGCCGATCAGCACGTCCACCTGGCCCAGCGCCGCCGCCTTGAGGATGCGGCGGGACTCCTCGGCGGTCTTCATGCTGGAGACCGCCTCGATGCGCACCGGGTAGCCCTTGAAGCGCTCGCGGAAGGAGCGCTCGTGCTGGGCCGCCAGGATGGTGGTGGGCACCAGCACCGCCACCTGCCGCTTGCCCAGCACCGCCAGCATGGCGGCCCGCATGGCCACCTCGGTCTTGCCGTACCCCACGTCGCCGCACACCAGCCGGTCCATGGGGCCGCGGCCGCCGCCCGCCTTGCGCAGGTCCCGGAGGACGTCGTCGATGGCCTTCTGCTGGTCGGGCGTCTCCTCGTAGGGGAACTCGGCCTCGAACTCGCGGTAGGTCTGGTCCGGCTCGGCGTAGGCGTGGCCCGGGTGGGCGGCCCGGGCGGCGTAGACGTCGAGCAGCTCGGCCGCCATCTTGAGCAGCTGCTCCTTGACCCGCGCCTTGCGCAGCGCGAACGACTGCCCGCCCAGCCGGTCCAGCCGCACCGCGTCGGGCGAGGCGCCGGTGAACTTCTGCACCTGGCGCAGCTTCCCCACCGGCAGGTAGAGCCGGTCGGCGCCGTCGTAGGCCAGCACCAGGAAGTCGCCCTCGACCCCCCGGATCTGCATCTTGGTGAGCCCGCAGTAGCGCGCGATGCCGTGCTCCACGTGCACCACCAGGTCGCCCTCGTTCAGCTCGCGGAAGCCGGCCGCGAAGGCGTGCTCCTCCCGGGTGGCGCGGGCCTTCTTGCGCACCTTGCGGCCGAAGATCTCCTCGTCGGAGAGCAGCACCAGGCCGCCCTCGCCGTCCACGAAGCCGCCCGAGATCTCGCCGGGCACCAGGTGGGCGTGCACCGCGGGGTCGTAGAGCGGGCGCGGGTCGCCGAGCGGGCCGGGGTGGGGGCGGGCGGCCTGGCGGCGGTCCTCCAGGAGGCGGCGCAGGCGGTCGGCCGAGGAGGGCGTGCTCACCGCGATGACGGTGGTCAGCCCGCGCTGGCGCCAGTCCTCCAGCCGCCGGGTCAGCGGGGCCAGCGCCCCCTCCTCGCCGTGGGCCGCCTGGATCTCGCCGCGCAGGTCGGCGGTCTCGCCCAGGGAGGTGCGGATGGGGTCGCCGGTGCCCAGGAACACCAGGTGGCGGCGCACCAGCGGCCGCGCCGCGAGCGCCGCCAGCGCCTCGCCGGCCGGGAGGAAGTGGGCCTCAGGCGGCAGCGTCAGCTCCTCGCGCTTCAGCGCCGCCGCGTGCTCGCGCGCCAGCGCCTCCCACAGGTCGGCCAGCGCCTCCTCCACGCCGGTGGCGTCGTCCACGTAGGCGGCCGTGCCGGGCGGCAGGAAGTCGAGCAGGGTGTCCAGCCCGGCCGGGTGGAAGCCGGGCAGCAGCGCCTCCTGGCCGAAGAAGGGCTGCGCCGCGTCGATGGCGTCGAGCACCTCGCGCACCCGCGAGGTGGGCCGGTTGACCCGCTCGGCGGCGGCCCGCACCGCCTCCTTGGCGGCCGCCTTGCCGGCCTCGGTGAAGAGCGCCTCCCGCGCCGGGCAGGTCAGCACCTCCACCGCCCCCTCGCCGCTGCGCTGCGAGACCGGGTCGAAGGGGCGGCAGGACTCCACCTCGTCGCCGAAGAACTCCAGGCGGGCCGGCCTGGCCTCGGCCGGGCTCCACAGGTCGAGCACGCCGCCGCGCACCGCGAAGGTGCCCGGGTCCTCCACCAGCGGCACCCGGGCGTAGCCCAGCGACACCAGCCGCAGCGCCAGCGCCTCGCGGTCCACCGTGAGGCCGGCCGCCAGCAGGTCCGAGCCGGCCTCGAAGACGGCGCGCGGCGCCACCCGGCGGGCCAGCCCGCGGGCCGAGACCACCACCGCCAGCACCTCGCCCGGCGAGGCGTGCAGCCTGGCCAGGGCCGAGAGCCGCTCCATCTCCACGCCGCGGTCGGGCGAGAGGTCGTCGTAGGGCAGCACCGCGTCGGCCGGCACCCGCAGCACCGCCGCCTCGCCGACGAAGAAGGCCAGGTCGCGCGCCAGCGCGTCGGCCCGCTCCTCGTCGGTGGCCACCGCCAGGACGCAGCGGGCCCGGGCCGGCCCGGGGGCCAGCAGGTCCTGCACCAGGCGGCCCCGGGCCGCGCCGGGAAGCCCGGTCACCTCGGCGAGGCGCGAGGCCTCGAGGGCGCGACGGACCCGGGCGCGGGCGCCGGCCGGGGCGGGCTCTGGGGGTGCGGTCGGGAGGGACATCGGGCGGCCGTCGCGAGGGGCCTATAGCACGCCGCCCCCTGGCCCGCCGCGCCCCCCGGGGCCGGTCAGCCCGGCGGCGGGGTCAGGGCCGGCGGCGGCGTCAGCGCCGTGGCGAGCGGCTGCCGGCGCGGCAGGCGCACGGTGAACTCGGCCCCCTGGCCCGGGGTGCTGGCCACCTTGAGCGTGCCGTGCAGCGCCTCCACCACCCGCCGCGTGATGGTGAGGCCCAGCCCGGTGCCGCGCCCCGGCCCCTTGGTGGTGAAGAAGGGGGTGAAGAGGCGGCTCATGGCCTCCGGCGCGATGCCCGGGCCGTTGTCGCGCACCCGCAGCACCAGCTCGTCGGCGCCGCCGCGGCCGACCAGGTGCACCGTGCCGGCGCCGTCGGCCACCGCCTCGATGGCGTTCTGCACCAGGTTGGTCACCACCTGGCCCAGCTCCTCCGGCACGCACTCCAGGGTGCCGTCGCCGGTCAGGTCCATGGTCACCTGCACGTCGCGCCCGGTGGCGGGCAGCACCACCGCCACCGCCGTCCGCACCATCTCCCAGGCGTCCGGGGTGGAGAGCTCGCGGCGGTAGCCGGCCCGACCGTAGCGGCCCATCAGCTCCACCGTGCCGGCCATGCGCTTCAGGCCGGCGTCGGCCACGCCCAGCAGCTCCTTGACCCGGGCCCCCAGCTTGGCCAGCTGCTGGAGCTCGGCCCCGGGCAGCGCGCCGGCGGCGGCCTGGTCGGAGAGGGTCAGCACCCGCGCCGTGTCCAGCTGCACGCGGGCCAGGGCGTTCTTGACGTAGTTGAGCGGGTTGTTCAGCTCGTGGGCCAGGCCGGCCGCCACCAGCTCGAGCGAGTCCATGCGCTGCGTCAGCACCAGGTCGGCCGCCTCCTCCTTGGCCTGCACCAGGCGGCGGGCGCTGGTGAGCAGCTCGCGGGGCGAGAACGGCTTGGTCAGGTAGACGCTGACGCCGGTCTCCAGGCCCCGCACCCGGTCGTCCAGCTCGCCGCGGGCCGAGAGCATGATGATGGGGATGTGGCGGGTGCGCGGCTGCTCGCGCAGCCGCCGGGTCATGGCCAGGCCGTCCAGGCCCGGCATCATCAGGTCGGTCACCACCAGGTCGGGCAGCTCCCGCTCGATCAGCTCCAGGCCCCGCACGCCGTCCGGCGCCGTCAGCACCTTGAACTGCCGCCGCAGGGTCATGTGGATGAACTGGGTGATCTGCGGGCTGTCCTCCACCACCGCCACCGAGTGGGGCCGGGAGCCCTCGTCCACGTCGCGCTCAACCACCCGCCGCTCGGCGGCCTCCTCGATGTCCAGCAGCCGGAAGTCGCGGCGGGCCGAGAGCTGCACCACCCAGTCGGGCCCGGAGTCGCCCTCGCCCTCGCCGGCCGGTGCCGGGTCCGCCAGGGCGGCGGCCGCCAGGTGCCCGGCGCCGCGCCGCAGCCGCACCGTCAGCAGCGCCCCATGGCGGCCGTCGCTGTGGGCCTCGATGGTGCCGCCGTGCAGCAGCACGATCTCCTTGGCCAGGGCCAGGCCGATGCCGGCCCCGCCGTGCTGGCGGGTGCCCGCCATGTCCACCTGGTAGAAGCGCTCGAAGAGGCGCCCGGCCGTGGCGGGCGGGAAGCCCGGGCCGTCGTCCTCCACCTGCACCTCCACCCCGGCCGCGTCGGCGGAGAGCCGCACCACCACGTGGCCGCCGGGCGGGGTGAACTTGACGGCGTTGGAGAGCAGGTTGACGAAGACCCGCTCCAGCCGCTCCAGGTCGCACCAGACCGCGGCGGGCGGCCCGGCGACCGCCGGCTCGAAGGTGAGCGAGATGCCCTTGCGCCGGGCCAGCACCTGGGTCTCCTCGGTGAGCCCCCGCAGGTAGGCGGTCAGGTCGTGCTCGGCCACCTCCAGGCGCAGCCGGCTCTCCTCCAGCCGCGACAGGTCCAGCAGGTCGTTGACCAGCTTGAGGAGCTTGAGCGCGCTGCGGAACATGGTGAGGAAGGAGCTGCGCTGGGCCTCGGTGAACTGGCCCATCTCGCCCTGCATGAGCAGCTCGAGCGGGGTCAGCACCATGGCCAGCGGCGTGCGCAGCTCGTGGGTCATGTTGGCGAAGAAGCGCGACTTGAACTGGTCGAGCTGCTGCAGCTCGACGTGGGCCCGCTCCAGGTTGGCGGTGGCCTGCTCCAGGCGCACCCGCTGGGCGTGCTGTTCGCGCTGGGTGCGGAAGAGCAGCGACTGGCCCACGCCGGCGATGAGGGCCAGCGCCGAGAGGAAGGCCAGGTTGGAGAGGGCCACAGCCGGGTCGCCGATGGTCCCGGCGCCCACGTTCACCAGCACGAAGGTGACCACGATGGAGGCGTGGGTGACGGCCACCGCCCGCACCGGCCAGACGAAGAGCAGCCCGGCCCCGGTGATGGCCAGCGAGATGCCGGCGTAGTAGGGGGAGGCCAGGCCCCCGGCGTAGGTGGTCATCACCGCGATGCCGGCCGAGGCCAGCCAGGCGTAGCCGGTCGTCACCGACAGGCCCCAGCGATCCCAGGAGGCGCTGCGGGTGAAGGGGAAGAGCGCCAGCGTCACCCCGAAGACCACCAGGCGGGTGGCCCACAGCCAGGCCAGCGCCGCCGGGGGCAGCAGGGCCAGGTCCAGCAGCCCGAAGGCCGGGTAGAGCACCGCCACGATGGCCAGCGCGATCCGCAGGCCGCGCCGGTTGCGCTCGATGAGCCAGCGGCGCCAGCGGCGGCGCAGCTCGGGCGGGTCGTCCACCATGCCCCGGCTACTCGGGGATCAGCTCGAAGAACGGGTTGGCCCCGCTGGCCTCCTCCAGGATGCGGGCCTGGGCGGTGGGCGCGGCGCGCCAGCCGATCTCCAGCAGGTCCTCGCGGGTCCGGTAGATGAGGTTCCAGTCGAGGTGCCACTCCATCACCCAGCGGATGGGGTGGTCCACCATGTTGGCCACCAGCAGCTGGCCGCCCGGCCTGGTGGCGGCGGCCAGGCGCCGCACCAGCACCGTGGCGGTGGCGCGCTGGAAGTAGTCGAGCAGGCCGCAGGAGTAGACCAGGTCGAACTGCCCGAAGTCGGCGAACAGGTCCTCGTCGCGCAGCAGCCGCTTCACCGAGTCGTGCAGGAAGGTGCAGCGCACCTGCTCGGGGAAGCGGGCCACGGCGGTGGAGCGCAGGCGCCGCCAGGCGTGGGCCAGGGCGTGCCGGTCCTGCTCGAACAGCACCACCTCCACCGGGACCGGCAGGTCCTCCATGGCCTCGAACAGCTCGAAGAGCTCCTGGGCCGGGCCGGCCGCGATGGAGAGCACGCGCACCGGCTCCTTCGAGCCGGCCCGCCGCGCCAGCAGCGCCGCCAGCTGCGCCTTGACCACGTCCTTGCGGCAGCGCACCGCCGCCGGCGCGCGGGTGCTCAGGAAGGCCAGGCCCACGGCGCGGGCGAAGAGGTTCGGCCCCTCGAACTGCCGCTCGTAGATGAAGTTCATCAGCTCGTAGTCGCCCGGGTAGCCGAACGGCTTGTGCAGGGCCCGCTGGCACGACAGGGCCTGCAGCAGGTGGTCGTGCAGGTGGCGCAGCGACCACTCGCGGGCGGCGGCGTTGGCCAGGCCCCCCGGGATCTGGCGCAGGGCCGCGTCCACCTGCTCGGTCTGGTCCACCACGTCGGCCACGAACCCGGCGCGCAGCCGCGAGACCAGCGCGGCGCGGGCCGGGTTGGCCGGTCCGTTGAGGACGTGCCAGGGCAGCTCGGCCTCGAAGGCCGTCAGCTCGCGCCGCGCGTCCTCCAGGTACAGCCCCAGCTCGGAGACCAGCGACTTGAACTTCTCGTGCCCGGCCAGGCGCCAGGGCCGGCGCTCCAGGGGCCCGCCGGCGCCCGCCGGGGCCCAGGCGCGCACGGCGCGCAGCTGGTGGATCTCGTCGACGTCGAGCAGGAAGTCCACGAAGGAGAGCCCCACCACGGTGAGGCCGTCCTTCTGCCGGACCGAGCCGACGTGGGCCTCGCCGGTGAAGGCCGCGTGGTCGTCGAAGCGGAGCGCCGCCGGCAGGCGCTGGCCCGGCGAGACCGGCAGGTCGGCGGGCCAGGCCACGGCCACGCCGTTCTGCGACACGTCCACCAGGGCGCACTCCCGCCGCGCCCCGGCCACGGTCACCGTCACGGCGGCCGTGAGGGGCGCCAGGTCCTCCGCGCTGAACCGCTGCGGGCGGAAGAAGACCCCGCGCCCGACGGCGCCGTCCAGCTCCTCGTAGCGCCGCACCCGCGGGGGCGCCGCGCCGGGGCCCGCCGCGACGGCCTGCGCGGCTGGCGAGCCAGCCGCGGCCGGCACCAGGAACGGCGCCTCGAAGTCCACCACCCCGGTCCCGGGGTCACCCAGCTCGTGCAGGCCCATGCGGTCTCTCCTCGTCGACTGGGGGCCCCTCGACGGGCCCGTTGCTCGGCAACACCACCTCGAAGCGCGCCCCGCCCCGCTGGCCGGACCCGACGGCGATCCGGCCGCCGTGGGTCTCGGCGATCAGGCGGGCCATGTAGAGCCCCATGCCAAGCCCCTGCTCGCCGCGGCCGGTGGCGAAGGGCTGGAAGAGCCTGGCCCGCAGGGCCTCGGGCACGCCGGGGCCGTCGTCCTCCACGGCCAGCAGGAGCCCGCCCTCCGGCAGCGCCTCGGCGCTGATGCGCACCTCGCCGCCGTCCTCGGAGGCCTGCAGGGCGTTGCGGACCAGGTTGACCAGCACCTGGATCAGCTTCTGGCCGTCGGCCCGGAGCAGCGGCAGGCCCGGGGCCACCCTGGGCACCACCCGGCGCATCCGGTAGCTCAGGTCCAGCCGGCAGATGGCCACCGAGGTCTCCACCAGCTGGGCTGGCTCCACCAGTCCCGCCACCAGCTCGAGCGACCCGCTGCGCGAGAAGTCGCGCAGCGTCTGCAGGGTGCGCAGCAGGCTGTCCACGTGGGCCAGCCCCAGCGCCAGGAAGGACCGCAGGTCCGGGTCGACGTCGAGGGCCTGCAGCTCGGCCTCGGCGGAGCGCAGCCCGGTCATGACGTTCTTCAGGTCGTGGGCGATGCCCGAGGCGAGCCGCCCCAGGGTGCCGACCCGCTCCAGGTGCAGGAGCTGCTGCTGCTGGTCCTGCAGCGTCCGCAGGGAGGCCTTCAGCTCCTCGCCGCGCGCCGCCAGCAGCTGCACCAGCTGCGCGATGGTGCGCCCCTGGGCCACCAGGGCGCTGGCCTGCTCCACCGCCTGGATGACGTCGTCGGACTCCCACGGCTTGCGCAGGAAGCGGAAGGCGTGGGCCCGGTTGATGGCCGACTCCAGGGCCTGCATGTCGGCGAAGCCGGTGATGACGATGCCCGCCAGGTCCGGGCGCAGCTCGCGCAGCGCCGCCAGCAGCTCCACGCCGCTCATGCCCGGCATGCGCTGGTCGGTCACCACCACGTCGAGCGGCACCGCCGCGGCGATGCGCAAGGCCTCGGCGCCGGAGGTGGCCTGGTGCACGGTCCAGCGCTCCTCCAGCAGGTCCTTGAGCACCCGCAGGTTGAGCGGCTCGTCGTCCACCAGCAGCACGCCGCCGGTCAACTGCGAACCGACGCCGAAGCGCTCCACGAGCGTGGCGAGTTGCTGGCGGGAGATCATGGACTGCGAGACTCCGGGGGAGGCGGTGAAGGGAGTCTAGACTGACCCCTCGATAAGAAAAACTTTCGGACAACCCGTCCGTGACACAGGGGACACCAAAGCCATTGGCCTTTTCGGGGCATACGGGGGGTGGGGCTCGCCGTGTCCCGCGGTGACGGGGGGGAGCGGCCTTCGAATCCGGGGACACCCCGCTTCCTTGATCCCTTCGGGGCGGATGACTAGACTCCCCTGGTCTCCGCCGCCCTCCTCCGGATCCCAAGTGCGCAACCTCTCGAATCGGCTCGGCAACTTCTCGCTCGTGGCCACGCTGGCGCTGGCCGCCTGCGGCGGCTCGGCCGACCCGCGCCTGCCGCTGCGCGACGACGCCACCCCGGCGCTCGGCACGCTGGCCGCCGCGCAGGGCTTCGGCGCCGGGCTGATCCGCACCGGCGATCTCGGCGGGGCGCGCGCCGCCTACGAGGCGGAGCTGGCCGGCGATCCCGATCGGCTGTCGGCCCTCAACGACCTGGCGGTCAGCTACTTCCTCGACGGCCACCTGGACGCCGCGCGCCGCCTGCTCGACGAGGTGGTGGCCAGCGGCGGGCCGCGCGAGCAGCAGGCGGCGCTCCTCAACCTCGGCGAGCTGTGCGCCGTGGAGGGGCACGCCGAGGCCGCCCAGGCCTACCTGGAGAGCGCCCGCGGCGTGGACGCCACGCGCCCGGAGCCGGCCTACGCGCTGGCGCTGCTGGCCGACGCCCGCGGCGACGCCGCCGGGGCCCGCGCCCTGCTGCGCGAGGCGGTGCGGCTCGACGACGGCTCGGCGCGGGCCGCGCTGGTCTTCGCCTTCGTGGAGGAGCGGCGCCACCTGGAGGCCATGCTGCTCGACCTGGCCGGCGACCGCGCCGGGGCCGAGCTGCGGTGGCGCGAGCTGGCCGCCGGCCGCTTCCCCTCGCTGGCCACGGCCGCCGCCCGCCGCCTCGGCGAGCCCTGACGGCCCGCGGGAGCGCGACCATGGCGGCCCAGGGCGAGCTGGACCGGCGAGCGCGCGAGGTCCTGAAGGCCCTGGTCCAGGACTACATCCACACCGGCGAGCCGGTGGCGTCGCAGCCGCTGCTGGCCCGCCACGGGCTGGAGTGCTCGCCCGCCACGGTGCGCGCCGTCATGGCCGACCTCGAGGCGCTCGGGCTGCTGGAGAAGCCGCACGCCTCCTCGGGGCGCATCCCCACCGCCCAGGCCTACCGGCTCTACGTCGACACCCTCCTCAAGGTGCGCCCGCCCACCAGCGCCGACCGGGACCGCATCACCTCGCTGACCGCCGACGCGCCCGACGTGTCGCGCCTGCTCGAGGGCACCGCGGACCTGCTCCACTCGCTGTCGCACCACGCCGCGGTGGTCACCACGCCGCCGCCCAAGGTGGACCCCATCCGCCAGGTGGACTTCGTGCGGCTGCGGGAGAACCGGGTGCTGGCGGTCTTCGTCTCCCAGGCCGGCATCGTCACCAACAAGCTGGTGCAGCTCGACCAGCCCTTCGACGCCTCCGAGCTGGAGCGCGCCGCCGCCTACCTGAACGAGCGGATCGCGGCCGCCTCCGAGGCGGCCACCAGCCTGGCCACGCTGCGCGAGCGGATCCTGGAGGACATGCGGGCCGACCACACCGCCCTGCACGGCCTGATGCAGAAGGCGCTCTCGCTGGCCGAGCTGGCGCTGGCCGCGCCCCCGGCCGAGGGGCGGGTGCTGGTGGACGGCGAGGCCTCCTTCCTCGACGCGCCCGAGTTCGCCGACGTGCAGAAGGCCCGCGCCCTCCTCAAGACCTTCGCCGAGAAGGACCGCATCCTCAGGGTGCTCGACCGGGTGCTGCTCTCGCAGGAGGTGCAGATCTTCATCGGCGCCGAGAGCGAGTTCGCCACCGTGCCGGACGTCTCGGTGGTGGCCGCCCCCTACGGCCGGGCCGGCCGGGTGCTGGGCACGCTGGCGGTGGTGGGCCCCACCCGCATGAACTACGCCCGGGTCATCCCGCTGGTGGACCTGACCGCGCGCGAGCTCTCCCGGGCGATCGGCCGCCACGGGGACGGCTGACACGCCCCGGGTGGGCGCCCGCCCGCGGGCCCCCGCCGCACCGCGTCGCTTGTCGGCCCGCCGACCGGTGTGCGACAATCCAAATTCCTCCCTGACCCCGGGGGTATGTCGGGGCCGGGGTCCAAGAACACATCTCGCGAAACGACTCCATGGGCGACAGCCAGGACAAGGGAAACTTCCGGGCGGACATCCCGGACGACGCCATCGCGGCCGCGCTCCGCTCGGTGGAGCGCGGCGGCCGCGCCGTCGGCGACCAGCCGGCCGGCGACCCCGGCGACCCCGGCGACCCGGTCGAGGTGGAGGTCGGGCCCGGCGACGACCCGGCGTCCGGGCCGGCCGACGACCTCGAGTCGCTCCGGGCCCAGCTCGAGCTCTCGCAGGCGCTGTCGCGCGAGGGCCAGAAGAAGCTGGCCGACGTGCACGACCGCTGGGTGCGCGCGGTGGCCGACCTCGAGAACTACAAGAAGCGGGCGGCCCGCGAGCGGGACGAGGTGCAGAAGTTCGGCGCCGAGAAGCTGCTCAAGGATCTGCTCCCGGTGATGGACAACCTGGACCGCGCCCTGGCGGCGGCGGCCCCCGACGACCCGCTGGTGGCCGGGGTCAAGCTGGTGCGCTCCAGCTTCGAGCAGGCGCTGTCGCGCCACGGGGTCAAGGCCTTCAGCGCCATGGGCCAGCCCTTCGACCCGGCCCGGCACGAGGCCCTCATGCAGGTGCCGAGCCCCGGGGTGGCGCCCGGCATGGTGGTGCTGGAGCACGCGCGCGGGTTCACGCTGAACGAGCGGCTGGTCCGGCCCGCCCTGGTGGGCGTCTCGGTGGCCGCGCCGCAGGCGCCGGGGGGCGGCGGCGCGTCGTAGCGCCGGCCGGGCAGGGGAGCCATGGGCAAGGTCATCGGCATCGATCTGGGCACCACCAACAGCTGCGTCTCCGTCATGGAGGGCGGCGAGTCGGTGGTCATCCCCAACAGCGAGGGCTCGCGCACCACGCCCTCCATGGTGGCCTTCACGGAGGGCGGGGAGCGGCTGGTCGGGCAGATCGCCAAGCGCCAGGCCATCACCAACCCGGAGTCCACCATCTACGTGGTGAAGCGGCTCATCGGCCGCAAGTTCGAGGACGCCGAGGTCAAGCGCTCCACCGGGCTGGTGGCCTACCGCATCGTGCCGGCCGACAACGGCGACGCCTGGGTCGAGATCGAGGGCAAGAAGTACAGCCCGTCCGAGGTCTCGGCCATGATCCTGGCCAAGATGAAGCAGACCGCCGAGGACTACCTCGGCGAGCCGGTCACCGAGGCCATCGTCACCTGCCCGGCCTACTTCAACGACGCCCAGCGCCAGGCCACCAAGGACGCCGGCCGCATCGCCGGCCTGAACGTCCTGCGCATCATCAACGAGCCCACCGCGGCGGCCCTGGCCTACGGCATCGACAAGCAGCGGTCCGGCACGTCCGAGCGGGTGGCGGTCTACGACCTGGGCGGCGGCACCTTCGACATCACCATCCTGGAGCTCAACTCCGGGGTCTTCGAGGTCAAGGCCACCAACGGCGACACCTTCCTGGGCGGCGAGGACTTCGACCAGCGGCTCATCGACTGGCTGGCCAAGCGCTTCAAGGAGCAGACCGGCCTGGACCTGAAGCGCGACCGCATGGCGCTGCAGCGGCTCAAGGAGGCGGCCGAGCGGGCCAAGCACGAGCTCTCCTCCGCCGGCGAGACCGAGGTCAACCTCCCCTTCATCACCGCCGACGCCACCGGCCCCAAGCACCTGGCCGAGACCATCGACCGGGCCACGCTGGAGGAGCTGGTCGGCGACCTGGTGGAGAAGACCATCGAGCCCTGCAAGATCGCCCTGCGCGACGCCGGGCTGACCGCCCAGCAGCTCGACACCATCATCCTGGTGGGCGGCATGACCCGCATGCCCAAGGTGCAGGAGGTGGTGAAGCGCTTCTTCGGGCGCGAGCCGCACAAGGGCGTCAACCCGGACGAGGTGGTGGCGGTGGGCGCCGCCATCCAGGGCGGCGTCATGAAGGGCGAGGTCAAGGACGTCCTGCTGCTCGACGTCACCCCGCTCTCCCTGGGCGTGGAGACCGCCGGCGGGGTCTTCACCCGCATCATCGAGAAGAACACCACCGTGCCCTGCAAGAAGTCGCAGGTCTTCTCCACCGCGGTGGACAACCAGCCGCTGGTGTCGGTGCACGTGCTGCAGGGCGAGCGCGACATGGCGGCCGACGACAAGACGCTGGGCCGCTTCGAGCTGGTCGGCATCCCGCCCGCCCCCCGCGGCGTGCCGCAGATCGAGGTCACCTTCGACATCGACGCCAACGGCATCGTGCACGTCTCGGCCCGCGACCTGGGCACCGGCAAGGTGCAGAACATCCGCATCACCGCCTCCTCCGGCCTCACCGAGGCCGAGATCACGCGGATGGTGCGGGACGCCGAGTCCAACAAGGTGGACGACAAGAAGAAGAAGGAGGTCGCCGACCTGAAGAACAACGCCGAGGGGCTCATCTACACCACCGAGAAGAGCCTGGAGGAGTACGCCAGCGCCCTCAAGCAGGAGGACCAGGACGAGATCCGGGCCGACCTGGAGGCGCTCAAGGCCGTGCTGGGCGTGGGCGACCCGCCCGCCATCAAGGAGGCGCTGGCCCGCCTGGAGGGCAGCGCCTACCGCATCGCCGACGCCATCTACGCGCAGCAGGGCGGGGCGACGTAGCCGGGCGCCGCGGCCGCTCCCCGCGGCCCACCCCCCGCTTGCCAGCCCCCGCTTCGTCCTTACCTTCCCGCCCGGCCGCTCCCGGTCCCACGCCTCGAGGCTGATCCCCCTTGCACAAGCGCGACTACTACGAGGTGCTGGGCGTGGCCCGCGACGCCGACGCGGCGGCGCTCAAGGCCGCCTACCGCAAGGCGGCCCACCTGCACCACCCGGACAAGAACCAGGGCGACAAGGCCTCCGAGGAGAAGTTCAAGGAGGCCACCGAGGCCTACGCGGTCCTCTCCGACGAGGCCAAGCGGGCCCGCTACGACCAGTTCGGCTTCGCCGGCGGCGGCGGCGCGGGCGACGACCCCTTCGGCTTCGGCCGCGGCGGCGGGGCCAGCATCAACGACATCTTCGGCGAGATCTTCGGCGAGATGTTCGGGGGCGGGGCCGGCGCCGGCCGGCGGCAGCGCCAGCGCACCCGGGGCAACGACTTCCGCTACCACCTCGAGCTGACCCTGGAGGAGGCCGCCTTCGGCGTCGAGAAGGTGCTCGACATCCCCAAGGCCCACCGCTGCGAGCCCTGCGCCGGCTCCGGCGCCAAGCCCGGCACCTCGCCGCGCACCTGCCCCACCTGCAGCGGCTCCGGCGAGCTCCGGCTCACCCAGGGCTTCTTCTCCATCGCCCGCACCTGCCACCAGTGCCAGGGCTCCGGCCGCGTCATCGTGGACAAGTGCCCGGCCTGCGCCGGCGCCGGCGCGGTGCGCGAGGTGACGCGGGTCTCGGTGAAGATCCCGCCGGGCGTGGACACCGGCACCCGGGTGCGCTCCAGCGGCGACGGCGAGCCGCCCCCGGCGGCCGGCGGCCAGCCCGGCGACCTGTACGTGGTCATCCAGGTGAAGGAGCACGGCCTCTTCCAGCGCCAGGGGACCGAGATCGTCTGCGAGGTGCCCATCTCCTTCGTGCAGGCGGCGCTGGGCGGCACCATCGACGTGCCCACCCTGGACGGCCCGGTCAAGCACAAGCTGCCGGCCGCCACCCAGACCGGCGCCACCTTCAAGCTGAAGGGCAAGGGCGTGCCGGTGCTGCAGGGCAGCGGCCGCGGCGACCAGCACGTGGTGGTGGTGGTGGAGACGCCCACCCACCTGACGCGCGAGCAGAAGGCGCTGCTGGAGAAGTTCGAGGAGCTCTCCGGCGGGGAGACCCATCCGCGCGCCAGGAGCTTCTGGGACAAGGCCGCCGACCTCTGGCGGGACCCGAAGAAGAAGCGGTAGAACCACGAGGCCGATGCCCGCCCCCCTGACCGACCGAAGCGCCGCCCGCTGGCTGGCGCGCGCCGCCCTCGTCGCGCTGGTCACCTCCTGCGCCCCGGCCCGGGTGGTGGTGCGCGGCCAGGAGCTGCCGGTGGCCGAGGCCGAGGGGCTGGTGCGGGTGGACCTCTCCGCCGAGCGGGCCGCGCTCGACGGCCTGCCCCCGGCCGAGCGGGCCGCCAGGCTGGAGGCCTTCGCGGCCCGCTACCCGGGCGTGCCGGCCGCGGCCGAGGCCCAGCACGAGGCGGCCCGCGCCTGGCGCGCCGCCGGCGACGTGCCCCGCTCCGCCGCCGCGCTGGGCCGGCTGCTGGTGGACCACCCGCTCTACCCCGAGGCCACCCAGGCCAAGTACGAGCTGGCCCTCACCGACCTGGAGCTGGGGAGGGCCCGCGACGGCCTGGCCACCCTGGGCTCGCTCTACGGGCGCCTGCCCGAGGTGGAGCGCGCCGCGGCGGCCCGCGCCACCGCCGAGGCGGCCGAGGCGGCCCGCGCCTGGCCCGAGGCGGTGCGCTGGTGGGGCGAGGCGGCCCTGCGCTCCACCGCCGGCCCGGCCCGCGAGGCGGCCCTGGCGCGGGTCGAGCAGGTGGTGGACGCCCGGCTCGACGGGCTGGCCGTGGCGCGGCTCCTCGAGTCGCTCCCGCAGGACTCGCCGGCCCTGCCCACCGTGGCCATGAAGCGCTGCCGCATCCTGGTGCACGTGCGCGACTGGGCCGGCGCCGAGGCGGCGGCGCGCGACCTGCTCTCCCGCTGGCCCACCTCGCCGTGGGCCGCCGACGCCCAGGCGGCGCTGGACCGGCTGGCCCGGCTGACCGCCGTGCGGCCCGACGTGGTGGGCGTGGCGGTGCCCCTCTCCGGGCCGTTCAAGCGCTGGGGCGAGGTCATCCTGCAGGGCATCGGGCTGGCGCTGGGCGAGGGCGCCGGGGTCCGGCTGGCCATCCGCGACACCCGCGGCGAGCCGGACGGCGCGGCCAGCGCCATCGAGCAGCTGGCGCTGGAGGAGGGGGCCATCGTGGTCATCGGCGGGGTGGCCAACGCCGAGGCCGAGCGGGCCGCCGCCACCGCCGAGGAGCTGGGGGTGCCGCTCCTGTCGCTCTCCAAGCTGGAGGGCGTGACCGAGGCCGGCCCCTTCGTCTTCCAGCACATGCTCACCGCCGGCGCCCAGGCCCGCGCCCTGGCCGACCTCTTCATGGGCAAGCGCGGGCTGAAGCGCTTCGCCGTGATGTACCCGCAGGTGGCCTACGGGGTGGAGCTGGCCGGCGCCTTCTGGGACGAGGTGGAGGCGCGCGGCGGCGAGGTGCGGGCCGCCGAGAGCTACCCCATCGACCGGACCACCTTCACCCCGCTGGTGAAGGAGATGGTGGGCAAGCGCTGGCTCGACGAGCGCACCGACTTCGTGGAGGGGGCCCGCGAGGTGGCGGCGCGCGAGCCCGACCCGTTCCGCCGCCGCAAGGCGCTGGAGAAGCTGCGCGACGGCCTGGCCCCGGTGGTGGACTTCGACGCGGTGCTCATCGCCGACTTCGCCCGCAACGTGAAGCTCATCACGCCGGCGCTGGCGGTGGAGGACGTGCTCACCACCACCTGCCTGCCCGACGAGGTGCGGCGGGTGGAGAAGACCACCGGCCGCAGGGACCTCCGGGCGGTGCAGCTCCTGGGCGGCAACGGCTGGGGCTCCGACCCCTCGCTCTTCGACCTGGCCCCCGGCGGCGCCGGGCGCCACGTGCGCTGCGCCGTCTTCGTGGACGGCTTCTTCGCCGGCTCGACGCGCCCCGAGACCCGCCGCTTCGCCGACGCCTACCAGCGCAAGTACGGCGCGGCCCCCTCCATCCTGGAGGCCTCCGCCTACGACGCGGTCAAGCTGGCCCGCGCCGTCATCGAGGGCGGCCAGGCCCGCACCCGCGCCGCCCTGCGCGACGGGCTGGCCGGGGTCAAGGGCTTCAAGGGCGCCACCGGCGACCTGACGGTGGGTCCGACCCGGGTGGTGGAGAAGGAGCTGTTCTTCCTGACCCTCGACCGCGACGGCCTGCGCGAGCTCACCCGGGCCGAGCTGGCCTCGCCCGGCGCGGGCGGCGGCGAGCGCTGAGCCGGAGCGGCGCCCCCGTGCCCCCGCCGTCCCCGACCGCCCGCTGGCGCGCCGCCCTCGGCCGCTCACCCTGGGTGAATGTGGCGCTGCTGCTGGCCACCGCCGTGACCACCCTGCTGGCCGGCCACGACCTGGCCGCCCCGCCCGGCCAGCCGGTCACCGCCGCGCTGGTGCTGCGCCACGGCTGGCCCTACTCGGCGGCGCTGCTCGGCATCCTGGGGGCCCACGAGCTGGGCCACTACGCCCTGGCCCGCTGGCACCGGGTGGACACCACGCTCCCCTACTTCCTGCCGGTGCCCTTCGGCGTGGGCACCTTCGGGGCGGTGATGCGGATGCGCTCGCTGCCGCCCTCGCGCCGCGCCACCCTCGACATCGGGGTGGCCGGCCCGCTGGCCGGCTTCGCGGTGGCCCTGCCGCTGCTGCTGTGGGGCCTGGCCCACAGCACCGTGGTGGAGGCCGGCGGCCTGCCCCGGGCCGGCCTCGACTCGCCCTGGCTCCTGCTCACCGCCTGGTGGGACGGCCGGCTCGAGGCGGCCGCCGAGGCCGGCTCGGTCCAGTTCATGGGCGACAGCCTGGTCACCTGGGCCGCGCAGCGGCTCACCTGGGGGGCGCTGCCGGCCGGGCAGGACCTGGTGCTCCACCCGGTGGCCTTCGCCGCCTGGCTGGGCATGCTGGTGACCGCGCTCAACCTGGTGCCGCTCGGCCAGCTCGACGGCGGCCACCTCACCTACGCCTGGCTCGGCCAGCGCGGCGCGCGGGCCCTGTCGCGGCTGGTGTCGGCGGCGCTGCTCGCCTGCGGGCTGTTCCTGTCCTGGAACTGGCTCTTCTGGTGGGCGCTCACCCGCGTGGCGGTGGGCACCGGCCACCCGCCCTCCTGGGACGAGCGGCCGCTCGATCCGGCCCGCACCGCCCTGGCGCTCTGCGGGCTCGTGCTCTTCGCCCTGACCTTCGTGCCCGTGCCCTTCGCGTTCTAGGATCCGCTCCCCATGCCGGACACCACCGCCCCGAACCCCGCCCCCGAGGTCCCGGGCGCCGCCGATCCCGCCACCGGCTCCGAGCCCGCCGCCTGGGCCGAGGTGGTGGCCCGCTGGGACGAGCCCGCGGCGCACCGCGCCTACCTGGGCCGCTTCCCCGATCTCGACGGCCTGGCCACCGCCGGCCGCCGCTACCGCGACGTGCTGGCGGCGCGGCCGCAGGACGCGGTGGCCCAGGCCATGAAGGCCGAGGTGCTCAAGCGCGCCACCGTGGTGGGCCTGGCCTCGCTGCCGCGCACCCCGCCGCCGGCCCTGGCCGGGGGCCGCTGGCGCCGCGTCGCGGTGCTGGCCCTGGCCGCCTGGCTGGCCTCGGCCGTCGCCTGGCTGGTCTACCAGCTGCTCTCCGGCAAGGCCCCGTGAGCCAGGGCCCCGCCGCCATCGACGCCCTGCTGGGCCCGGGCGGCGCCCTGGCCCGCGCCCTGCCGGGCTACGAGCACCGCGCCGACCAGCTGGCCCTGGCCCACGCGGTGGCGCGGGCCCTCGACGACCGGCGCTACCTGGTGGCGGAGGCCGGCACCGGCACCGGCAAGACGCTGGCCTACCTGGTGCCGGCGGCGCTGTGCGGCCGGCGGGTGGTCATCTCCACCGCCACCAAGGCGCTGCAGGAGCAGATCTGGTGGAAGGACCTGCCGCTGCTCCGGGAGCGCTGCGGCCTGCACTTCGAGGCGGCCTACCTCAAGGGCCGCTCCAACTACCTGTGCCTGGAGCGGGCCGCCGAGTTCGCCCGCGCCCCCACCTTCGCGGTGCGCGAGGAGGCGGCCTTCTGGCCGCAGCTCAAGGCCTGGGCCGAGGTGACCGAGACCGGCGACCGGGCCGAGCTGGACCTGCCCGAGCAGCTGGCAGCCTGGAAGGACCTCTCCGCCACCAGCGACACCTGCCTGGGGCGCGAGTGCCCGGCCTACGAGGAGTGCTTCGTCACCCGGGCCCGCGCCCGGGCGGCCGCCTCGCAGGTGCTGCTGGTGAACCACCACCTCTTCTTCGCCGACCTGGCCATGCGCACCGGGCGGGCCGGCGTGGAGGTGCTGCCCGACTACGACGTGGTCATCTTCGACGAGGCCCACGCGCTCGAGGAGGTGGCCACCGAGTACTTCGGGCTGCAGGTCTCCTCCTGGCGGGTGGAGGAGCTGGCGCGGGACGCGCAGCGGGTGGTGGCCGACCGGCCGGACCTGGCCGCCATGCTCAAGGAGCTGACCGGCGAGCTGCGCAAGTCGGGCGAGCGCTTCTTCGCCGGCGTGGGCGAGCAGCTGCGGGGGGCCGGCGGCGGGCGCTTCGGCGGCGGGGCCGGAGGGCGCGGACCGGCCCGGCCGGCGCGCCGCGCCCGCGGCGGCGGGGCCGGGGCCGGGTCGGGCGAGGGCGCGCCGGGGCTCTTCGAGGCGGGGGGCGAGGCGGCCTCGGCCCGGCGGCCCGGCGGCGAGGAGGAGCCGGCCCGCGCCCCGCTCAGCGAGGCCATGCTGGCGCCGCTGGGCGTCGAGCGGGACCGGCTCGACGCCGCCCTGCAGCAGGTGCGCGACACCCTGGCCGACGCCGACGCCCCGGCGCTGGCGCAGGTGGCCCGGCGGGCCGCCGAGCTGCGCATCGAGCTGCAGGCGGTCACGGCGCTCCGCGAGCCCACCCGGGTCTACTTCGGCGAGACCCGCGGGCGCGGCGTCTTCCTCCGGGCCGCGCCCATCGACGTGGCCGGCGAGCTCAACGAGCGGCTCTACGCCCGCACCGACACGGCGGTCTTCACCAGCGCCACCCTGGCGGCCGGCGGGCGCTTCGACTTCTTCCGGCGCCAGGTCGGGCTGGGGCCCGACCTCGAGGTGGAGGAGGCGGTCTTCCCGGGGCCGTTCGACTACCAGCGCCAGGCCGCGCTGGTGGTGCCGGACGGCCTGCCGGAGCCGAGCGACCCGGGCTTCGTGGCGGCGGCGGCCGCGGCGGTGGAGGCGCTCACCGAGGTGACCGGCGGGCGGGCCTTCGTGCTCTGCACCTCCAACCGCAACATGGCGGCCCTGCACGCCGCCTCCTCGCACCTGCCCTACCAGCGGCTGCTGCAGGGGGAGCGCCCCAAGCAGCGGCTGCTGGAGCTGTTCCGCGCCGAGCCCTCGGTGCTCTTCGCCACCGCCAGCTTCTGGGAGGGGGTGGACGTGCCGGGCCAGGCGCTCTCGCTGGTGATCATCGACCGGCTCCCGTTCGCGCCGCCCGGCGACCCCATCATGGCGGCCCGCCTGGCCGCCGCCGAGGCCGAGGGGCGCCAGGGCTTCGGCGAGCTGCAGGTGCCGGCCGCGGCGCTGGCGCTGCGCCAGGGCTTCGGCCGGCTCATCCGCACCGCCACCGACCGCGGCCTGGTGGCGGTGCTCGACCGGCGCCTCCTCACCAAGGGCTACGGCCGCGCCTTCCTGGCCTCGCTGCCCCGCTGCCCGCTGCTGCGCTCCCTGGAGGAGGCGCGGGCCTGGTGGGCCGCGGGGGCCTGAGGTCCCGGCGCGGGCCTACGAGTCCAGCGGCAGCCCACCCACCGAGACGCCCAGCAGCTCGGGCTCCTCCTCGTCGTCGCCCAGCCGGCTGCGGGTGTCCAGGTCCACCGCCGGCAGCCGCACCGTGAAGGTCGAGCCCACCCCCAGCTCGCTGGCCACCTCGATGGCGCCGCCGTGGGACAGCACGATCTTGCGCGCCAGGTTGAGCCCCAGCCCGGTGCCCTCGCCCGGCGCCTTGGTGGTGAAGAAGGGCTCGAAGAGCCGCTTCATGTGCGCCTGCGCGATCCCCTTGCCGGTGTCGGCCACCTGCACCACCGCCTGCGGCCCGTCGCGCAGGAGCTCGATGGAGATGCGGTTCGGCCGGCCCGGCTCGCGCGCCTGCACGGCGTTCACCACCAGGTTGAGCAGCACGTCCACCAGCTCGCCGCGGTGGCCCGAGACCCACACCGGCCCCTGCAGGTCCACCCGCGCCGAGGCGTGCTTCAGGTCCGAGGCCGCGGTGCGCACCACCAGCTGCACCAGCTCCCCCAGCTCCACCAGCGCGGCCGGCTCGCCGGCCTGGTCGCGCCGCGCCAGCGAGCGCAGGTTGTTGACGATCTGCCGGATGCGCTCCATGCCCGTCAGGCTCTCGGTGATGGCCTTCTGCGCCTCGCGCCGGGCGAAGGCCAGCTCGCCGCGCGCCGTGCCGGCCAGCAGCCGCCCCGGGGAGGCGCCCGCCTGCGCCGCCTCGCCGGGCTCCGGGCCCTCGCCCAGGGCCGCCTCGAAGGTGGCCACGTAGCGCCGCAGCTCGGTCAGGTTGGAGGTGACGAAGGCGGTCGGGTTGTTGATCTCGTGGGCCACGCCGGAGGCCAGCACCCCCACCGCCGCCAGCTTGTCGGCCTGCACCAGCCGGGCGTAGAGGCGCCGCTGCTCGCCCACGTCGCGCGCCACCTGCACCACCCGGTCGCCCAGCCGGGTGGAGGTGACCTCGAAGAGCGTGTCGAAGACCGGGTCCTCGATCTCCACGATGCCGTCGCCCGGCAGCGTCCACCAGCGGTCCGGGTGGCCGGCCAGCAGGTCGGAGA
Organism: Anaeromyxobacter sp.; assembly: GCA_016718565.1. Lineage (NCBI taxonomy): Bacteria > Pseudomonadati > Myxococcota > Myxococcia > Myxococcales > Anaeromyxobacteraceae > Anaeromyxobacter > Anaeromyxobacter sp. Next base: position 32,914 of record JADKCZ010000001.1, on the reverse strand, counting down.
CGCGCCGCCCGGCCAGCTCGTGCGGCCGGGCCCCCAGCACCTTGGCGAAGGCCCGGTTGACGCGCAGCACCCGCCCCTCCCGGTCGGTCACGAAGACCAGCTCGTTGATGGAGTCGAAGGTGGCCTCCCACTCGGCCCGGGCCCGCTCCAGCCCCTCCGAGGCGGTGCGCAGGCGCTGCGAGGCCCAGTCGCGGCTGGAGTGCAGGTAGCCGGCGATCAGCGCCACGGTGACGATGATGCCGGTGTCCCAGGCCCAGCGGGCCACCACCCGCTGGTCGATGCGGGCCGGGTCGAAGCCCATGCCCACGGCGTCGGCCACCATCAGGGCCGCCACCGCCCACATCCCCACCACCGCCACCTCGCCGGTGCGCGGCAGCACCACCGCGGCGCCCACCACGCCCACCAGCACGCCGTAGCGCACCGCGCTGTCCGGCTCGCCGTGCAGCACCATCACCACCACCGGCACCGCCACCACCAGCGCCGACTCGAAGCGCGTCCAGCGCACCATGGCCCGCAGGTCCACCTTGCGCGCCAGCAGCCAGGCGTAGACGGCGTTGGCCAGCAGCAGCACCGCGCCGATGTAGAGCGAGGTCCAGGGGGCGCGGCGGTGGGTCAGGAGGTCGTTGGCGAGGTCCACCGCCACGAAGACCGGCACGATCAGCCAGCGCAGGCGCAGCAGCCAGTGCAGCCGCTCGGCGATCTCCGCCTCCGGCAGGTCGTCGGCTGGCTGCTGGACCGGGCGGTCCATCGGCGCTCCTCGCTCCGAGTTCACGTGCCGCCAGCGGCGGCGGCCCCCCGGCCGGGTTGGACTCTAGTCCACTCCTGGGGCCCATCCAAGGACCGGGCCCCCAGGGTGGGCCTCCCTCGCACCAGCCAGGAAGGTGGATCGCGCGGGGAAGGCATGGCTACACTGCGCGCCAGAACGGTCCCCATGGTCCAGATCAACAACGATGCGCGCGAGATCGCGGTCAAGGTCGTCTATTACGGCCCCGCTCTGAGCGGCAAGACGACGAACCTCCAGGCGCTCTACCAGAAGATCGAGCCGACGGTGCGCGGGCGCCTCATGACCCTCGACACCAAGGACGATCGCACCCTGTTCTTCGACATGATGCCCGTCTTCTTCAGGACGGCGGCGGGCGTCAAGGTCAAGCTCAAGCTCTACACGGTGCCCGGGCAGGTGATCCACGAGTCGACCCGGCGCATCGTGCTGCAGGGCACCGACGCCATCGCCTTCGTGGCCGACAGCCGGCGCTCCGAGGCCGCCTCCACGCTGGCCTACTGGAACAACATGCTGCGCAACCTGGAGGCCAACGGGCTCGACCCCAAGACGCTGCCCCTGGTCATCCAGCTCAACAAGCGCGACCTGCCCGACGCCCGCGGCGAGGACGACCTGGGCGACCTGCGCACCTCCCTGAAGCCGCCGGTGGTGCCGGCCGTGGCCATCCGCGGCGAGGGCGTGGTGGAGACCCTCTGGACCCTGCTGTCGCTCTGCTACCGCTCGCTCGACGGCAGCCTGGGGCTGGCCAGCCGCTGGCACGTCACCGAGGAGGAGTTCCTGGCGCGCATCTTCGATCACGTCGACAAGCGGGGCACCCGCTTCGCCCAGGAGGCCCAGGGGAGATGAGCCTGGCGCCCTCCTTCCTGCAGCAGCGCCTGGCGCTCGGGGACCTGCTCGACCTGCGGGCCTTCTCCGACGTCTGCCAGTCGTTCGCCGAGCTCTACCGCGTGGGGCTCAAGGTCTTCGACGAGGCCGGCAACAAGCTGGTGGACGTCCGCATCGGCAACGCCGACTTCTGCGGCTACATCTGGACCAAGGCCAGCGGGCGCGAGCAGTGCGTCGCCACGGTGGGCCGGGTCAAGAGCGATCCCATCCCCGAGGTGGCCGCGGCCACCACGCTCCCCTGCTTCTCGGGGTGCCGCTACGTGGTGCAGCCGGTGCTCTACGAGGGCGACGCGCTCGGCCGGGTGGTCTTCGGGCCCTTCGTGCCCGAGGAGCTGGCCGCGCTGCCCGACACCCTGACCTCCATCTCGCCCGACTTCGACGTGGCCCTGGCCACCGGCTACGTGCAGAAGATCCGGCGCGTGCCGCAGGGCACCGCCGAGAAGATCCTGAAGCACTTCATGGATCTGGTGGACGTGATGGTCTTCACGGGCCACAAGAACCTCATCGCGGCCAAGCTGCACATCGAGGCCGTGCAGGAGAGCTACCGCGAGCTGCAGGAGAAGAACCGGCAGCTGGAGGAGAGCTTCGCCAAGCTCAAGGAGCTGGACCGCCTCAAGTCCAACTTCCTGGCCACCATGAGCCACGAGCTGCGCACCCCGCTCACCAGCGTCATCGGCTACTCCGAGATGATGCTGGAGGGGCTGGGCGGCCCGCTCACCGCCGAGCAGCGCGAGTACCTCGGCATCATCATGGAGAAGGGCGAGAACCTGCTGCAGCTCATCACCTCCATCCTCGACATCTCCAAGATCGAGGCGGGCCGGGTGCGGCTGGTGCTCTCCGAGGTGGACGTGCCGCAGCTCCTCAAGGACGCGGTGGCCACCGTGCTGCCGCTGGCCCGCAAGAAGAGCCTCAAGGTGGCCTGCGAGCCGGGCGGCGTGCCGCGCCTGCAGGGCGACCGCGAGAAGCTGCGCCAGTGCCTGGTGAACCTCTGCTCCAACGCCGTCAAGTTCACCCAGGCCGGCGGCACCCTGGTGGTCTCGGCCGAGCCGCTGCCGGGCGACCGGGTGGCGCTCAAGGTGACCGACACCGGCATCGGCATCTCCGAGGAGCACCTGCCGCGCCTCTTCGACGTCTTCTACCAGGTGGACGGCTCCACCACCCGCGAGTACGGCGGGGCCGGCCTGGGCCTGGCCATCGTCAAGAGCTTCGCCGAGGCGCACGGCGGCGAGATCACCGTGACCTCCCGCCCCGGGGCCGGCTCCACCTTCGCGCTGGTGCTGCCCATCCGGCCGCGCCTCGAGCCGTCGGTCACGCCCATCATGCCCGCCGCGCCGGTGGGCTAGGGACCACCCGCAGCGTGGGCCGGGCACGTCCACCGCCGCAGGGCGAGTTCGACCTCATCGCCGCCTTCACCCGCGCCCTGCCGCTCGCCGGCGAGGGGGTGCTGCTCGGGCCGGGCGACGACGCCGCCCTGCTGGCGGCGCCGCCCGGCGAGGAGCTGGTGGCCACGGTGGACGCGGTGGAGGAGGGGGTCCACTTCGACGCCCGCTTCACCCCGGGTGACATCGGCTGGAAGGCCCTGGCGGTCAACCTCTCCGACCTGGCCGCCATGGGCGCCCGGCCGCTCTGGGCGCTGGTGGCGCTGGGGGTGCCGCGCGGCACCCGCCCGGCCCGCCTGGCCGGGGTGGCGCGCGGCCTGGGCGCCTGCGCCCGCCGCTTCGGCGTCGTGGTGGTGGGCGGCAACGTCACCCGCGCCGCCGGCCTCTCGCTCACCGTCACGGTGGTGGGCGCGGCGCCGGCCGGCCGGGCGCTGCGGCGCGCCGGCGCCAGGGCGGGCGACGCGGTGCTGGTGTCCGGCAGCCTGGGCGAGGCGTCGCTGGGGCTGGAGCCCGGCGCCGCGCCGGCGCTGCGGCGCCGCCAGCGCCGCCCGGTGCCGCGCCTCGGGCTGGGCCGCGCCCTGGCCCCCTTCGCCAGCGCCGCCATCGACGTCTCCGACGGCCTGGTCCAGGACCTGGGCCACCTCTGCCAGGCCTCCGGGGTGGGGGCCTCGCTCCGGCTGGCCGAGCTGCCGCTCTCGGCCGCCTACCGCCGCGCCACCGCCGGCCGCCCCGATCCCTGGGCGGCGGCCCTCTCCGGCGGCGAGGACTACGAGCTGTGCCTCACCGTGCCGGTGCGCCGGGTGCCGGCGGCGCTGGCCGCGGCCCGCGCCGAGGGGACCCCGCTCGCGGTGATCGGCACCGTCACCCGCGCCCGCGGCGTGCAGGTGGCCCGCCCCGGCGGCGGCCACCACCCGGTGACCCGCGGCCACGACCACCTGGCGGCGGTGCGGCGGCTGGTCCGGCGCTGAGGACCGTCCGTCCGCCCCTCGCCCTCGTCTTTGACATCGCGCCGGGACGGCCTAGGATCGAACGGCCCGATTTTCCAGGGGCTTCCTGCTCCGACCGAGGTGACCGTGGCGCGATCCCGTGACGACCGACTGTCCACCCGCCCGTCGGCGCGCTGGCAGGACGCGCCGCACCTGGTGGCGGTGCGCGGCCGCGCCGCCGAGACCCCGCTGCGCCCGCCGCCCGAGGCCGCCGGCCTGACCGCCTCGCTGCAGGTCAAGCTGCTGGTGAGCTACCTGGTGGTGGGCCTGGTGCTGGTCTTCGCCTTCCCCTTCACCAACCGGCTCCTGCCCGAGGCCCCCTGGGCCGCCGGCGCGCTGGTGCTGCTCCTCACCCTGGTGCTGGGCCAGATCCTCACGGTGGGCATCGTCCGCACCGCCCGCGTCGGCCGCCTCAAGGAGTCGGCGGTGGAGATCAGCCGCGGCGACCTCTCGCGCACCGTCCTCTCCGAGGGGACCCGCACCTTCCAGGACGAGATCGACGAGCTGACCGGCGCCATCCGCACCATGCAGGAGAACCTGCGCGACCTGGTCTCCCGCATCCAGCGCACCGCCCAGTCGGTGGCCGACAGCGCCAACGACCTGCAGGCCTCCGCCGAGGAGGTCAACGCCTCCACCGACGAGGTGGCCTCCTCCATGGAGAAGATCGCCGAGGGCGCCGGCCAGCAGTCCGAGCTGGTGGAGCGCACCTCCAAGGTCATCGGCGAGATCGCCGCCTCCATCGAGCGCACCGCCAAGAGCGCCGAGGAGGCCGCCCGCGCCTCGGCCGAGACCTCGGCCTCGGCCGCCGGCGGCGGCGAGGCGGCCCGGCTGGCCGGCGAGAAGGTCAAGAAGGTCTTCGCCCGCATCGAGGCCGCCTCCGAGCAGGTCTTCGCCTTCGGCGAGCGCACCAAGGAGATCTCCAAGATCGTCGAGGTCATCACCTCGGTGGCCAACCAGACCAACCTGCTGGCGCTGAACGCCACCATCGAGGCGGCCCGCGCCGGCGAGTACGGCCGCGGCTTCGCGGTGGTGGCCGAGGAGGTGCGCAAGCTGGCCGAGAGCTCGGGCCGCTCCGCCGAGCAGATCTCCGACCTGGCCTCCGACATCTCCGGCCGCGCCGCCAAGGTGGTCGAGACCATGAAGGAGTCGGTCTCCGAGCTGGGCGAGGGGCGCGAGGACCTGAACGCCATCATCCGCACCCTGGCCGGCATCGCCCAGAACGTCCGCACCGGCGCCGACAAGGTGGAGGTCATCTCGGGGGCGGCCCGCGACCAGCTCAAGGGCTCGGCCGACATGGTCACCGCCATGGACCACATCTCCGAGGTGGCCAGCTCCAACGCCGGGGCCACCGAGCAGGTGCGCAAGGTGATCGCCGAGCAGACCGCCGCCGTGGCGCAGATGGCCAGCGCCGCCCAGGAGCTCACCAACCTCTCGGTCGAGCTGCAGACCGTGGTCTCGCGCTTCCGGCTCGGCTAGGGGAGGGCGGGGGCCCGGTGGCAGACCGACACGTCCTCTTCCGGGTGGCGCGCGAGCGCTACGCGCTGCCGCTCGAGGCGGTGCGCGAGGTGGTGCTGCCGCAGCCGCCCTTCGCGCTGGTGCCGCGCTCCGGCGGGGCGGTGCGCGGCGTGATGAACCTGCGCGGCCGGGTGGTGGCGGTGGTGGACCTGGCCGAGCTCATGGGGCTCGAGCCCAGGGCGCTCATGGCCGGGGCGGGGCAGGTGGTCATCCTGGAGCGCGACAAGCGCGCCCTCGGCCTGCTCATCGGCGGGGTGCTCGGGGTGGAGGCGCTGCCCAGCTGCGAGCCGGCGCCGCCGCCGGGGGCCGCCGGCCCGGGCAGCGCGCCGCCGGACGGCCGGCCGGCCGGCGCCGCGCCACCCCTGGACCCGCGCTCGAGCGTGGTCCGCGGGGTGGCCACCGCCTCCATGGGCGCCGTCACCCTCCTCGACCCCGCCGCCCTGGCGGCGGCCGCGGCGGCCATCTTCGGGGTCCGGTGAGCACATCGGCCCACCTGGCGCCCGCGCCGCACCGCGCGGCGGCGGCGGCGCCGGGCCGAGGGCGGCGCCTGGCCGCAGGACACTTCACCTTGTCGGTCGCGCGGGAGCGGTGTTACCGTCCCGGCGCGAGGAGAGAGGCCTGACCATGGCGAAGCGAGTCCTGATCGTCGACGACGCGATCTTCATGCGGAACATGATCAAGGACATCTTCGCCGGCTCGGGCTTCGAGGTGGTCGGAGAGGCCGCCAACGGGCTGGAGGCGGTGGAGAAGTACAAGGAGCTCAAGCCCGACCTCACCACCATGGACATCGTGATGCCCTTCAAGAGCGGCATCGAGGCCACCCGCGAGATCATCAAGCACGACGGGCGGGCGGTGGTGGTGATGTGCAGCGCGCTGGGCCAGGAGTCGCTGGTGATGGAGGCCATCGAGGCCGGGGCCAGCGACTTCATCGTCAAGCCGTTCAAGTCCGAGGACGTCCTCTCGGTGGTCAAGAAGGTCCTGGGCGACGCCTAGGCTGGGGCGGCCCACGTGCCCCTCGACCTCTCCCGCTACCTCTCGCTGTTCGTCGCCGAGGCCGGCGACCACCTCGACGGCTTCTCGCGCGGCCTGGTGGCGCTGGAGCAGCTGGTGCGCGACGGCGCGCCGCCCCACCAGGTGAAGCCGCAGGTGGACGCGCTCTTCCGCCACGCCCACAGCGTGAAGGGGATGAGCGCCTCGATGCAGCTCGGCGGGGTGGCCGGCCTGGCCCACCGCGCCGAGGACCTGGTGGACCTCTACCGGGCCGAGCCGTCGCGGGTGGAGGCGGCCGGCATCGACCTCCTGCTGGCCGCCGGCGACGCCCTGGCCGAGCTGGTGGACCTGGCCTCGCGCGGCGAGCCGGCCGAGCCCGACCTGGCGCTGGTGGTGCGCCTCTCCGACGCGGTCCGCCGGGTCAAGGACGGCCGCGACCTGGCCACCGGGGAGCTCACCGTTCGATCCGGCGCGGAGCCCACCGTTCGCGCCGATCCTCCTTCTCCCGTTCGTGCCGAGCGCAGCGCCGGCACCGCCGGCGCGGAGTCGAGGCACGCCCCACCGGGAGGGGCGCCCCTCGACTCCCCGAGCGGCGCCGGGCCCGTGGTGATCGAGGCCGAGCAGCCGGCCGAGACCGAGACCGCGACCCCGTACTCGACCCCGACCCCGACCGCGACCCCGACCCCGCGACCCCCCACCGACCCCCCCGCCCCCCGACCCCCGACCCCGACCCCGGCGTCCACCGAGACACCAGCTCCGGTCCCGCCGCCTCCCGCCCCCGACCCCGCCGGCCTGGCGGGCGCCAGCCCCAGGCGCCGGGTCCTCGTCGAGGTGGAGGTGGCCGCGGCCTGCCCGGTGCCGGCGGTGCGCGCCTTCCTGGTGGTGAAGAAGCTCGGCGCCCTGGGCCTGGTGGCCCGCACCGCCCCCAGCGTGGACGAGCTCAAGGCCGGCCGCCTGCCCGGCCGCCGGCTCTCGGTGCACCTCGACACCAGCGAGCCCCTCGACCGGCTCACCCGCGCCCTGGCGCAGATCTCCGACCTGGGCCACGTGGCGCTGCGCGAGGCCGACGAGGCCCCGGCCCCGCCGGTGGCCCCGCCCGCCGCCACCTCGCCCACCGGCGCCCCTCCGGCCGAGCCCAGCCGCACCGTACGGGTCCGCACCGAGATCCTGGACGGCTTCGTGGACGCGGTGGGCGAGCTGCTCCTGGCCACCGCCCGCATCCGCGAGGTGGGACGCGCCCTGCCGGAGGTGCACCGCCCGCCGCTCGACGAGGGGGTGGACCGCCTCCACGCCATCGTCAAGGACCTGCACGACAAGGTGATGGCGGTGCGCATGACCCCCCTGGCCACCGTCACCGAGCGGCTGCCGCGGGCGGCGCGCGACGTGGCCCGCCGGCTCGGCCGCCAGGTCGAGGTGGAGATCCGCGGCGCCGAGATCGAGCTCGACCGCGCCATCCTGGAGGAGCTGGCCGATCCGCTGCTGCACGTGCTGCGCAACGCGGTGGACCACGGCATCGAGGCGCCCCACCTGCGCCTGCTGGCCGGCAAGCCGGCCACCGGCCACATCACCGTGACGGCCCGGCGCGACCGCGACCGGGTGGTGCTGGAGATCGCCGACGACGGCAAGGGCATGTCGGCGGGCCGGCTGCGCGAGGCGGCGGTGGCCCGCGGCGCCCTGGGCGCGGCCCAGGCGGCCGCCCTCACCGACAAGGAGGCCCTGCTGCTGGCCTGCCTGCCGGGGGTCTCCACCGCCGAGCAGGTCACCGACGTCTCCGGCCGCGGCGTGGGGCTCGACGCGGTCAAGCGCACCGTGGAGGCGGTGGGCGGCACCGTCGAGCTGGAGAGCGCGCCCGGCGTCGGCACCCGCCTGGTGCTGCGCCTGCCGCTCACGGTGGCGGTGCAGCCGGTGCTGCTGGTGGGCGTGGGCGACGAGATCCTCGGGCTGCCCATCTCCAAGGTCCACGGCGCGGCCCACGTGGCCTTCGCCTCGCTCGACCGCAGCCGCGGCGCCCCCATCCTCCCCTACGACGGCGAGCTGGTGCCGGTGCACGACCTGGCGGCGCTGCTCGGCTTCCCCTCGGACGGGCGGGACGACCGCGCGGTGGTGGTGGCCGAGGGGGCCGACGGCCGCATCGGCCTGGTGGTGGACGCCCTGCTCGGCCAGCAGGAGGCGGTCCTCAAGCCCCTCGGGTCGCCGCTCAGCGGGGTGGCCGGCCTGTCCGCCGTCACCGTGCTCGGCACCGGGCGGCCGGTCTTCATCCTCGACGTCCCCCGGCTGCTGGCCGCGTGAGCCGGCCGGTCTTCACCCCGCGCCAGCTGGACGCGCTGCAGGAGCTCACCTCCATCGGCTGCGGGGCCGCCCTCACCGCCCTGGCCAAGCTGGCCAGGCTGCGGCTCGACATGGACGTGCCGGAGGCCTGGGTGGGCGCCGGCGCCGGCGCCATCGCCGGCTTCCTCGGCGCCATGGGGAGCGAGCTGGTCTGCGCCGGCGTCAAGCTGGAGGGGCCGCTCACCGGCGACCTCCTGCTGGCGCTGCCCGAGGCCGACGCCGAGGCCCTGGTCATGGCGCTGGGCACGCCGGTCGAGGCCGGCCGCTTCGGGCCGCTGGCCGAGAGCGCCATCATGGAGTCGGGCAACATCGTGGGCTCGGCCTTCGTGTCGGCGGTGGCCAAGGTGGTGGGCGAGACCCTGCTCCTCTCGGTGCCGTCCTTCGCCCGCGGCTCCGGCAAGGCCTGCGTCGATCGGCTGGTGGCCCACGCCGGCTCGGTGGCCCTGGCCACCCGCTTCACCTCGCCCGCCCGGCCGAAGCTGGAGGGGCTCATCCTGGTGATGCCCGAGCCGGCCCGCATCACCCGGCTGCTGGCGCACCTCGACCTGCGCTGAGGCATCCGCCCACGGACGAGCAGGCCCTCCGCCGGCCGGTCGCTGGCGTGCAGGTCCCCGATCGGCCCCCTCACCCCGGCCCTCTCCCCCAGCCAGCTGGGGGAGAGGGAGCGCAGAGGCGTGGACGCTCCCAGAGCCAGCGCAGGATGAGCGCGGGCCCATTGTCGGTGCACCCTCTCCCCCGCAGCGGCGGGGGAGAGGGCCGGGGTGAGGGGGCACCCGCGACCATCACGGACAAGCCTCCCTCTCCCCCCCGGGGGAGAGGGCCGGGTGAGGGGGCACCTGCGACCATCACGGACAAGCCTCCCTCTCCCCCCCGGGGGAGAGGGCGGGGGTGAGGGGGCTCGGGCGAGCGGGCCGGCGCGGCTGGCAGGATGCTCACCTGGGTTCAGCGGAAGCTGAGCCCGTGCGTCGCCGCCTGCATGTTCGGTGAAAGGTGAACACGTGCGTCAGCGCCCCAACTGGTCGGTGCACCCTCTCCCCCGCAGCGGCGGGGGAGAGGGCCGGGGTGAGGGGGCTCGGGCGAGGAGCCCGGCGCGGCTGGCAGGGCGCTCACCCGCCAGGTGAGCCACCGATCTCCGGGTCCTTCCCGCCTCGTCGCGCCACGGCGCTCCAGATCGCCTCGGCCACCACCGCCGGCTCGAGGAGGGCCTCCACGTCGGTGAACCGCAGCACCTCGATCCCCTCCGAGCCCAGCCATGCGTCGCGCGCCGCGTCGCGGGCCTGGTGCGCCTCCTCGAAGTGCTGGCCACCATCGAGCTCGACCGCCAGGTGGGCCTCCCGACAGAAGAAGTCGAGCGTGTACGGCCCCAGGGTGTGCTGGCGCCGGAACTTGGCGCCCAGCCGCCGCGCCCGCAGCATCGACCAGACCGAGGCCTCGGCGTCGGTCTGCGCCCGCCGCAGTCCGCGCCTGAACTCCAGGGGTGTCTTCCGGCGGACCGGCATCCCACCAGCATGGATCCCGGGTCCGACGCTCGGCACGCCATCCAGCCTGGACCCGCCCGGCGACCCTGTCGGCGAGCCGAGGCGCTCCTGCCCCCTCACCCCGGCCCTCTCCCCCAGCTCGCTGGGGGAGAGGGAGCGCAGAGGAATGAACGCTCCCAGAGCCAGCGCAGGACGGGCACCAACGAGAGCGCCTGCGGGGCCAGCGCAGGCTGAGCACGGGCCCGAGTGGCCGACGTGGTCGGTGCACCCTCTCCTTCGAAGCGCCGTGGGAGCCGGGCGCCGTGTGGCCCCCTCACCCCGGCCCTCTCCCCCAGCGAGCTGGGGGAGAGGGAGCGCAGAGGAATGAACGCTCCCAGAGCCAGCGCAGGACGGGCGCCGGCGGGAGCGCCCGTGGGCTCAGCGCAGGACGGACACTGGCGAGAGCGCCCGCGGGCTCAGCGAAGGATGAGCACCTGGGTCAGCGCCGGACGCAGGTCGGTGCACCCTCTCCCCCGCAGCGGCGGGGGAGAGGGCCGGGGTGAGGGGGCTGACGGGCGCCCGCCCCGCCACCTCCGGCCGGGCTCCGCGCCCCGCCGGTTGAATCCCGGGCCTGGCCCGCGGCGGCCTGCTACGCTCGCTCACCACCATGGACGAGAAGGCCCTGCGCTCGCTGCTCTCCAGGCTCCGGCGGGGTGACACCACCCTGGACGCGGCCGTGGCCGCGCTCAAGGGCGCCCCCTTCGAGCGGCTGGGCGACCTGGCCACCGTGGACACCCACCGGGCCCTGCGCACCGGCCTGCCCGAGGTGGTGCTGGCCGAGCGCAAGACCGCCGCCCAGGTGGCCGCCATCGCCAGGCGCATCGCCGCCCACGGGCCGCTCCTGGTCACCCGGCTCTCCAGGGAGAAGGCCGGCCCGGCCCGCCGGGCGGTCAAGGGCTCCATCTACGACCCGGTCTCGCGCACCCTCCGGCGCGGCCGCATGGAGGTGCCGGCCAGGGGGCCGGTGGCCATCTGCTCGGCCGGCACCAGCGACCTGCCGGTGTGCGAGGAGGCGGCCGTCACCCTGGAGGTCATGGGGGTGGAGGTGCTCAGGGTCTACGACGTGGGGGTGGCCGGGCTGCACCGCCTCCTGGCGCGCCGCGGCGAGCTCGACCGGGCCCGGGCGGTCATCGCGGTGGCCGGCATGGAGGGGGCGCTGCCCAGCGTGGTGGGCGGGCTGGTGGGGCGGCCGGTCATCGGCGTCCCCACCTCGGTGGGCTACGGCGCCAACCTGGGCGGCCTGGCGCCGCTCCTCACCATGCTCAACTCCTGCGCGCCCAACGTCACCGTGGTCAACGTGGACAACGGCTTCGGCGCGGCCTTCGTGGCCGGGCTCATCGCCCGGGGCTGACCATGGCCGCCGCCACGCCCCCCTCGCTCCTGGTCCTCGAGCCCATCGGCGGCATCGCCGGCGACATGTTCCTGGCCGCGGCGCTCGACGCCGGCGTGGACCGGGCCGCGCTCGAGGCGGCCCTGGCCACCCTCGGCCTGCCCGGCTGGCGGCTCGAGGTGACCCGCCGCAGCGTCTCCGGCATCTCGGCCACCCACGTGGAGGTGGTGGTCACCGGCGAGCAGCCCGGGTCCCGCCGGCGCTCGCAGATCCTCGACCTCATCCAGCGCTCCGGCCTCTCGCCGCGCGCCCGCGCCACCGCCTGCGCCCTCTTCGAGCGGGTCGGCCGCGCCGAGGCCACGGTGCACGGCGTGCCGCTGGAGGAGGTCCACTTCCACGAGGTGGGCGCGGTGGACTCGGTGGTGGACCTGTGCGGCGCCGTGGTGGTGCTGGAGCTGCTGGGCTGGCCGCGGGTGGTGTCGGCGCCGCCCGAGCTCGGCCGCGGCCTCACCCGCACCGCCCACGGCCCCATGCCGGTGCCGCCGCCGGCCGTGCTGGAGCTGCTCACCGGGGTGCCCATCCGCCCCGGCGGCCCGCCCGGCGAAGCCGTCACGCCCACCGGCGCGGCGCTGCTGGCCCACTTCGCCGCGGTGGGGCCGCTGCCGGCCCACGTCCCGCTGCGGGTGGGCTACGGGGCCGGCACCGTCACCTGGCCGGATCGCCCCAACCTGCTCCGGCTCACCCTGGCCGAGCCGGCCGCGCTGGCCGCCGCCTCGCCGGGCGCCGGCCCCGCCGAGGACCCCGAGGGCCTCTACGTGGTGGAGACCACCCTCGACGACTGCCCCGGCCAGCTGGTGGCGCGGGCCATGGAGGTGCTGCTGGAGCTGGGGGCCCTCGACGCCTGGGCCGCGCCCATCACCATGAAGAAGGGGCGCCCCGGCGTGCTGCTCTCCGCCCTCTGCGACGGCGCCCACCGGGCCGCCGCGGCGCGCGCGCTGCTCACCGAGACCACCACCCTGGGCGTCCGCTGGCACCGGGTGGAGCGCCAGGTGGCCGGGCGCGAGTGGCACGAGGTGGAGACCGGGCACGGCCCGGTGCGGGTCAAGGTGGCCCTGCTCGACGGCCGCGAGGTGGGGGCTCACCCGGAGTACGAGGACTGCCTGGCCCGCGCCCGCGCCGCCGGGGTGCCGGTGAGGGAGGTCCAGGCCGCCGCGCTGGCCGCCTGGCGCGCCCGGGCCGGTCGCGCACCTGCTACCATCCCGCCGGGGAGCGCGACGTGACCAGCAGCCGAGCCACACCACCGGGCGCCGCCGCGCCGCCGCCCGCGCGGCCCGCCGCCACCGTCCCCGCCGAGGAGCCGCCCGCCTCGGCCGCCCTCTTCCTCGGGCCACTCCTCGACCTCTCGCACGACCTGGCCTGGGCCCGCACCGAGCCCGAGGTGTGCGCCGCGGTGGCCAGCGCGCTGGAGGGGCTGTTCCCCGGCCGCCGCCACGCGGTGCGGCTGCTCGATCCGCGCACCCTGGCCCTCACCGCCATCCGGGCCAAGGGGCCGCTGCGCCAGCCCGACCTGCCCGCGCTGGTGCTGGGGCGCGACACGGCCCGCCAGGCCGGCCTCTCACCCGAGGCGCTCCAGGCGGCCGGCGTCACCATCGCGGCGGCCGACGCCCCGCTCTTCGAGGGCAGCGGCACGGTCACCGTGGCGCCGCTGGCCGTGGCCGGCGCGCTGCACGGCCTCGTCAACCTGGAGTACGAGCCGGACGGCGACCAGGTGCCGGCGGCCGACGAGGTGATGCTGCGCCAGCTGGCCAACCTGGCCGCGCTGGGGGCCCGCAACCTGCGCTCCATGGAGGAGCTGGCCTCGCTCAAGACCTACCTGGAGGACCTCATCGAGCACGCCAACGCGCTCATCGCCGTGGTGGGGCGCGACCGGCGGGTCACCGTCTGGAACGGCGGGCTGACCCGGCTCACCGGGGTGCCGCGCGGCGAGGCGCGGGGGCGCGAGCTCACGGACTTCGCCGTGGCCGACGAGCGGGCGGCCCTGGCCGCGCTGCTCGACCGCTCGCTGGCCGGCGAGGCGGTGGACGGCTTCGAGACGCGGCTCACCGCCCCCGGCGGCGAGGCCCGGGTGGCCTTCAACACCGCCCCGGTGCGCACCGCCGCCGGCGTCGTCGAGGCGGTGGTGGCCATCGGCCAGGACCTGACGCGCCTGAGGAACCTGGAGGCCGCCGCCGAGCAGGCCGAGAAGATGGCCGGCCTGGGGCGGCTGGCCGCCGGCATCGTGCACGAGCTCAACAACCCGCTGGTGGCGGTCACCATGTACGCCGAGGCGCTCTACGAGAAGTGGGCCTTCTCCTCCGGCGCCACCGCCGACCTGGAGAAGATCAAGGCCATCAAGGACGCCGGCCAGCGCATCCAGAAGCTGACCCGCGACCTGACCGCCTACGCCCGCGGCGGCTCGTCGAGGCCGGAGCCGCTGGACCTGGCGCCGCTGCTCGACCAGGCGGCGCGCATGTGCAAGCCGGCCCTCAAGGAGGCCAGCGCCGAGGTGGAGCGGGCCTTCGCCGAGGTGCCGCAGGTGGACGCCTCCAAGGCGGCCCTGGTGCAGGCCTTCGTGAACCTGATCACCAACGCCAGCCAGGCCCTGGCGCCCGGCGGCGGCCACGTGCGGCTGGGGCTCACGGTCGCCGGTGGGCGGGTGCTGGCGTCGGTGCGGGACGACGGCGCCGGCATGGCGCCCGACGTGCTGGCGCGCGCCTTCGAGCCCTTCTTCACCACCCGGCCCGGGCGCGGCATCGGCCTGGGGCTGGCCACCGCGCGCGGCATCGTGGAGCGCTACGGGGGCACCATCGCCATCGAGAGCGCCGCCGGCCAGGGGGCCACCGTGACGGTGAGCCTGCCGGCGCGGGCCGTGGACGGGCCGCCCCGTCCGTAGGCCCGCCGGTCCGGAGTCGAGGGGCGCCCAGCGGGCCCCGCGCCCTACTTCTCCACGCTCAGGACCGCGTACCCCGCGAACGACGGCAGGATGGTGGACACCGAGTAGCCGCTCGGGTTCAGCCGGATCGACACCTCGCCCCCGTCGGCCGGCTGGAAGCGGGCCTTGCGGGCCGCGCCCACCAGGTGCATCCCCAGGAACAGCGTGTTCCCCTGCGAGCGCTCCGGCCCCAGCGTGGCCAGGTGCACGTCCAGCGACTCGCCCTGCCGCCAGACCCGCACCGCCAGCTTGGCCCGCCCGGTCACGCCCACGGCGCGCCGTCCCTTGCCGAGCAGCGCCGCCAGCGCTTTCTCCAGCAGCCCGTCGTCCAGCCGGGGCTCGTCGCCGCGCGGCGAGACCAGCGCCGGCAGCTCGGCCACCGTGCCGCCGCCGGCCTTCACGCCGCCCGGCTTGCCCGCCGGCAGGAAGCTGCCCGGCCCATGGCCCGCCCCGTCCACCTCGCTGGGCGCGCCGAAGGTGAGCACCCCGCCGCCGTTCTCCAGCCGCCGCGACAGCGCCCGCGCCTCGTGGCCGCCCAGGCCGGCCGCGTCGGCCAGCACGATCACCGCGCTCGGCGGCGCGTCGGAGAGCCGCAAGACCACCGGGGCCTGCACGTGGTGGGCGGCCAGCGCCTCGGCCGCCAGCTCCACGGCGCGGCGGTGGCGGCCGCCGCTCCACAGGTCGGCCTCGGCCGAGTAGAGCAGGGCGCACTCCGCCAGCGGCTCGGCGGCGCCCGGGGCGCGCCCGGCCTCGGCCACCTGCCGCACCACCCGGCGCACCCGGGCCAGCTGCAGCCCCACCTCCGGGCCGCCCTCCAGGCCGGCCAGCCCCACGCCGAAGGGCGCGCCCAGCGAGGCCAGCCGCAGCAGCTGGGCCGGCGGGGTGCCGGACGGGGCGGTCACTGCCACCGGCCGGCGCCCCATGGCGGCCCGCAGGAGCGCGAACAGCCCCAGCCCCTGGGTGGCCGCGTCGCCGGTCGGGAAGACCGCCGCATCCAGGTGGCGCGCCGCCGCCAGCTGGGCCGGCCCCACCGCCTCGAACCAGGCGGACACGGAGAAGGGGCGGCCGGCGGCGCGGGCGGCGTCGTTGGCGGCGCGGGCGTGCGACGCCACCGCCCGCTCCAGCGACTCGTGGCGGAAGCGCCAGAAGTCGCGGCCGAAGGGCAGGGCGGAGAAGCCCAGCGCGCCCGGGGCGCTGGCCACCGCCTCGCGCGCCAGCTTCAGGTAGTCGAGCGGCTGGAACTGGTCGCCGTACTCGCGCGAGAGGCGGCGCCCGAACTCGCGCTGGCAGTCGGGGCAGAAGCCGGCGCCCAGCAGCCCCTGCGCCAGCGAGGCGTCGGGCCGGTCGAGCGAGACGCCGGCGAACCCGGCCAGCAGCGCGGCCCGGGCCGCCTCGGCCACGCGGACGCGGTGGCGCTCCGAGGTGAGGCAGGCGCGCGCCGGCCCGCCCAGGCCGGAGGGCGTGCCGTCGGCGGCGCGGCAGGCCTCGGCCTCCGAGGCGGCGCGCCCCACCGGCAGCTCCGCCAGCGCGGTGGTCAGCAGCGCCGCCGGCAGCGGGTCGGCGGTGGAGACCACCAGCGGACCGGCCACCTGGGTGGCGGCCACCCGCGCCACCTCCTCCGGCAGGGCGCCCACGGTGAGGCGGTAGGGGGCGTAGGCGGCGCGCAAGGGCATCGGGCGTGGGAGGGTACAC
Organism: Anaeromyxobacter sp.; assembly: GCA_016718565.1. Lineage (NCBI taxonomy): Bacteria > Pseudomonadati > Myxococcota > Myxococcia > Myxococcales > Anaeromyxobacteraceae > Anaeromyxobacter > Anaeromyxobacter sp. The sequence goes on along the minus strand of JADKCZ010000001.1, from coordinate 16,543 downwards.
CAGCCGTTCCGGCCCCGTGTAGGGCCGCCGAGACCGGCACCGGTGGTCCGCATCCACCCGCGTCCCGCGGTGTAGGTACAGGTCGTCCAACCTCTCGTTGACGCGCAGGAAATTCCCGTGCTACCTCTACGCCAGGGCTCCACGACAGCGCGCGGGGGAGGCGTCACACACGCGCGCGGCGGGGCCCTCTTCGGAGGCCACTCGAGATGGGCGAACTCTTCGGCTCGCTGGCGAAGGCGTATCACGACGGCGGCCCGGGGATGCACTTCATCCTCATCTGCCTGGTCTTCACCCTGGCGGTCCTCATCGACCGGGTGGTGGTCCTGTACTTCAAGGCCAACATCGACAAGGAGGCCTTCCTCCGGGGGCTGAAGCCGCACGTCTACGCGGGCGACCTCGACAAGGCCATCGCCTTCTGCGCCTCGCAGAAGAAGACCCCGCTGGTCTCGGTCATCAAGGCCGGCCTCATCAACGTGCCCAAGGGCGAGGAGGACGTGCAGGCCGCCATGGACGAGGCCACCCTGCGCGAGTCGCCCAAGATCGAGCGGCGCACCGGCTACCTGGCCATGCTCGGCAACGTGGCGACCCTGCTCGGCCTGCTCGGCACCATCATCGGCTTGATCCACGCCTTCGGGGCGGTGGCCAACGCCAACCCGGCCGACAAGGCCAGCATCCTGGCCTCCTCCATCTCCGAGGCCATGAACTGCACCGCCTTCGGCCTGCTCACCGGCATCATCGCGCTGGTGATGTACTCGGTGCTGCAGGGGCGCACCCAGACCATGGTGGACGAGATCAACGAGAGCTCGGTCTCGGTGCTCAACCTGATCGTGGCCAACCGCGAGAAGATGCGGATGCCGGCCACCCTGGCGGCGGCCGAGGAGTAGCGGCCCAGGGTGCCGCGCGGCCTCTGCGCCGGCGCGGCGGTGGAGCGGCGGGCGAGGTCGAGGTCGAGGAAGGAGGCAGGCCATGGGCGGCGGCGCGATGCCCGAACAGGGCGGCGGGCACGGCGGCAGGAAGCGGAAGGCCCTGGACGCGACCATCAACGTCGTGCCGGCCATCGATCTGCTCTCCTGCTGCATCGCCTTCCTGCTCTTCACCGCGGTCTGGACCCAGATCTCCCGCCTGCAGGTGCAGCAGCTCGGCACCGGCGCGCCGGTGGAGCTCACCACCCCGGAGCAGCAGCAGAAGGCGCTGGCGCTCACCCTGGCGGTGGGCGAGCGCGGCATGGCCCTGGTGGTGGGCGACGCCACCTTCGAGATCCCCAGCCTGGGGCGCACCACCGACGGCGTGGTCACCCAGGACCTCAAGTCCCTGGCCACCCGCCTCAAGGCGGTCAAGGGCGAGTACCCCGACCAGGCCTCCGTCATCGTCACCGCCGAGGACACCGTGCCCTACGGCGACCTGGTGCACGTCATCGACGCCTGCCTGGCCGCCGGCCTGCTGCAGGTCTCGGTCTCGGGGGTCTAGCGCATGGCCATCGTCCAGCCCGGCAAGCGTCCCGCCAAGCGCTTCCTGCGCTCCAGGGTGCTGGGCGGCAAGATGAGCCACGGGCGCAAGGCCACCAACGCCGAGCTGAACGTGGTGCCCATGGTCGACATGATGACCATGCTGGTGATCTTCCTGCTGCAGCAGTTCAGCGCCACCGGCGAGGTGCTGTACATGCAGAAGGACATCCGCCTGCCGGACGCCCGCCACGGCCAGCTCATCGAGCCGGCCCCCACCGTGGCCATCTCCGCCGACCAGGTGGTGGTCACCGGGCAGAAGGTGGCCGACGTGGCCGACCTGGATCGCGACCCCGGCTACCTGGACATCCCGGCGCTGGAGGAGCGGCTGCGCGAGGAGAAGAAGCGCTGGGAGTTCATCCACCAGAACGACCCCAGCCAGAAGTGGGAGGGGCTGGTGAACATCCAGGCCGACCAGAAGGTGCCGTTCCGCATCGTCAAGCGGGTCATGTACTCCTGCGGCGTGGCCGGGTACTTCAACCTGAACTTCGCCGCCCTCGACGTCGGCTCCGGCTCGGCCGCCGCCACGCCGGGCGAGTAGGTCACCTCCACCCAGCGAGCTGGGTGTTCGAGGAGATCATCCAGCCCCCTCACCCCGGCCCTCTCCCCCAGCCAGCTGGGGGAGAGGGAGAGCAGACCAGGGCTCCTCGTTCTGTTCGCACTCCCGACTGACCAAGGGCAGACCTTGTCTTTGCCAGGCGGCCCGCTTCGTCAGCCCCCTCTCCCCTCCGGGGCAGGGCGGGCGCATCTCAAGTGATCGACCTTCCTGAGGTGAGGACGTGGGCGAGGTAGTCCGTGTTCCACCCGGCCTTCTTGCGGCTGGCGGCCACGCCTCGCTTGCGGGTGGGATCCTGCTTCACCAGGGTAAACGCCATGCGGGCGACGATGGCGAGGTTCTCGGCCGACCTGGCGTTGCGCACGGTACGGGTGTCGTCATCGAAGGCGACGTCCAGGAGCCAGTGCAGCCCGTTCTCGATGTCCCAGTGCGCGCGGATGGCCTTCGCAATCCGCTCCACCTCGGGAGGTAGCGACGAGACGTAGTAGTGGACTTCGCTCTGGGTCTCGCCGTCGAGCAGCTCGCGCTTCCGCTCAATGCGCACGGCCGTCCGCAGGCCCGCCCACTCGCCGTTCTTGTTCGTCTTCCACGGCCAGTCGCCTGGCTCGAGCACGCTGACGATTCGGCTCTCTTTGCGCCCGTGGCCTTCCTCGACCCGGCCCTGGGTCCGGATGCCTGCGGTGGGGGTAGCCTCCGCGAACGCCTTCACGACGTGGTCATAGAAGCGTCCTCGATTGCCCTTCACGGCGAGGACGTAGTCGGCCTTGTTCTCGATGATGGCCCTCGTCACCGGAGCCGTGCAGCTGTTGGCATCCGTGGTGATGATCGCTCCCTCCAGATCGAGCAATGCCAGCAAGTCCGGGATCGCCCCCATCTCGCCTGAGGCTCCGTCGACAGCCTGCTGTGCAAGCAGCAGCTTCTGGGAGGTCGCCCATACGTGCACGAGATGAAGCTGGGTCGCCTTGCCAGCCTTGTGGACGAGCCCACGCAACGTCTTGCCGTCGATCGCCACCACTTCGCCGGACAGGTCTCGCGCGAGCGCCGACACGAACCTCGTGAAGCGCTCCTGGAAGGCAGCCGGGTCGAGCTTCTCGAACACGCGCCGGAACGTGTCGGCTGATGGAATCCCGCTCGGCATGTCGAGGAAGGTCTCGAGCCACCGCCGCCGGGCCTCGCAGAAGTCGACCAGTTCGTCCCAGCCCTCCGCTCCGCAGAGGGTCCCGCAGAGCGCCATCACCAGGACGTTGACGAGGGAGTGCCGCTTGGTTCGGTCGATGCGTCTTCCAGCCCGCCGAACGTCTCAACGATGTGCTCGAACACCCGGGGAGGCTTGCCTGAGGACATCCCCGGAATCGATCACGTGCCGGCACCCTTGTCGATCAACCCCGCCAAGGGATCGATCTCTATGGGGTTTAGATGCGCCCGCCCTGCCTCCGGGGAGAGGGCAGGGGTGAGGGGGACGCCCGCATGTTGAGCCCCCTCTCCCCTCCGGGGAGAGGGCAGGGGTGAGGGGGACGCCCGCATGTTGAGTCCCCCTCTCCCCTCCGGGGAGAGGGCAGGGGTGAGGGGACCACGTGCCCGCGGTCCAGCTGGGGAGCCACCAGAACCTGCCTGATCCGCCCCCCGTCGGCCGCGGACTAGACAAGTCGCTTTCTGCCCTAGTAGATTCCGCACCCCGCATGACCTTCGGCCGGCGCCTCATGGCGTATCAGGCCTGTTTTTCGTAGGGATTCTCGATTTCCTGGAGAGGGAACTGTCCACGCCATGAACCTGTCTTCGCTCATCACGTCGCTCGTCGTCGCCTCCGGCGGCGAGGCCAACCTGAAGCTCCCGGATCTCGGCGCGGAGCGCTTCCTGGGCGGGGCCATCAGCGGCTCGTACCTGCTGGCCATCGGCCTGCTGGTCTCGGCCGCCGGCCTGGTCTTCGGCCTCTCCATCTCGACCCGGCTCAAGAACCTGCCGGTGCACCGGTCGATGCTCGAGATCTCCGAGCTGATCTACGAGACGGCCAAGACGTACCTGATGACGCAGTTCAAGTTCATCGCCATCCTCTGGGCCTTCATCGCCGTCATCATCGTCTTCTACTTCGGCGTGCTCTCCGAGGGCTTCGGCCCCGCCAAGGTGGCCATCATCCTGGCCTTCTCGGTGGTGGGCATCCTCGGCTCGTCCGGCGTGGCCTGGTTCGGCATCCGGGTGAACACCTACGCCAACAGCCGCACCGCCTTCGCCTCCCTGCGCGGCAAGCCCTTCCCCACCTACGCCATCCCGCTGCAGGCCGGCATGTCGATCGGCACGATGCTCATCAGCGTCGAGCTGCTGATCATGCTCTTCATCCTGCTCTTCATGGGCGACATCGCCGGCCCGTGCTTCATCGGCTTCGCCATCGGCGAGTCGTTGGGCGCCTCGGCGCTGCGCATCGCCGGCGGCATCTTCACCAAGATCGCCGACATCGGCTCCGATCTCATGAAGATCGTCTTCAAGATCAAGGAGGACGACGCCCGCAACCCCGGCGTGATCGCCGACTGCACCGGTGACAACGCCGGCGACTCGGTCGGCCCCTCGGCCGACGGCTTCGAGACCTACGGCGTCACCGGCGTCGCGCTCATCTCCTTCATCCTGCTGGCGGTCGCCCCGGCCACCATCCAGACCCAGCTGCTGGTCTGGATCTTCGCCATGCGCATCATGATGGTCATCGCCTCCATCGCCTCCTACTGGCTCAACGAGGCCTACGCCAAGTCGCGCTGGGGCAACGCCGACCACATGGACTTCGAGGCCCCGCTCACCAACCTGGTGTGGCTGACCTCCGTCGTCTCGGTGGTGCTGACCTTCCTGGTCTCCTGGCTGCTCATCCCCGAGCTCAACGGCGACACCACCCTGTGGTGGAAGCTCTCGGCCATCATCACCTGCGGCACGCTGGCCGGCGCCATCATCCCCGAGATGGTCAAGGTCTTCACCTCCACCAACTCGCGCCACGTGCGCGAGGTGGTCAAGGCCTCCGAGGAGGGCGGCGCCTCCCTGAACGTGCTGGCGGGCCTCACCGCCGGCAACTTCTCCGCCTTCTGGCTCGGCCTGGTCATGGCCGTGCTCATGGGCATCGCCTACCTGGTCTCCAAGACCACCGGCTTCAACGCCATCATGGCCGCCCCGGCCGTCTTCGCCTTCGGCCTGGTGGCCTTCGGCTTCCTCGGCATGGGCCCGGTCACCATCGCGGTGGACTCCTACGGCCCGGTCACCGACAACGCGCAGTCGGTCTACGAGCTCTCCCTCATCGAGAACATCAAGGGCATCAAGGCCGAGGTCCAGAAGGACTACGGCTTCGAGCCCAACTTCGAGAAGGGCAAGGAGTTCCTCGAGGAGAACGACGGCGCCGGCAACACCTTCAAGGCCACCGCCAAGCCGGTGCTCATCGGCACCGCCGTGGTGGGCGCCACCACCATGATCTTCTCGATCATCGTCACCATCGCCAACATGAACGCCGGCGGGCACGGCGGCGAGGGCCCGCTCGACATCGTCAAGCTGCAGGCGCTGCTCGACGGCGTGGCCGGCCACTTCTCCATCCTCGAGCCCATGTTCCTGCTCGGCCTGCTGCTGGGCGGCTCGGTCATCTACTGGTTCTCCGGCGCCTCCACCCAGGCGGTCTCCACCGGCGCCTACCGGGCGGTGGAGTTCATCAAGAAGAACATGAAGCTCGACAGCGGGGCCGAGCGGGCCTCGGTGGAGGACTCGAAGAAGGTGGTCGAGATCTGCACCGTGTACGCGCAGAAGGGCATGTGGAACATCTTCATGGTGGTGTTCTTCGCCACCCTGGCCTTCGCCTTCCTCGACGAGTACTTCTTCATCGGCTACCTCATCTCCATCGCCTTCTTCGGCCTCTTCCAGGCGCTCTTCATGGCCAACGCCGGCGGCGCCTGGGACAACGCCAAGAAGATCGTGGAGACCGAGCTGAAGGCCAAGGGCACGCCGCTGCACGACGCCTGCGTGGTCGGCGACACCGTCGGCGACCCCTTCAAGGACACCTCCTCGGTGGCCATGAACCCGGTCATCAAGTTCACCACCCTCTTCGGCCTGCTGGCCGTGGAGCTGGCGCTGCAGATGACCGCCGGCGGCCAGGGCGCGCTCCGCATCGCCCTGTCGTTCGTCTTCCTGGCCGTGGCCCTGGTGTTCGTCTACCGGTCGTTCTACGGGATGCGCATCGAGTCGAACGTCAAGGGCAGCTGACGTGACCGCGGAGCGCACCGCTCCGCACGATCCGAGGGCGGCGCTCGCCGAGGCCTGCGCCGCCCTCAAGGTCTTCCCGTTGCCGGGGGTGGTGCTGCTGCCGGGCGCCCCGGCGCCGTTCCACCTCTTCGAGCCCCGCTACCGCGCCCTGGGCGCCGCCGTGCTGGCGGGCGACCGGGTGCTGGCGGTGCCCACCCTGGTGGACCCCGAGGAGGCCATGCAGGAGCGCCCCGCGCTCAGGCCCGTGGCCGGGGCCGGCCTGGTGGTGGCCGAGCAGGTCAACCAGGACGGCACCATCGATCTGGTGGTGCAGGGCGCCACCCGGGTGCGGCTGCTGGAGGAGCTGCACCGCGGCCACCCCTACCGCGAGTTCCGCGCCGAGCTGCTGCACGACGTCTACCCGGCCTCGGGCGCCGGCCCGCTGCAGGGCGACGTGGAGGCCCTGGGCCAGCTGGTCTACGAGCTGGCCGGCCTCCTGCCGCCGGAGTCCGGCGCCGGACAGCTGGCCGCGGCGGTGGCCCGCATGCGCGTGCCCGGGGCCATGGCCGACCTGGTGGCCGCCGCCGCCATCAGCGAGCCGGCCGCCCGCTACCAGGTGCTGGAGACGCTGGACGTCGGGAAGCGCCTGGCGCTGGTGAAGGAGGAGATCGCCGGCGTGATCCTGCTGCTGTCGAGAGGCAAGACGCCGAGCGCGTGAGCGCGCGGCACCTCAGCGCGCGGCGGTGATGCGCCGCCAGAGCGCCGTGGCCGCGGCAGGGAGCCTGGGGAGCATGGCCTCGACGTTCGCCGCGAGGTCCGGGTGCCCCGCGACGGCCAGGAGCTGCTCCACGTCCCAGGCGTCCTGGGGGCCGCCGGCGAAGAGCTTCAGCAGGACGAGGTCCGCCGGGGTCACCACGGGGATGGCGGCCGCGCCCACGGTCAAGCTCCTGGCCCGCGACAGCTGCTCCCCCTGCCAGGCGTGGCGCCCCACCACCACGTCCACGCTGCGCGTCCCGGCCCTGGCCAGGCGGACCACGCCGGCCAGCGGGTCGTCGTGGTCGCCGAGGTGGGTCTCGACGGCGGCGCCGGCCGCGGCCAGCTCCGCCCAGAAGGCCGCCTGGAGCACCGCCTGGTCGGTCACGAGCAGGTCGAGGTCGAAGGTCGAGCGGCTCACCCCGTGGACCGCGAGCGCGCCAGCGCCGATGAGCGCGTGGCGCACGCCGCGGCCCGAGAGGTGGCGGGAGACCTCCTCGAGGAGCGCCTCCATCAGCGCTCCGCGCAGCGGGAGGGGCGCCTGCCCACGGCGCGCTGGCGCTGCAGGGCGCTGCGCGCCGCCTCGAGGTCGAGCCCGTGGGCCGCCGCGTACAGCGCCGCGTCCGAGTCGCCGAGCCGCAGGGCCCGCTCCAGCCGCTCACCCGGCGTGAGCTTCAGGTCCGCGGACGCGGTCTCCCTGCGCAGGTCGGCGGCGATGCGGCTCACGGCGCGACGATAGCCGGGGGAGGGCACGGCCTCAAGCCGGCTGCCTCCGCCCGATCCCGTAGTAGGTGAACCCGGCCGCCCGGGCCTTGGCCGCGTCCCAGACGTTGCGCCCGTCGAAGAGCACCGGCGTGCGCATCAGCGACCTGAGGCGCGCCCAGTCCGGCTGGCGGAACTCGTTCCACTCGGTGACCAGGAAGAGCGCGTCGGCGCCCGCCGCCGCGGCGTAGGGCTCCTCCACCAGCTCCACCGTGCCGTGCAGCATGCGGGCCGCCACCTCGCGCGCCACCGGGTCGTGCGCCTTCACCTTGGCGCCCGCGCCCACCAGGCCGGAGATGATGTTGAGCGACGACGCCTCGCGCATGTCGTCGGTCTTGGGCTTGAACGCCAGGCCCCAGACGCCGCACTGCTTGCCGGCCAGCGATCCGCCGAAGTGCTTGAGCGCCTTCTCCACCAGCGAGCGCTTCTGCCGCTCGTTGACCCGCTCCACCGCGCGCAGCAGGTCGAAGTCGAGCCCGATGAAGCGGGCGGTGGTCATCAGGGCCCGGACGTCCTTGGGGAAGCAGCTCCCCCCGAACCCGGCCCCGGCGTGCAGGAACGGGTGCCCGATGCGCCGGTCCGAGCCCATGCCCCGCCGCACCGCGTCCACGTCCGCCCCCAGCCGGTCGCACAGGGTGGCGATCTCGTTCATGAAGGAGATGCGGGTGGCCAGCATGGCGTTGGCGGCGTACTTGGTGAGCTCGGCCGAGCGCAGGTCCATGAAGAGCACCGGCTGCTCGGCGCGGGTGAAGGGCGCGTACAGGTCGGCCATCACGCCCCGGGCCCGCTCGCCCTCCACGCCCACCACCACCCGGTCCGGGCGCATGAAGTCGTCGATGGCGGCACCCTCCTTGAGGAACTCCGGGTTGGAGACCACGTCGAAGGGCACGGTGGTGGCGCGCGCCAGCACCTCGCGCACCTTGTCGGCGCTGCCCACCGGCACGGTGGACTTGTTCACCACCACGCAGTAGCCGGTGAGCGCCTGGCCGATGGAGGCGGCGGCGCCGAGCACGTAGGTGAGGTCGGCCTCGCCGGTCTCGCCCGGGGGCGTGCCCACCGCGATGAAGGCCACCTCGGCGCCGGGCACCGCCTCGGCGTAGTCGGTGGTGAAGGAGAGCCGCCCCTCCTTCACGTTGCGCTTCACCAGCTCCTCCAGGCCCGGCTCGTAGATGGGGATGCCCCCGCCCTTGAGCAGCGCCACCTTGGCCTGGTCCAGGTCCACGCAGGTGACGGTGTGGCCCGTCTCGGCGAAGCAGGTGCCGGTGACGAGGCCCACGTAGCCGGTGCCGATGACCGCGATCTTCATGAGGAATCCTCGGGGAAAATGGCGGGTCGCAGGCTAGCACGGGCACTCGCCGCCCGTTCGGCACGAGCGCAGGGGCGCGCGGCGCCCCCGAGTCGAGGAGCCACCCACGGCCGCAGGGCGTACCTCGACTCCGCGCCGGCCGGGCCGGCGCTCCGCTCGGTACGAACGGGAGGGGGCCCCTGGGCGCGCCTCGAACTCCGCGCCCTGCTCCTACCCCAGCAGCCACGCCAGCGTGGCCGCCAGCGAGCCGCCCACGGCCACCGCGGCCAGCACCAGGCCGGTGGTGCGGAAGCGCGCCTCCCTGGAGGCCCGGATGTCGCGGTCCTCCAGTGGCCGGCCCGGCGCCACCCGCCCGGGCCTGGGCGTGCGCGCCTCGTAGGCCGCCAGCGCCCCCACGGTCCAGCCGCGGTGGTGGCAGGCCTGGCAGGCGTAGCGGGCCTCGCCCGTCACGGCCGAGTACAGCCGCTTCCAGATGGTCTTGTGGCGGGCGCGGCGGACGTTGGTCGAGCCGCAGCGCGCGCAGGTGGCCTGTTCCACCCGGACAAGATAGGTGCGACTGGACAAAGATGTAACACCAACGACCCGACTGGTACGCAGCGTCGAGTGGCCCCGAGTCAGCCCGACCCCATCAAGGCGCGACCAGCAGCCTGGCCGCCTGCTCGGTGCCCCGCAGGTGGCGCAGCCGCTCGGGATCGCGCGCCGCGTCAATCACCTGCTCCAGCGCCGCCCGCTCCACCGCGCCCAGGTGCGGCTTCAGGGCCTCCGCCTCCGCCGCCACCTCGGGGAAGAACCAGGCCGTCAGCTCGCAGGCCCCGTGCAGCGCCCGCGACAGCCCCAGCGCCTCGGCCCGGGTCCGCACGTAGGCCAGGTCCGCCCCGCAGCGCAGGAGCTCGCGGAAGTCCAGGTAGCGCACCAGCGGCGCCCACAGCCCCTGCAGCGCCAGGTCGCCGGTGGCGCACAGCAACGCCTCCTCGCGCGAGGGGCGGAAGGCCAGCGGCCCGAAGGCCCGGTAGGACGCGGCGCGGGCGTAGAGCGCCTCGTCCTCCACCGCCCCCGGCCAGAGCCCCTCCTGCAGCGCCAGCTCCAGGTGGCCGTCGGAGAAGACCGCCACCCGCCCGTCGTGCTCGGTCCGCTCCAGCGTCAGGCCGCCCGCCACCGCCGCCGCGAAGGCCGCGCCGTCGCGGCCGCGCACCGCCAGGCGCAGGTCGCTCACCGGACGCCAGGCCATGTGCGGGTAGAGCCAGTCCACGTAGGCCGCGCCGTCCAGCAGCACCACCGGCACGTCCGGCGCGTCCTTCAGCACGTTGCGCAGGGTCACCAGCCTGAGCACGTTGTCGTTCACCGTGCCCTGGAAGATGGCCAGCAGCGACTCGCGGAAGGCGTCCGGCAGGCCGATGGCCAGCCGGGTGTGCTCGATGTGGTAGCTGGCCTGCGCCGCCAGGCCGTGGGCGATGAGCACCCGCCCCAGCGCGTCGAGGTCGCAGGGCGGCAGCTCCTTCGGCGGGTCGAAGGCGGCCAGGGCGCGGATGGCGGGGAGGAGGTCGGACACGTGGGCCTCCGGTTCTAGGCGCCACCCACCGGCGGCGCCACGCCCGTGGGCCGCAGCACCGCGATGAGCGACAGCGCCTCGAACGGCAGCGCCCGGTCCACCAGCCGGAAGAGCGGCGTCAGCAGGTTGAGCGCCATGATCTGGAAGAGCCCGAAGTCGCGCCGCTTGAGCAGCCTGCCGTTGAGCCACCAGGCCGGCCGGCCCACCCGGTTGAACTCCAGCAGCTCCGCCACCTCGAACCCCGCCGCCGCGGCCAGCGCCGCCAGCGTGGCCTTGGTGTAGCGCCGCTTGTGCCCCAGCACCTCGTCGAGCGTGCCGAACACCTCCGGCCCCTGCGGCACCAGCACGATGGCGCGGCCGCCGGCGGCCAGGACCGCCCGGATGTTCACCAGCGCCCCCACGTCGTCGTCCACGTGCTCCACCACGTTGAGGCACACCACCGTGTCGAAGCCGCCCTCGCGCCGGGGGAAGCTGTCGCCGCGGGTCACGTCGGTGAGCGCCACGTCCAGGTAGGGCCGGTCGGCGGTGAGGCTGCGCAGGCTGGAGAGGTAGAGCGGGTTGATGTCCGAGGCCACGTACTGGTCGCGCGGGATGAGCCGGCGCGTCAGGTTGCCGGTGCCCGAGCCGATCTCCAGCACGCTGCGGCCGCAGAAGGGGCGGATGGTGTCGGCCATCCAGGCGTTGAAGCGCGGGGCCCGCGCCAGCCGGCCCAGGATCTGCGAGCCGTACGCATCCTCCCGGTAGACGTGGTCCGACCACCAGAAGCGCAGGATGGCGCCGATGGCCTTCACGCCGTCGCGCCAGCCGATCTTCTTGCCCTCCTGGTAGGTGCGCCCCGAGTAGGAGATGGGCACCTCGAAGAGGCGCGCCTCGCGCTTGGCCAGCTTGATGGTCAGCTCCGGCTCCAGCCGGAAGTCGCTGGACACCAGCGGGATCGACCGGAGCAGCTCGGTGCGGACGGCCTTGTAGCAGGTCTCCATGTCGGTGAGGTTCACGTTGGTGACCCAGTTGGTCATGAACGTGAGCAGCCGGTTGCCCAGCTCGTGGCGGAACAGCAGGGCCCGCCGCGCCTCGCCGCCGGCGAAGCGCGAGCCGAAGACCGCGTCGGCCCCCTCGTCCTCGAACACCGGGAGGAAGCGCAGCAGGTCCCGGGGGTGGTACTCGAGATCGGCGTCGTGGATCACCGTGACGTCGCAGCTGGCCTGGCGCAGGGCGGTCTGCACCGCCGCGCCCTTGCCGCCGTTCACCGGGTGGCGCAGGAAGGTCCACTCGATGCGTGGGCCGGCCCCCGACCGCTCGCCCGGTGTGGCCCCCGGCTCCTGCGCCGGTGCGGGGCGCGCCGCCATCTTCGCCTCCCACTCCTTCAGCACCGCGGCGGTGCGGTCGGTGGAGCAGTCGTCCACCACCACCACCTGCACCCGCGACAGGCGCGGCGAGGTCTCCAGCACCAGCAGCCGCTCCAGCGAGGCCGCCACCAGGTGCTGCTCGTTGTAGACGGGGACCAGGACGGTGAGGGAGATCATCCTGGCTTGGGTTCTACCATCTCATGCGCGCGGCGGAGCAGATGAGGGCGGGATCCATCAGGCCTCCAGGTCCTTGAAGGTGTCCTCCTCTCCGTATGGGAATGGGATGGGTCCCTTCGCCAGGCCGGCACACCGCGGCTTGGGGTGATCCATGTACTGCTCCAGCACCAGCGAGAGCTGCTGGCGCACGAACTCGGCGCGGGAGATGCCGCGGTCCTTGGCGGCGCGGCTGAGCGCCTTGTTCATGACCGGGTCGAGCGCTAGCGCGGCGGCCTTCTTCCGGGAGAGTGCCATGGAAGAAATATGACCAGCCGCGCGGCCGGGTTCAAGGGTTGGCATAGCTCCCAGGCACTGCAGCATGCGCGGGCCGCTCGCGCGCTGAAGGTGGCCGGGAGCTCCAGCTCCGGCAGCCGCGCGAAGAGCCGGGACCTGGTGGTGGACAGGTAGAGGAAGTCGACGAGCGCCTTCTCGGGTGTGGCCAGCCTGACGCCGGTGCGGGGATCCAGCACCGCGCCGCCGAACAGCGCCGGAGCGACCTGGTGGACGCTGTACGGACCGACCTTGGTGCGGAGGCGGGCGCTGCGCCCCAGCGACACGAGGTACGTCGCGGCGGGGATCTGATCGATCATCCCGTGCAGGTAGAGGGCGCTCTGCAGGGAGACGTAGCTCGGGTGGGGCATCGTGACGTAGTCCGCCAGCGTGAGCGCGTCCGGGGACTCGCGCAGCGCCCAGAGCCCCTTGCGAACGGGCGTCACCAGGCCCGCCGCGGCGAGCCGGCGCAGGGCCTGGCTGGCGGCCGTCACCGTCAGGCCGAGCGCGACCGCGGCGTCGGCCGTGGTCACGGCCGGGACGCGGAGGGACCGGAGCCGGCCGAGCGCGACCGTGGCCCTCATCGCGCTGGCTCCCGGAGGCGGCTCGACGCCACGTCCAGGTACTCGACGACCTTCAGCTGGATGGCGTCCCAGGACTCGGAGGAGCCGAGCGTGTCCCGGTGGTCCGGGTGCAGGTACGACACCACCTGGCTCACGTAGTCGGCGTGAGAGAGGGTCAGGGCCCGCTCCAAAGCCGCCGTGATGTCGGCGCGGACCCCGGTGAGCGGCTCCGTCTTGCCTCCCGTCCTGGGGATGAGCACGGCCCCCAGGTCGAAGACGTCCCGCGCCTGGACCTCCCGGCGATCGGCCAGGGCCTCGACCTTCTGCCGCAGCGCAGCCGCGAGCGGATAGTGCGGCGCGAGGAAGGTCATCGACTGGTGCTCCGCCAGGACGCTCGGAGAGACCACCTCCAGCACGGCCTCGTCGGAGGCGGCCCGGCGGGAGAACTCGATCTTCGTCGGCAGCGGCACCGCGCTCCCCTCCACGGTCAGGGAGACCTTCCAGCGCTGGGTGGTCTCCGTCTGCTTGGGAGCCGAGACGGCGCCCACCTGGATCCCACGGTTCCGCAGGGCCAGGGTGAGCGCCGGCCCGGCCAGGAGCCTGGCGACCTTGTCCTTCAGGACATGGACCGGGACTCGCTCGCCGATGTCGAAGTCGATGTCCTCGGAGTAGCGGAGGCTCTCGAAGAAGAACCGGAGGTTGCATCCGCCCTTGATGGCGAAGGCGCCCTTGTCGGGCCCCGAGAGCAGCAGCCTCGCGACCTGCAGGTGGAAGTGCTCGACGGCCTGGAGCTTCGAGACCATACGGATGGTCATGACGCAGTCATGCCGTAAAAGTCAAGACAGCGTAATGTAATGAGCGGCCTGGAACTCGTCTCCAGTTGCCCGTGCTGGGGGCCGCACCTCCCCGCGCCAGGCCAGCCGCGACCTCGGGCGAGCGCCCTTCCTGGTCCGCCAGGGGAAGACGAGGGCGGCGCGCTACCGGCTGGGTGGGTGAGCGCCCCGCCCCGGCGCCTCCCGCCTCCCTACCACTTCCGGCCCAGCAGCCCGATCAGCCCGGCGATGACCGAGCCGAGCACCACCGCCAGCACCACCGCGCCCGAGACGCGGAAGCGGCGGTCGCGGCGGGAGCGGTGGTCGCGGCGCTCCAGCCGGCGGCCCTCCGCCACCGGCAGCTCCTGCCGCCGCGCCTCCTGCTCCTCCGGGTGCTCGCTGTGCGGCAGGCGGCCGTAGGTCCAGCCGCGGTGCTGGCACTCCCCGCAGGCGTAGCGGCGCAGCGGCGTGTGCTTCTTCAGGAGCTGCTGCCAGCCCGCCCGCATGCGGGCGCGACGGATGCGGGTCGAGCCGCAGACCGAGCAAGCTGGTGATCCCATGAGTCCGGATCATAGCAGGGCCGGCCGCGGCCGGGTTCGCGTACAGTGGACGGAACGTCGCATCCCGGGAGGGCCGTGTTCACCGTACTCCTCGTCTGTGCCGGGGCCGCCCTGCTGGCGGCCCTGCTCGCGCCGCCGGTGCGCGACCTGGCCCGCGCCTACGGCCTGCTCGACCAGCCGGACCCGGCCCGCAAGCTCCACACCCGGGCCGTGCCCCGGCTGGGCGGCGTGGCCCTGCTGGCCGCCTTCCACGCCGCGCTGGGGGCCTGGCTCCTCCTGGCGCCGGCCGCGCCCGGCGCGGTGGACGGCCTGGGCGGTCTCCTGCTCGGCGGCGCCCTGGTGGCCGGCCTCGGGCTCTACGACGACCTGCGCTGGGCCGGCGCGCCCCTCAAGCTCACCGTGCAGGTGGCGGCGGCGCTGGTGGCCTGGCAGGCCGGCTGGCGCCTGGAGGCGGTGGCGCTGCCCTTCCTGGGGCCGCTGGCGCTCGGCCCGCTCGCCCTGCCGGCCACGGTGCTCTGGCTCACCCTGGTGACCAACGCCCTCAACCTGCTCGACGGGCTCGACGGCCTGGCCGCCGGGCAGGCGGTGCTGGCGGCGGCGGCGCTGGGCGCGGTGGCCTGGCTGAACGGGGAGGGCGGCCTGGTGGTGCTGCTGGCCGCGCTGCTCGGCGCCACCGCCGGGGTGCTGCCCTGGAACCGCCACCCCGCCTCCCTCTTCCTGGGCGACTCAGGCTCCATGGGGCTGGGCTTCCTGCTCGGCGCCGCCTCGCTCCGGGCGGCGGCGGTGGCGCCCGGCCAGGTGGCGCTGCTGGTGCCGGTGGTGGCCCTCTCGCTGCCGCTCGGCGACACCCTCTTCGCCTTCGTGCGCCGCGCGCTGGCCTGGAAGAACCCGCTCAAGGGCGACCAGGGCCACCTGCACCACCGCCTGCTCGCGGCCGGGGTGGGCCACGCCGCGGCGGTGCGGCGGCTTCACCTGGTGGGGCTGCTGCTGGCCGTGGCCGCGGTGGCGCTGGCCGCGCTCCAGGCCCGGTAGCGCTCCACCAGCGCCGCCTCCAGCGCCGCCGGCGGGTAGTCGCGCAGCACCCGGGCCCGCGCCGCCGCGCCGTGGCGCGCCGCCAGCGCCGGGTCCGTGAGGTAGCGGCGCAGCGCCGCCGCCAGCGCCGCCTCGTCGCCCGCCGGCACCAGGGTGCCGGTCTCGCCGTCCACCACCGCGTCCACGATGCCGGTCACGCGCGAGGCCACCACCGGCAGCCCCATGGCCCCGGCCTCGGCCGTCACCAGCCCGAACCCCTCGCGGAACGACGGCAGCGCCACCACGTCCATGGCGGCGAAGAGCGGCGGGGTGTCCTCGTCCTGCCCGGTGAGGTGCACCCGCGGGTCGGCGCGCAGCCCGGCCAGCACCTCGGGCGGCACCGGGTCGCCGTCCTCCACCGGCCCCACCAGCACCCAGTGCAGGTCGGGCAGCGCCTGGCGCAGGCCGAGCCAGGCCCGCCACAGCTCCGGGATGCCCTTGTCGCGCACCACCCGCCCCACGAAGCCCAGCACCCGCGCCTCCGGCGGGATCCCCAGGCGCGCCCGGGCCGCGCGCCGCGCCGCCGGCGGGGCCGGCACGAAGCGGTGGGCCGCCTCCACGCCGCTCACGCTGCCCAGGTGGAGCACCGTGACCTTGGCCGCCGGCGCCAGCCCGCGCGCCACCAGCGCCTCCGCCAGCGAGCCGCTCACCGCCAGCACCTGGGTGGCCAGGCCGCAGGCCACCCGCTCGGCGGCCGCCAGCACCAGCCGGAGCGGCCCGCGCGCCGTCTCGTAGCGCAGCCCGTGGCAGTGGTAGACGCGCACCGGCACCCGGAGCAGCCAGGCCGCCAGCATGCCGAACAGCCCGGCCTTGGGCGTGCTGGCGTGCACCAGCTCCGGCCGCAGCCGCTTGAGGAGCGCCAGCAGCTCCAGCAGCGCCCGCAGGTCGGCCAGCGGCCGGATCTCGCGCTCCAGCGCCACCGGGTGGGCCGGCGCCCCCACCTGCGCCGCGAAGGGGGCCAGCTCCGGGCCGGGCCCGGAGACCAGCCGCACGTCCCAGCCCGCCGCGCGCAGGGCCGGCACGTGCCCGGTCATGAACCACCTGAAGAACAGGGGCGAGGTGGCCATCAGGACGGCGCGG